>JAKORH010000032.1 GCA_029777935.1 Pseudomonadota bacterium
CCGGGCGATGATCGCTCAGCACGAGGAACGGCATGGCCTTGCGCATCGGCACCTGCAGGCGCTTGAGATCGGCACTGCACAAGCGGCGCACGCGACGTGCCGCGAGCAGCCGGTCGATCGTCTTCACGCCGAGGCCCGGCACGCGCAGCAGCAGCTCGCGCGGCGCGGTGTTCGCGTCGACCGGAAACCGCTCGGGATGCGCGAGCGCCCACGCGAGCTTGGGATCGACGTCGAGCGACAACATGCCGTCCTGCCCCGCGGGCACGATCTCGTGCGGCGCGAAGCCGTAATAGCGCATCAGCCAGTCGGCCTGGTAGAGCCGGTGCTCGCGCAGCAGCCGTGGCGCCTGCGCGGGCAGGGTGCTCGAGGCGTGCTCGATCGGGCTGAACGCGGAGTAGTACACGCGGCGCAACCGGTACGCGCCGTACAGCGTCGCGCTGGTCGACAGGATCGTCGCGTCGTTCGCCGCATCGGCACCCACGATCATCTGCGTGCTCTGGCCGGTGGCGAACGGGGGCGGCGCACTGCGCGAGGGCGCCGCGCCGGGGATCGACGTGACGGGTGCGGCGGCGCGCTCGCGCTTCTCGTCGCGGGCGTCGTCGATCAGGACGCGCAGGCGCGCCATCGATCGGCGGATGCCACCGCCGTCCTTCTGCGGCGCGAGCGTGGTCAGCGCGCGTTCGGTGGGCAGCTCGACGTTGATCGACAGGCGATCGGCATAGCGGCCGGCGCGGCGAAGCAGCTCGGGCGAGGCGTCGGGAATCGTCTTCAGGTGGATGTAGCCGCGAAACGCGTGCTCCTCGCGCAGCCGGCGCGCGACCTCGACCAGCTGCTCCATCGTGTAGTCGGCGCTCCGGATGATCCCGCTCGACAGGAACAGCCCCTCGATGCAGTTGCGCCGATAGAACTCGAGCGTGAGCTGCACCACCTCGTCCACGCTGAAGCGTGCACGCGGCACGTCGCTGCTCACGCGGTTCACGCAGTACAGGCAGTCGTACTGGCAGAAGTTCGTGAGCAGGATCTTCAGCAGCGAGATGCACCGGCCATCGGGCGCATAGCTGTGGCAGATTCCGGTGCCGTCGTTCGATCCGAGGCCCCTGCCATCGCGCGAATCGCGGTGCTTGCCGCCGCTCGAGGCACACGAGGCGTCGTACTTCGCGGCGTCCGCGAGGATCGCCAGCTTGGACTGCAGTTCCACTGGATGATTGTACAGTACCGGCCCTGCGTGCCGCGCCGGCACGGCACGCCGCGCAGGCGATGCGATTCGTCGGCCGCGCGCCACGCGGCTTTCGGGGAAAACGTGGACGACACGACGAGGGCGCGCAAGCCCTTGCGTGACTACACTGTCCGCATGCGTCGTGCGTTCGTCCTCATGGTGTGCACCGCGTGGCTCGCGGCTTGCGCGAGCGACGGTCCGTCGCTGAGCAGCGGCGAACGCAGCACGCTCGTGCTCGCGGCGCCCGTGCAGGTGCCCTATCGCGGTGGCAGCCTCACCTTGCTGCCCGGGCGCTACGTGCCCGAGGCCGGGTCGGACGAAGGGGTGTGGTATCGGGCGGAGTCCGGCGTCCTCGCAGGCAACACCCGCACACCGGAGCACGACGCGGGCGTCTTCGTCACGCACGACCGGCGACGCTGGGGCGTATGGGTCGCCGACGCGGACTACATGGAGATGCGCCGCGAGCCGATGCCGCCGTTTCGCGCGCGGTAACGCCGCACGACCGGCTGACCGATCGTCTCTCAGGACACCTGCGGAACGCGACGAGCGCGCGACAGCGTGCGGCGGAGCAGCCAGATCATCAGCGGCGCGCCGATCGCGTATGCGAGCAGCCCGAATCGGGCGGGTGCGAGAGCCCCCAGCGCGGCGAGCACGAGGGCTGCGCAGTCGTCCTTCCATTGGCTCGCGTTGGCGAGCACTCTCGGCATCCTGCCGCCTGCACGGTCGGACATGCGAAGGTCCACGGAGACGACGAGCAGGATGCTCGCCGCGAGGAACATCGCACCTTCCAGGATCCCGACGATCGCGTTCATGTTGACCATCCTGCGTTGCATGACGGGCGGCGCTCGAGCCTTCGCGAGTAGTCGAAACCGCCCTGCAGCGCCGGCCTGGAGTCGGTCTGCGCAATGCAGCGGCGCAGCGTCGGCGCCGGCCGCGCCGGCCGCGTCGGGATGGGCGGCCGAACGCCGCCCGTCCGACGGTCACCCGAAGGGATGGTGGGCGATCCAGCCGCAGGCCAGCACCATCGCGCAGAGCGCGATGCCGACGGCGATGTCGGACCAGTTCTCCGGCAGGTGGGCGCCGGTGCGTCGATGCACGAGGGACATCGAGGGTTGCCAGTTCATGCTGCAAGCCCCTGCGGGGGCGGTCGTGGACATGCGCTCACGATAGACGTCCGTCGATAAAGAGTGCGCAAAGAAATCGGCGTTGGCGGACGTCGATCTCGGCGTGCCCCTCGGTGGCACAGTCGACCGCATTCTTTGCAGCAGCTTTATGCGCCCTTGACTAGCATCCGGCCACTGTCGAGGGGACTCCTCATGAGCCTCGTCACCGTCGTCGCCAGCGTCGCGTTCGTCGGACTGCTGGCCTATCTCGTCCATGCGCTCGTGCGCGCCGAGGACTTCTGATGTCCGCGCAAGCCTGGATCCTGCTCGCAATCTTCATGGGCATGGTGCTCGCCGCAGGGCTGCTGCTCGCGCCCTGGATGACTGCGCTCGCCGAGGGCCGGGTGCCGCGCTTCGTCGCCAGGATCGACCGCGCGATCCTGCGGCTCTCGGGCGCCGATCCCGAGGTCGCGATGAGCTGGAAGCAGTACGCGATCGCGGTGATGACGTTCAACATCGCCGGCATCGCGGTCGTGTTCGCGCTGCAGATGCTGCAGGCAGCGCTGCCGCTGAATCCGCAGTCGATGCCCGCCACGAGCTGGCATCTCGCGCTGAACACCGCCGTGAGCTTCGTGACGAACACCAACTGGCAGGCGTACGGCGGCGAGTCGACGATGAGCTATCTCGTGCAGATGCTCGCGCTCGCCGTGCAGAACTTCCTGTCGGCAGCGACCGGCATCGCGGTCGCGTTCGCGCTGATCCGCGGGCTCGCGCGCCGGCGCGCCGACGACATCGGCAACTTCTGGGTGGACGTGCATCGCGTGACGGTGTGGCTGCTGCTGCCGATTTGCGTGGTCTACACGCTTTTCCTCGTGCAGCAGGGCTCGATCCAGAACTTCGCGCCCTATGTCACTGCGAAGATGGTCGAGCCGGTCAGCTACGACGATCCGGTGCTCGACGCCTCGGGCGCACCGACGAAGGACGACAAGGGCAATCCGGTGACGAAGCCGGCGACGACGCAGGAGCAGTCGATCGCGATGGGGCCGGTCGCCTCGCAGGTCGCGATCAAGATGCTCGGCACGAACGGCGGCGGCTTCATGAACGCGAACTCGTCGCATGCGTTCGAGAATCCCACGCCGCTCACGGACTTCGTGCAGATCGTGTCGATCTTCTCGATCGGCTCGGCGCTGTGCTTCGTGTTCGGGCGCATGGTGGGCGACCGGCGGCAGGGATGGGCGCTGTGGGCGTCGATGGCCGCGATCTTCGTCGTGTTCGCCGTGATGGCCATGCGCGCCGAGTTGGTCGCCAACCCGTCGATCGTGTCGCTCGGCGTCGACGGCTCGGCCGGCAATCTGGAGGGCAAGGAAGTGCGCTTCGGCGCCGCCGCGTCGGCGCTGTTCGCCGCGGTGACCACGGCCGCATCGTGCGGCGCCGTGGACTCGATGCACGACGCGATGATGCCGCTCGGTGGCTTCGCGCCGATGTTCCTCATTCAGCTCGGCGAGGTCGTGTTCGGCGGCGTCGGCTCGGGCCTGTACGGCATGCTGACGTTCGCCGTCGTCGCCGTGTTCGTCGCCGGCCTGATGGTCGGACGCACGCCCGAGTACATCGGCAAGAAGATCGAGAGCTTCGAGATGAAGATGGCATCGATCGCGCTGCTGGTGACGCCGGCGCTCGTGCTCTTCGGCACGGCGCTCGCGGTGGCGACGGGCGACGGTCGCGCGGGCATCGCCAACCCGGGCGCGCACGGCTTCTCCGAGATCCTGTACGCCTTCGCGTCGGCCGCGAACAACAATGGCAGCGCGTTCGGCGGGCTGTCGGTGAACACGCCGTTCTACAACCTCGCGCTGGCGTTCGCGATGTTCGTCGGGCGGTTCGGCGTGATCCTGCCCGTTCTGGCGATCGCCGGCTCGATGGCGCGCAAGCCGCGCATCCCGGTGACCGCGGGCACGCTGCCCACGCACGGGGGGATCTTCGTCGTGCTGCTCATCGGCACGGTCTTCCTGGTCGGCGCGCTGAACTACGTGCCGGCGCTCGCGCTCGGTCCGCTGGTCGAGCACCTGATCCTCTTCGGCAGCCATTGAGACGACCCATGGATACGCAATCGACCACCTCTGCAGCGTCCCACGAGGCGCTCGGTCGCGGCGTCGACCGCAAGGCGCTGCTGCTCGACCGGACGATCC
>JAKORH010000259.1 GCA_029777935.1 Pseudomonadota bacterium
GACGTGGTCGGGATCTTCCCCAACGAAGCGGCGATCACGCGCCTGGTCGGCGCGCTGCTGCTCGAGCAGAACGACGAATGGCAATTGCAACGCCGCTACATGCAGCTTGAAGGGCTGCAGCAACTCACCGACAATCAACCCGCGAGGCTGTCCGCCGTGATGAGCTGAGCAACAGACTCTCAACCTTCGAGGTCTGGGGACTTACACCACTCGGCGGGGCACGACCCGGCGCCGGGAGCGAATTCGCGAGTGTGCGCTTCTTATCCAGCGACGCGCCTCAGGAACGGCTCGCGGCTGGGCGATCGCTTGTCCTTTACGAAGGCGACAGGAAGGTCGCGTTCGTCACGGTACTTTCGAGCTAGAGACCCCGTGGACTTCAACAAGCCGATGCCGATCGGGCCGCGATGATGAACGCACCCCTTCGTCGTCTTGTCCTCTATCTCTTCTTCGGTGGAGTGCTGTACCACTTGACGTGGATGTGGGCCACCCGTGCCCTTCGTCTTCAGGGTCTCCCGTCTGCGGTGCACGTTGCCTTCCTGTACGCGGTTCCTGTCGTGCTCGCAATCGTCGTGGCCCGAGTCTCAGGCGCACTTGCGGTCGAGCAGTCGTCCGGCCCGAGATGGCTTCTCGTTGTAGTGCTTGGTCTTGTTGTCCCCCTGCTCGCGCTGCAACTTGTCGGAGCGGTGTCCTGCCTGCTTACTCGCGATTGCCTCTGACCAGCACTACAGAGCATCGCTGGCTGGGACGACGTGTTCGGCGATCGCGCGATCGCCACCGCGATCCTCGATCGGCTGCTGCATCACGCGGTGACGCTGAACATCCGCGGCAACTCCTACCGCCTGAAGGAAGCGCTGCTTGACCTTGCGCGGCTGCGCCATTCCGAGGAGCACATCGGCGCCCAAGCTCAGCACCTCGACCGTCTGCGGCAGCAGGTGCGCCGGCGGCTGCGCCCCCGACGCCTCGTAGTAGGCCGCCATACGCTGGCTGATGCGCACCCTGGCGGCGAACTCCACCTGCGTGTAGTAAGCGGCCTTGCGCGAGCATGAGATGCTAGAAGTGTTCGGCCGCAAGGGAAGGGCGCGGCGATCCGATCGCACTCAGCCGCGCATGAACTCGAGCACCTTGTCGCGCACGTCGGGCGGGATCGGCGTCGGGCGATGGGTCGACTGGCTGACGCACACGGCGATGCGGTGCATCTTCACGCGGTCCTCGCCGTCCTTGCTGACGCCCATCGTGAAGCGCAGCGACGAGCGGCCGACGTGCGTGACGGTGAGCCAGAAGTCGACCTGCTCGCCCATGCGGCACGGCGCGTTGAAGGTCGTTTCCAGCTTCACCGTCGGCAGGCTCAGGTTGCGCTCCATCAGGAAGCCGTGGAACGGGATCTCGATCGCTTCGTAGAACCAGTCCTCGACCAGCGCGTTGAAGATGTGGAAGTAGTTCGGATAGAACACCTGCCCGGTCGCATCGCAATGCGACAGGCGGATCATGTACGGTTTTATGAAAGTCATCGCCGTACCTCGGTCGTCCTCTACAAATCCGTCCGCACCTTCCACAGCTCGGGAAACAGCACCACGTCGAGCATGCTGCGCAGGTACGCCACGCCGCTGGTGCCGCCGGTGCCGCGCTTGAAGCCGATGATGCGCTCGACCGTCGTCACGTGACGGAACCGCCACTGGCGGAACGCGTCTTCGAGATCGACCAGCTCCTCGGCCAGCTCGTACAGCGCCCAGTGCTGCGCGGGCGCGCGGTACGCCGCCAGCCACGCCTGCTCCACCGAGGGCGCGAACTGCCACGGTTGCGTCAGGTCGCGCTCCAGCACGGCGGAGTCGATCGCGAAGCCGCGCCGCGCCAGCAGGCGTATCGCCTCGTCGTACAGGCTGGGCGCGGCCAGCGCACGCTCGACTTCAGCATGGATATCGGCACGATGGGCGTGCGGCTTGAGCATCTCGCGGTTCTTGTTGCCGAGGATGAACTCGATCTGCCGGTACTGCCACGACTGAAAGCCCGAACTGGCGCCCAGATACGGGCGAATTGCGCTGTATTCCGACGGCGTCAGCGTCGCCAGCACGTCCCACGCGTGCACGAGCTGCTCCATGATCCGCGATACCCGCGCCAGCATCTTGAACGCCGGCGGCAAGTCGTCGCGCCGCACCGCCTCGCGCGCCGCGGCGAGCTCGATCAGCGCCAGCTTCATCCACAGCTCGCTGGTCTGGTGCTGGATGATGAACAGCCACTCGTTGTGATCACCCGAACGCGGCTGCTGCGAATTCAGGATCGCGTCGAGCTGCAGGTAATCGCCGTACCTCATCGTGCCCGCGTAATCCATCCGCGCGCTGTCGACGGCGGGGGCGGGTGGAGCGGCGGGCTCGTGTTCAGACATGGACAGAACACGCGCAAGCTGTCGTCGCCCCGGCGCAGGCCGGGGCCCAATTTGGTTTGAAAATTAGGCCCCGGCCTGCGCCGGGGCGACGAGGCGTGGAGTCCGTCACGTCACCGCCTTCAACGACCTGAACTCTTCGCGGTCCCACACACCTGTGGCGAGCACGTCGCGCAGCGCCTCGGACGCGTCCCACAGGTCGACGTAGCGCACGTACAGCGGTGCGAAGCCGAAGCGCAGGATGTCGGGGGCGCGGAAGTCGCCGATCACGTCGCGGAAAATCAGTGCCTGCATCACCGGCCACGCCTGCGTGTGCGCGAAGCACACCTGGCTGCCGCGCTGCACGGCCGCGCGCGGCGACGCCAGCGCGAGCCCGAGACCGGCGCAGCGCTGCTCGACCAGATGCACGAAGAGTTCGGTCAGCGCGACCGATTTCGCGCGCAGCGCCTCCACGCCCGCGGCCAGCACGGTCTCCACGCCGATCTCGAGCGCCGCCAGCGCGAGGATCGACGGCGTGCCGACCGTGAAGCGATCGATGCCCGTCGCCGGCGCGTACGACGGCTCGAACGCGAACGGCGCGCGGTGGCCGAGCCAGCCTGACAGCGGTTGCGCGAACGGATCGTCGGCCATCGCGTCGAGATGGCGCTCGGCGACGAACGCGAACGCCGGCGCGCCCGGCCCGCCGTTCAGGTACTTGTAGCCGCAGCCGACCGCAAAATCGGCGCCGCATCCGTTCAGGTCGACCGGCACCGCGCCGGCCGAGTGCGCCAGATCCCAGACCATCAGCGCGCCGGCGTCGCGCGCGCGGCGCGTGACGGCGGCCATGTCGTGCATCGCGCCGGTCTGGAAGTTCACGTGCGTGACCAGCACGGCCGCGACCGTGTTGTCGATCGCCTCGGCGATCTCCGCGAAATCGGCGAGCTTCAGTTCGTAGCGGTCGCCGAGCAGCGCCAGCAGCCCCTGCGCGATGTACAGATCGGTCGGGAAATTGCCGCGCTCGGACAGCACCACGCGCCGCTCGCGCGCGCGCACCTGCGGCCGCGCTGCCTGCAGCCGCAGCGCAGCGGCCAGCGTCTTGAACACGTTGACCGAGGTCGAATCGGCGCAGATCACCTCGTGCGGCTGCGCGCCGATCAGGCGCGCGATCTTGGCGCCCACGCGCCGCGGCGCCTCGATCCAGCGCGCGGCGTTCCACGAGCGGATCAGCCCGTCGCCCCATTCGCGCTCGATCACCTCGCGCACGCGTGCGGAGGTCGCGCGCGGAACCGCGCCGAGCGAGTTGCCGTCGAGGTAGATCACGCCGTCGGGCAGGGCGAACGCCTTGCGGTGCGCGGCCAGCGGATCGGCGCGGTCGAGTGCCAGGCAGTCGTCGCGGGTCACTGTCACAGCTCGCGCAGCACGGCGCGCACCGGGCTGGCATCGAGTCCGAGCCATTTGAGCGGCAGCGCAATCAGCTCGTAGTCGCCCTCGGCAACCGCGTCGAGCACGATGCCCTCGAGAATTGCCAGCGCATGCCGGCGCGCGACCTGATGGCTGTCGAGCGTCTTGCTGCTCTCCGGGTCGAGCGACGGCGTATCGATGCCGACGAGCTTCACGCCGTGCTCGTGCAGCAGTTCGAGCGTCGCCGGCGCGAGCGCGGCGAACTCCGGATCCCAGGCGGCGACCGGCGCGCGCTCGTACGTGCGCACCAGCACGCGCGGCGGCGTGCCGATCAGACCCCGCGCGACGTGGTTCGGCTCGACGCGCCGTGCGCCGAGCGCATGGAGCACGCGGCACGGCCCGAGGTAGGCGTCGAGCGCGACTTCGCCGATCGAGGCGCCGGCGTCGTCGTAATGCAGCGGCGCGTCGGTGTGCGCACCCGTGTGCGGCGACATCGAGACCTCCGACACGTTGACCGGACAGCCGGGGCCGAGCTTCCAGGTCCAGCGAAACGTGAACGGCGAGTCGCCCGGGAACACCGGGAATCCGGGGCGTACTCCGGGCGAGATGTCGTACACGCGGCGCATCGCGCGAATCTACTCCGCGTGCGGCGCGGCGGAGGTCGGGCTTACCCCGAACGCGCGGCCACGGCAGGCTTCGGTAATCTTCAATGTATGGACGCCGACATCATCGTGATCGGAGCCGGCATCGCCGGCGCCTCGCTTGCCTACGAACTCGCGGCCGAACGGCGCGTGATCCTGCTCGAGCGCGAATCGCAGCCGGGTTATCACACCACGGGGCGCTCGGCCGCGATGTACGCGCCGGCGTACGGCAATCCGCTGGTGCGCGCGCTGACCCGCGCCAGCCGGGCGTTCTACGACGCGCCGCCGGCGGGCTTCACCGACGTACCGCTGCTGATCGCGCGCGGAATGCTGTTCATCGGCAGCGCCGAGCGCGCCGAAGAAGCGCGCCAGACGCTCGCCGACCCCGTGCTCGCGCAGACTCTGAGGCCGATGACGAGCGACGCGGTGCGCACGTGGATTCCGATCCTGCGGCCCGAGGCGTGCGTGCATGCGCTGCTCGACGAGACGTCGAAGGACATCGACGCCAGCGCGCTGCACACGGGGTATCTGCGCGCGTTCAAGGCGCGCGGCGGGCAGACGCTGACGAGTGCCGAAGTGCGCGCGCTCGATCGCGATGCGGAAGGATGGCGCGTCTACCTCGGCACGCGGGTGCTGCGCGCGCCGATCGTCGCCAACGCGGCGGGGGCGTGGGTCGACGAGATCGCGCGTGCGGCGGGGCTCGCAGCGCTCGGCGTGCGGCCGCTGCGGCGTACGGCGCTGATCGTCGACGCGCCCGACGGCGTGAACGTGGCGCGCTGGCCGGCGGTGATCGAAATCGCCGAGACGTTCTATTTCAAGCCCGACGCCGGGCGGCTCCTCGTGTGCCCGGCCGACGAGACGCCGTCGCCGCCGTGCGACGCGCAGCCGGAGGAGATCGACGTGGCGCTGGCGGTCGATCGCTTCGAGCACGCGACCACGGTGTCGGTCAGGCGCGTGATCCGCAAGTGGGCCGGGCTGCGAACGTTCGCACCCGACCGCTCGCCGGTGGCGGGCTTCGATCCGCGCGCGCGCGGCTTCTTCTGGATGGCCGGGCAGGGCGGCTACGGCCTGCAGATGGGGCCCGCGCTCGCGCGCGCCGCCGCCGCGCTGCTGCTCGAGCGGCATTTGCCCGCAGACATCGCCGACGAAGGCGTGCAAGCCGTGGCGCTGTCGCCGCGCCGGCTGCTCGGGGCGGTTGATTGATCGATCGCCGCACCGCGGTGCTGCTGACGCTGCCGCCGCTCTTCTGGGCGGGCAACGCCGTGTTCGCGCGCATGCTGGTCGGCGAGATGCCGCCGCTGGCGCTTTCGTTCATGCGTTGGGCGGTCGCGCTCGTGCTGCTGCTGCCGTTCGCATGGCGCGCGCTGCGCGCGCACGGACAGGCGCTGCGCGCGCAGTGGAGGACGATCGCGCTGATCGGCGTGATCGGCGTCGGCGGCTACAACACGTTCCAGTACCTCGCGGTCCAGACCGCGACGGCGCTGAACGTCACGTTGATCGCCTCGAGCACGCCGGTATTCGTGCTGGCGGTCGGAGCGCTGTTCTTCGGCGAGCATCCGCGCCCTGCGCAGTGGCTGGGCGCCGCGCTGTCGATCGCCGGCGTGCTGATCGTGCTGATGC
>JAKORH010000260.1 GCA_029777935.1 Pseudomonadota bacterium
ACCAGCTACGAGAAGCTGCGCGTGGTGATCGAGAAGCGGATGTTCAGCAAGACCGAGGACATCCTGCCGGTGATCTCGTTCGAGGCCAAGGGCTCGCAGGAACTGGACGAACGGCACAAGAGCTTCGTCAACCGCATGGCGGCGCGCGGCTACACCGAGAAGCAGGTGCGCCGGCTGGTCGACTGGTACCTGCACTACAAGAAGTCGGCGCAGTCGTAAGCGCGTGAGGCCAGCATGGCCGATCTGGTTGTCCCGGGCAAGATGATGCGGATCGTCGACCGCCGCGCCGATCCGCCCGGGCGCGGTGCGGTCAACCGCGAACGCTTCGTCCGCCGCTTCAAGGACGACATCAAGCGCGCCGCGGACGAGGAGTTCGCCAAGCGGTCGATCAAGGACATCGGCCGCGGCGGCAAGATCAGCATCCCGGGCCGCGGACTGAAGGAGCCGTTCCTGCATCACGACGCGCGGACCGGCAACCGCGATTTCGTGCTGCCGGGCAACCGCGACTTTCTGCCCGGCGACTCGATCCCGCGCCCCAGCGGCGAAGGCCAGGGCGGACCGGAGGGCGACGAGCCGGGCGAAGGCGAAAGCCGCGACAACTTCGCGTTCGTGCTGTCGCGCGACGAGTTCCTGGCGCTGTTCTTCGACGATCTGGAGCTGCCGAACCTGGAGCGCACGCGCTTCGGCGAGGTGACGATGGAGCGCACGCGCCGCGCCGGCTTTTCCCGCGACGGCGCGCCGAGCAACCTGCTGCCGGCGCTGACGGTGCGCATGTCGATCGCGCGCCGCATCGCGCTGCGCGGTGCCGCGGGCGAGCGCATCGACGAACTGATCGAGGAACTCGCCCGCGTGCCGCATGACGAGCAGGACGAGATCCGCGCCGAGATCGCGCGCCTGCTCACGCGGCGCGAGAAGCTGCCGTTTCTCGAGGACGTCGATCGCCGCTATCGCGCGCGCGCGCCGATGCCGGCGCCCGCCACGCGTGCCGCGATGGTGTGCCTGATGGACGTGTCGGGCTCGATGGACGAGCGCAAGAAGGATCTTGCCAAGCGCTTCTTCGCGCTGCTGTACCTGTTCCTCGAGCGCAAGTACGGCGCGGTCGAGATCGTGTTCATCCGCCACACCGAGACCGCGCAGGAGGTCGACGAGAAGACCTTCTTCTACGACCCGCAGTCGGGCGGCACGCTGGTGATGCCGGCACTGGAACTGGCGCGCAAGGTGATCGACGAGCGCTACGCCGGGTCGGACTGGAACGTGTACGTCGCGCAGGCATCGGACGGCGACTGCGGCGAGGAAGACGCCGTGCGCTGCGCCGGCTACGTGAAGAACGAGATGCTGCCGCGCGTGCGCTACTTCGCGTATGTCGACATTCCGTCCAATGCCTCCGGCGGCTGGTTCTCGCGGCCGTCGGACCTGTGGCAGTGCTATGAGGCGGTCGCCGACACGAGCTTCGCCAAGCGCAAGGTACACGATCGGCGCGACATCTGGCCGGTGTTCCGCGAACTGTTCGCGCGCCGGGAGGCCGCTCAGTGAATCCCTGGGATACCGCCTTCAAGGGCGATCAGCCGGCCGCCGAGCGGCCGTGGCCGAAGCTGCTCACGAGGCCGACGGTGCCGATGCCGCGCGGCGAGCGGCCCAGGCGCGCGCCGATTGCCACCGGCACCGAGTGGACGCTGCCGCTGCTGGAGAAGTTCGACGTGGCACTGGCCGAGCACGCGCAGCGGCTGGGACTGGTGACGTTCCCGATCCAGTATGAAGTGATCACCGCCGAGCAGATGCTCGACCTTTGCTCGACGGTCGGCATGCCGGTGCACTACCCGCACTGGAGCTACGGCAAGCAGCTCGTGAGCCAGGAGCGCGGCTACCGCAAGGGCCGCGCGGGGCTGGCGTACGAGATCGTGATCAACACCAACCCGTCGCTCGTCTACCTGATGGAGACGAACACGCTGGCGCTGCAGGTGCTCGTGATGGCGCACGCGGCGTACGGGCACAACGCGTTCTTCCGCAACAACTACCTGTTCCAGCAGTTCACGCAGCCCGACGCGATCCTCGACTACCTGAAGTTCGCGCGCGGCTACATCCTCGAGTGCGAGCAGCGCCACGATTGGCGCGAGGTCGAGAAGATCCTCGACTGCTGCCACGCGATCGCGCCCTATGGAGTGGACCGCTACCGCCGCCCCGGACGGCTGTCGGCCAAGCGCGAGCTCGAGCGCCAGGCCGAGCGGCTGCGCTTCGCCGAGCGCCACTTCAATCCCGATTACGCGCACCTGTTCGACGCACGCAAGGAGCAGCAGGCCGACGCGGCGCCCGTGTTCGAGCCGCAGGAGAACCTGCTGTACTTCATCGAGAAGGCGGCGCCGAAGCTCGCGCCGTGGCAGCGCGAGCTGGTGCGCATCGTGCGCAAGGTGTCGCAGTACTTCTATCCGCAGCGGCTGACCAAGGTCGCCAACGAGGGCGCGGCGACCTTCTGGCACTACACGCTGCTGCACGAGCTGTACGACGCGGGTCAGGTCGACGATGGCTTCATGCTGGAGTGGCTGGCGAACCACAGCGACGTGGTGACGCAGCTGCCGTTCGATTCGCAGCACTATCACGGCGTCAACCCGTATGCGCTCGGCTTCGCGGTTTTCCGCGACATCCGCCGCATCTGCGAGCAGCCGACGGACGAGGATCGGCAGTGGTTTCCTCATCTGGCGGGCCGGGCGTGGGCCGAGCAGATCCACTTCGCGATGGCGAACTTCAAGGACGAGAGCCTGCTCGAGCAGTACCTGTCGCCCAAGGTGATGCGCGACATGCGCCTGTTCCTGATCGCGGATCTGGAGCAGTCGCGCGACGAGTACCTGGTCGAGGCGATCCACAACGAGCAGGGCTACCTGCGCGTGCGCCAGACGCTCGCGGCGCAGTACCGCCCCGAGCACTACCTGCCGCAGATCGTGGTCGCGCGCGACAGCGCGGACTCCGACCGCGCGCTGCTGCTGCAGCACCGGGTCGAACGCGGGCGGCTGCTCGAAGCCGACTCGGTCGCCGAAGTGCTCGGCTACGTGAAGGAGCTGTGGCAGTTCGACGTCGTGCTGGAGGAGATCGACGACTCCGGCAACCGGCTGAAGATACACAGGACCTAGTCGGCAGTCGGTGGACTTCAGTCGGCAGCAGAAGCAGAAACGGCGCTCGCGGGCGCCGTTTGGTTCTTGACTGCCTACTGCCCACTGCCTACTGCCTACTGCCGACTGCCGACTGCCGACTGATCACAGCCAGTAGACGACGATGTACAGGCCGATCCACACCACGTCGACAAAGTGCCAGTACCAGGCTGCGGCCTCGAACGCGAAGTGATGGTCGGGCCGGAAGTGGCCGCGCAGGATGCGGAAGAACATCACGGTCAGCATGATCGCGCCGATGATCACGTGGAAGCCGTGGAAACCGGTCAGCATGAAGAACGTCGAACCGAAGATGCCCGAATCCAGCCGCAGATTCAGCTCGCGGTATGCGTGCGCGTACTCGAATGCCTGCACGCCGACGAAGGAGAAACCCAGCGCCAGCGTCAGAAACAGCCACAGCAGCGCCTTGCCGCGTTGGGCTGACAGCAGGCCGTGGTGCGCCACCGTCAGCGTGAAGCCCGAACTGACCAGCAGGATCGTGTTGATCGTCGGCACCGGCCAGGGTTGGATCTTGGTGAATTCGCCGACGATGCCGCCCGGGCCCACGGTCGGCCAGGTCGGCGTGAAATCAGGCCACAGCAGCCGGTGGTCGAAGTCGCCCAGTGTCGGCAGCGTGATCACGCGCGCATAGAACAGCGCGCCGAAGAACGACGCGAAGAACATGACCTCGGAGAAGATGAACCAGCTCATCCCCCAGCGAAAGCTCACGTCGACCTGGCGGTTGTAGCGGCCCCCCTCCGACTCGCGGATCACCTCGGCGAACCAGCCGCGCATCATGTAGAGCAGGACCAGGAAGCCCGCCAGCAGCACGTAACCGCCGCCGCTGACGAAATTGACCACCAGCGCCGCGCCCCAGGTGGTCAAGATCATCGCGATCATCCCCACCATCGGCCACCTGGCCGGCGCCGGCACGAAATAGCGCGATGCCGCTCCCCCGTGCGTCGAATCCATTTGTCCCTTCTCCTTCCTTATCGCAATCCGGCCGCCTCAGCGCAGCACGACGAATTTGATGATCGACACCAGCAGCGCGATGAACAGCGCTGCTGCGATCACGCCCATCACGATCACGTGAATCGGGTTCAGGTGCGCCGCGTCGGCCTCGTAATGCGCGCGCTTGCGCACGCCGAAGAACGACCAGAACACCGCGCGCGCGGTCTGCGCCAGCGAGGCCTTGCGACGGGCGACGGACGGCAGCGGGGCGTCGTTCATGTCAGCTCCGCCGTGTTCCCGCCGACGGCGCCTGCGCGGGCGTGGCGCCCGGCACCTCGAAGAAGGTGTACGACAGCGTGATCGTGTCGACGTCCCGCGGCAGTTCCGGGTCGACGAAGAACACGACCGGGAAGCGGCGCGTCTCGCCGGCGCCGAGCGTCTGCTGCTGGAAGCAGAAGCACTCGACCTTGTTGAAGTAGCGCGCGGCCCGCATCGGCGCGTAGCTCGGAATCGCCTGCCCCACCATCGCACGGCCCTCGAGATTGGTCAGGTCGTACTCGACGTGCACCAGCTCGCCGGGATGGATCTCGAGATGATTGACCTCTGGCCTGAAGCGCCACGGCCCCTGCCGGTTGGCGTCGAACTCGACCACGATCGTGCGCGTGCGATCGACCTGCGTGTTGGCCGCACGCCGCTCCGCGCCCGGATCCTTGCCGGTAAGTATGTTGATGCCGGTGATCTCGCAGATCGTGCGGTACAGCGGAATCAGCGCCCAGCCGAACCCGAACATCAGCACCGCGACCACCACGAGCTTGCGCAGCGTGTGGCGGTTGGAGCGGACGTCGACGCGCGGATCGGACATCGCAGCCTCAGCCGCCGAACAGCCAGTGCCGCACAATGACGCCGGCGAAGAACGCCAGCGCGATCGAAAGCAGCACCAGCGCGGTGCGCTTGTTGTTCGGTCGCCGATCTTCCGAGGTCTGCTGGCTCATGGCTTTGCGCGGCCGGTCGCGTAGCCGGCATTCCCCATCTAGCTGACCACGGGCGGGGTTTCGAACGTGTGGAACGGCGCCGGCGACGGCAGGGTCCACTCGAGCCCGCCGTCCTGGGCGTCGAAGTAGTTCTCCTTCGCCGCTGCGCCGCCCTTGATGCACTTGAGCACCCCCCACAGGAAGATCAGCTGCGACAGCCCGAAGCCGAACGCGCCGATCGAGACCACCATGTTGAAGTCGGCGAACTGCATCGGGTAGTCCGCATAGCGGCGCGGCATGCCGGCGAGCCCCAGAAAATGCATCGGGAAGAACGTGAGGTTGAAGAAGATCATCGACAGCCAGAAGTGCCACTTGCCG
>JAKORH010000261.1 GCA_029777935.1 Pseudomonadota bacterium
CACGCGAACTCGCCGCGCGACGCGCTGAGCCGGGTCGAGAACATGCTCGGCATGACCGGCATCCAGATGCCGCAGAAGGCGATGCGCCAGCAGATCGCGTCGGCGCTCACCGCGATCGTGCAGGTCGGCCGCCTGAGCGACGGCAAGCGAAAGATCGTCAGCGTGTCCGAGATCACCGGCCTCGAAGGCGACGTGATCACGACGCAGGAGGTCTTCACTTTCCGCCAGACCGGCATCGACGCGCAGGGGCAGGTGCAGGGCGCGTTCCACGCCACCGGCGTGCGGCCGAAGTTCCTCGAGCGGATCGCGGTCTACGGGGTCAAGCTTCCCGACGACATGTTCGACCCGCAGCGGGTCTACGAGTGAGCGGCTGAAAGGGCGCGGGACGGAGCTACGATGGACTGGGGCTTGACGATCTTCCTGCTGGTGTGCTTTCTCGGGGTGGTGCTGCTGCTCGAGGGCGGGTTCCTGCTGTGGCAGGACACGAGCAGTTCGGAGGTGCGGCAGCTCGAGCGGCGGCTGCGCGCACTGCACGCGGGCGGCCACGGCATCGAGATCTCGTCGCTGATCAAGAAACGCGAGGCCGACCGGGTCGGGTTCCTGGGCAAGCTGCTGCTGCGACTGCCGCGGGTCGACACGCTCGAGAAGACGCTGCAGCGGGCGGGCGTGGTGATGGCCACGTCGCGCTTCCTGCTCACCGCCGGGCTGCTGGTGCTCGCGGTGTTCCTGAGCGCGCTCGCGCTGCGCCAGCCGTTGTGGCTCGCGGCCGCGCTGGCGTTCGCATCCGCGTTCGTGCCCTTCATCTGGCTCGGCTGGGCGCGCGACAAGCGGATGCGCAAGATCGAGGCGCAGCTGCCCGACGCGGTCGAGCTGATCGCGCGGGCGTTGCGCGCCGGCCACGCATTCTCGCCGGCGCTGCAGATGGTGGGCGAGGAGCTGCCCGACCCGATCGGCGGCGAGTTCGCGACGACCTTCGAGGAAATCAACTACGGCATTCCGGTGTCCGACGCGATGCTCAATCTCGCGGCGCGGGTGCCGGTCGAAGACTTGCGCTATTTCGCGGTCGCGGTGGTGCTGCAGCGCGAGACCGGCGGCAACCTGGCCGAGATTCTCGACAAGATCGGCACGCTGATCCGCGAGCGCTTCAAGCTGTTCGGCACGATCCGCGTGCTGAGCGCCGAGGGCAAGCTGTCGGCCTGGATCCTCACGCTGCTTCCGTTCGCGACGGCCCTGGTGATCAACCTGCTCAGCCCCAACTTCATGGCCGTGCTCTGGAAGGACCCGGCCGGTTTCAGGCTGGTGATCGCCGCGCTCGTGGCGATGGCGATCGGCGTGTTCTGGCTGTGGCGGATCGTGAAGATCCGGGTCTAGGAGCGAGCGATGGCGCCCGTAGTCTACGTCGTGCTGGCAGCGTTGTTCGTGGCGGTGGTCGCCGCGGTTTACAGCATCGGTGCGTACTTCTTCCGCGGTCCGGACGCGCGCAAGCGGCTGCGCGGCGTCGTCGGGCAGGTCGACATGACGGAGAAGGAGTTCGCCGAGTGGCAGGCGCGCGTCGTGAAGGCGGCGACGCCGGTCGCCAGGCTCGCCACGCCGAAGGACGAGGATGTCTCGAAGATCCGCGCGAAGTTCCTGCACGCGGGGTTCCGCGACCCGTCCGCGCCGGTGATCTACTTCGCGCTGAAGACCTTGCTCGCGATCGGGTTGCCGCTGCTGTTGCTGCTGCTCACCGACGTGCGCACGTGGCCGGGCTACCAGCCGATGTTCGTCCTGCTGATCGTGGCCGCGTTCGGCTACTACCTGCCGAACGGCGTGCTCGCGCGCCTCACCGGGAACCGTCAACGCGACCTGTTCGAGGCTTTCCCGGACGCGCTCGACCTGATGATCGTCTGCGTGGAGTCGGGCATCTCGCTCGACGCCGCGATTGCGCGGACCGCGTCGGAGATCGGGCTGCGCAGCCCGAAGCTCGCCCAGGAACTGAACATGGTCGGCCTCGAGCTGCGTGTCGGGGCCACGCGCGAGCGCGCGCTGCGCAACCTGGCCTCGCGCACCGGTCTGGAGGAGATCTCCAGCTTCGTCGCGATGATGCTGCAGGCCGATCGCTTCGGCACCAGCGTGGCCGATTCGATGCGCGTGCACGCGGATTCGTTGCGGATCCGGCGTCGCCAGCGCGCCGAGGAGCAGGCGGCCAAGATCCCGCTGAAGATGCTGTTTCCACTGATCTTCTGCATCTTCCCTTCGCTGCTGCTGGTGCTGATGGGGCCGGCGATGATCCAGATCTACCGGCTGCTGATGCCCGCGATGACCGGAAGGATGTAGCGCAGCGCACTTTCGATGTCGAACCGATCGGAGGACGACATGAACACGATTCGCTATCCGATGCTGGCCGGAGCTTGCGCCGTCGCGTTGATCACCGGCTGCGGGACCGCACCCGGCAAGGTCGGGGTCGACGATCGCGGCGCGAAGATCGCGGGCGTTTATCGCGTGCAGGAGCCGGTCGGCACCGCGGCGGGACAGTATGCGGTCGGCCGGATGGATCTCGCCGAAGGCCGCGTCGCGGCGGCGATCCAGCGCTTCGAGAACGCGCTGAGGCTCGATCCGAACTACGTCGAGGCGCTCAACGGCCTGGGCGTGGCCTACGGGCAGACGGGGCGGTACGCCGAGGCGGGCGCGTCGTTCCGTTCGGCGCTCGCCTCCGGGCCTGCCGCGGCCCACGTGCTGAACAACCTGGGCTATGCGCAGATGAAGCTCGGCCAGCTCGACGAGGCTTCGGTGTCGCTGGCGCGCTCGATCGCACTGGACCCGATCAACGCGCGCACGCGCGAGAACCTCGAGCTGCTCGCGCAGGCCCGCGAGAGCGCGATGCTGGCGCGGGCGACGAAGCCCGAGCCGGCGCGCGAACCGGCGCAGCAGGAAGCGCCGCAGGCGGCGCACGCACCGATCGACAACGCGGCCGCGGGTGTGGCGGAGCCTTCGATGGCGCCGTCGTTGCCGACGCAGGCTACGACGGTGCGGGCAATGCCTGCCGAAGCTTCGCAAGCGGCCGCGCCGCAGGTCGAACCGACCATTGCGGCGGCGTCGGCGCTGCCGCCGATCGATGAAGGGGCTGCGCGGGTCGAGGCCGTGCACGTCCCGGCGATCGAGGTCGTGGCACAAGTCAAGTCGCCCGACTGGAACGCCCGGCTCGTGTCGGAGGCGCGATCGATCGCGGCGACGACGCTCGAGGAGTCCGCGCGGAACACGAGCTACGAGGTCGTGATGGCGAAGTCGAACGACGGAACGCTCGTGCGGGTCGCGCCGAACCTGTACGAGCTGCGCCTGGCGCCTCGTGTCGCTGCTTCCCGCGTCGAGGCTTCTCGCGTCGCGGCCGTCGCGGCCGAACCCGACGGCACCCCGGTTCCGCTCGCATCGGTCGACGGCCTCGAGGTCAGCAACGGCGTCGGACTGCCGCGCCTGGCGAGCCGCACCGCTCGCCAGTTGTCGCGCTTCGGCGCCGACGTGGCCCGCGTGTCGGATTGGCGCAACTTCGCGCAGCGGCGCACGGAAATTCACTATAGGGCCGGCCATCTCGCCGGCGCGAAGGCCGTCTCGGACCGCTTGCCGGTGGAGGTGAGGCTGGTCCGTGCAAGCCAGATGCGCGCCGGCGTGAACGTGCGTCTGGTGCTGGGCCGCGACATGGTGGTGAGCCAGGTGGCCTCGTGGTACGACGAGCCCTCCGGCGTGGTGCGCACCGCGACCGCCCCCGCGCCGGCCGGGGCGCCGGCCCCAGGCCCGACGGCGCGCGCCGGCCTCGACTCGGGCTGGCGACACCTGTAGCCGTTTGTTCCGGTGCCTGGCGACGGCCGCCTCCAGGCGGCCTCGCCGCCTGGCGCGCCGGCAGCAGGCGTTGCATGGGAGAATTCGCGCCTTTCCAGCTGCCCGGAACGCCCGTCATGCAGTCTCCCTTGTCCGAGGTCGCCGCCCGCATCGTTGCCCGCATCGCCGAAGAACTGTCGGCGCGACCGGCGCAGGTGACGGCCGCCATCGACCTCCTCGACGCCGGCGCCACCGTCCCGTTCATCGCGCGCTACCGCAAGGAAGCCACCGGCGGCCTCGACGACACGCAGTTGCGCACGCTCGCCGAGCGCCTCGGCTACCTGCGCGAGCTCGAAGATCGCCGCGCGACGATCCTGGCGAGCATCGCCGAGCACGGCAAGCTCACCGACGCGCTCGCCGCGCAGATCGCCACGGCCGACACCCGCCAGCGGCTCGAAGATCTCTACCTGCCGTACCGGCCGAAGCGCCGCACCCGCGCGCAGATTGCCAGGGAGGCCGGCCTCGAGCCGCTCGCCGACGCGCTGCTCGCCGACCCGACCCTCGATCCGCAGGCCGAGGCCGCGACGTACCTGCGCGCTCCCGACGAGAACGGCGAGCACGGCGTGGCCGATGCGAAGGCCGCGCTCGACGGCGCGCGCGATATCCTGGCCGAGCGCTTCGCCGAGCGCGCCGACGTGCTCGAGGCGCTGCGCGAGCGGATGTGGAACGAGGGCTGGATCGCCAGCAAGGTGCACGAGGACAAGGCTGCCGAGGGCGAGAAGTTTCGCGACTGGTTCGATCACGCCGAGCCGATCGCGAAAGTGCCCTCGCACCGCGCGCTCGCGCTGCTGCGCGGGCGCCAGCAGGGCGTGCTGTCGCTGAAGCTCGGGCTCGAACCCGCGCTCGAGCAGCAGCAGCCGCATCCGTGCCTCGCGCTGCTCGCGGCGACAGTGGGCCTGGGCCGATCGGTGCAGGCGGCCGCGCGCGCCGCGGCCGCAGCCGCGACGCCGTCGGCGAACGGGCCTGCGGCGCGCGAGCCGATGCGCCCCGCCGACGTCTGGCTCGCCGAAGCCTGCCGCTGGTGCTGGCGCGTGAAGCTGCTGCCGCAC
>JAKORH010000262.1 GCA_029777935.1 Pseudomonadota bacterium
GCGCCGGGCGCCTTGCATCCGGGCTTTCTGGCGACAACGCATCGCACGAATTATTCACGGATAGGTTCTTAGGTCTGCCCGTCGGGAATGAACACGTAGCCCAGCCCCCACACGGTCTGGATGAATTTCGGCTTGGACGGATCGGGCTCGATCATCTTGCGCAGCCGCGAGATCTGTACGTCGAGCGAGCGGTCGAACGCCTCGTATTCACGGCCGCGCGCCATCTCCATCAGCTTCTCGCGCGACAGCGGCGTGCGCGGATAGCGCGCGAAGACCTTCAGCACCGCGAACTCGCCGGTGGTCAGCGGCACCTGCTCACCGTTCCTGGTGAGCGTGCGCGTGGCGAGATCGAGCACGAACTCGCCGAACTCCACCGTCTTCGGCTCCTGAGCCGGGGCGCCCGGGATCTCGTCGGCGCCCTTGCGGCGCAGGACCGCGTTGATGCGCGCGAGCAGTTCGCGCGGGTTGAAGGGCTTCGGCAGGTAGTCGTCGGCGCCCATCTCGAGGCCGACGATGCGATCGACGTCCTCGCCCTTGGCGGTCAGCATGATGATCGGCGTGGCTTCGTTGGCGCCGCGCAGGCGGCGCAGGATCGACAGCCCGTCCTCGCCGGGCAGCATCAGATCGAGGATCAGCACGTCGAAGCGCTCGCGCAGCCACAGCTTGTTCATCGCCTGGCCGTTCTCCGCCGTGTAGACGGTGAAGCCGTTGTCGGTCAGATAGCGCCGCAGCAGATCGCGCAGGCGCGGATCGTCGTCGACGACCAGGACTTTCGGAGGGCCGGAGCGGTGCATGTTCGATCTCCACGGTCAGCCGGGGCGCGATGCTACGGAGGTTGCTTCGTACGAGCGATCGCGCCCCACAAAGTGTTACAGAATTTACCGCGCCGGTCCGCGGCTTTTCGTATCGTCGCGCGTCGGGCGAAGCGTTGAGCGCATAACATTCACGCCGTGCCCGGCCGGATCGACATGAAACCGCGCGTCCTGATCGCCATCGTGTGGCTGCTTGCCGCTCAATGCGCCGGCGCGCAAACCGCGCCTGACGAGACGCTGCGCAGCGTAGCGCCGCCGCAGCGCGGGAACGCATGGCAGGCGATGACGCCGCAACAGCGCGTTGAGTTCTGGCGCCGCTTGACGCCGGAGCAGCGGCAGTCGCTCCGCCAACAGATGGCGCCTGCTCAGCGCGACGCGACGCGTGGCCAGACGATGCAACAGCGTGGCCTGCCTCCCGCCGCGCCGCCCGTCGACAACGCGACGCCTCCGATGCTGCCCGGCGGGCCGGGCCCGCGCCGGCTGAGCCCGGAGGAACGCCAGAAGCTGCGCGAGCAGATCATGGAATCGACGCGCGACCTGCGCGAGCAGCGGCGGCACATGTGGATGGAGCGGCACAAGGGCCGCTAGATTCGATGCGGCGCTGGCTGGTCGGCATCGCAGGCATCGCGCTCGCCGCGGCCGCGCACGCGAGTTCGCTCGGCGAGCAGGGCACGCGACTGCTGCTGACGCGCGCGGGCTTCGCCCCCAGCGCCGAGGAAGTCGCGCAATACTCCGGGCTCACGCAGGCGCAGGCGGTCGACCGCTTGCTCGCGCAGGCGCGCAAGACCGCGATCGCGCCGCCGCCCGCGTGGGTCGACGATGCGCTCGTCACGCCGCGCGAACTGCGGCAGATGAGCGACGAGCAGCGCCGCGCGTATCGCCAACAGCAGATCGGCTGGAGCCTCGAACTGCGCGGCTGGTGGCTGCGCGAAATGGTTGCTTCAAGCTCGCCGCTCACCGAGCGGATGACGCTCTTCTGGCATGACCACTTCGTATCGGCGCAGCCCAAGGTGCGCGCCGCTCAATTGATGTACCGGCAGAACGCGCTGCTGCGCCGTCACGCGCTCGGCAGCTTCGCGGACCTGCTGCACGCGGTCGCCAGGGATCCGGCGATGCAGATCTACCTCGACACCGTGATCAACCGCAAGGGCGAACCGAACGAGAACTTCGCGCGCGAGGTGATGGAACTCTTCACGCTCGGGCAGGGCCACTACACGGAGACCGACGTCAAGGAAGCCGCGCGCGCATTCACGGGCTGGAGCGTCGACCCGCGCACGGGCCGCTTCCTGGTCCGGCCCGCGCTGCACGACGACGGCGAGAAGACCGTGCTCGGGCGCACCGGCAACCTCGATGGCGACCAGGTGCTCGACATCCTGCTCGCGCAGCCGCAGACGGCGGAGTTCGTCACGCGCAAGCTGTGGCGCGAATTCGTATCGCCGCAGCCCGACGAAGCGCGCGTGAGGGCCGTCGCCGCACAGTTCCGCGCCAGCGGCTACCGCATCGACGCCGCGCTGCGCGCGCTGCTGCTGCAACCGGAAGTCGTGCAGCGCGACCAGGACGACGCGCTCGTCAAGTCGCCGGTCGAGCTGATCGTGGGCCTGGCACGTCAGACGGGCGCCGACATCGGCGACGGCGTCGGTGCCGCGATCGCGTCGGCCGCGATGGGTCAGAACCTCTTCGCCGCGCCGAACGTGCGCGGCTGGCCGGGTGGCGAGGCGTGGATCAATACGCAGACGCTGCTCGCGCGCAAGCAGTTCATCAGCCGCGCGCTCGAAGCGCCGCCGCCGGCGGCGATGGACCGCGCGCCCACCCTGATGGCGCCGGTGCCCGAGGTGAAGGCAGCGGACGGCCCCCGGCGCCGGCTGCAGGCGCTCGCGGCCAACGCGATGCGCATCGACGCGGCCGCTGCGTTGAAGTCGCTCGGCGGCTACCAGCCCGAGCGCGCGATCGATGCCAAGGCGGCGGCGATGCTGGCGGCGCAGTTGCTGGTGCTGCCGCCGGTCTCGGCGCCGCAGCCCGGCGAACTGGCGCTGGATGCATTGAGAACCGTGTTGCTCGACCCCGTGTACCAGTTGAAGTGACGATGAAACGACGCGACCTGCTGCGGCTCGGCGCCGGCCTGTCGGCGTGGACGACGGTTCCGGTCGTCCGGGCGGCCGACGGACCGCCGCAGCACTTGCTGGTGCTGATCGAACTGCGCGGCGGCAACGACGGACTGAACACGGTGGTGCCGTTCGGCGACGGACGCTACTACGACCTGCGGCCGCAGCTCGCGCTGCGCGACGATGCGCTCGTCGCGCTGAACGCCCGGGTCGGGTTGCACGCGGCGCTCGCGCTCAAGCCGCTGTGGGACAGCGGCGAACTGGCGATCGTGCAGGGAGTCGGCTATCCGCAGCCGAATCTGTCGCACTTCCGCTCGATCGAGATCTGGGACACCGCCTCCGACAGCGCGCAATACCTGGCGCAGGGCTGGCTGACCCGACTCGCGGCGGTGGCCGGGTTCGCGCGCTTCGGCGCCGACGGCGTGATCCTCGGCGCGCCCGACCTCGGCCCGTTCGCAGGCGGCGCGCGCGCGATTTCGCTCACGGACCCGGAACGCTTCGCGCGCCAGGCGCGGCTGGTCCACGACGACGACGCCCCCGCGCGCGGCGCGCTGGCGCACATGCTGCGCGTCGAACGCGACATCGCGCGCGCCGGCGCGGAGCTGAAGCCCGAAGCGACGTTCCGGACCGAGTTTCCGCGCACGCCGTTCGGCGTGGCGATGCATGGCGCGGCTGCCGTCGCGTCGACGCGCCGCGTGCCGGTCGTTCGAGTCACGCTCTCCGGTTTCGACACGCACCGCAACCAGGCTCCCGTGCAGGGGAACCTGCTGCGGCAGCTCGGCGAAGGCGTGCTGGCGCTGCGAGCGGCGCTGAAGGAGATCGGACTGTGGGACGGCACGCTGCTGCTGACCTACTCGGAGTTCGGGCGGCGCGCGCGCGAAAACGGAAACCTCGGCACCGATCACGGTACCGCCAACGCGATGCTCGCGATCGGCCCGCTGGTCAATGGCGGTTTGCACTGCGACCCGCCGGCGCTCGATCGCCTCGATGCCAACGGCAATCTGCGCGCAACCGTAGACTTTCGCGCGGTCTACGCGGCGGTGATCGAACGCCTGTGGCGGGTGGACCCGCAGCGCGTTTTCGGGCGCGGCTTCGCGCCGCTCGACTTCCTGCGCGTGTGACGATCGACCGCACTGCTGGAGCCGGTCCCGGAATCCCCGACGGATCGCGCCGGCGACTCCGAGACAGGTTCTAGCACCTATCTCAGAGTCCCCGGCGGATCGCGTTGCGACGAGAAGCCGGCGGATGCTAGGCGGCAGGCGCAGGACAGTAGCCAAGCTACGGCCAAGCCTGCCAACAACGCAGACGCCGGCTTCTCGTCGCAACCCTTCGGGGCGGGGTCGCATTGGGCGCATAACGTCGTTGCGGCTCGGGTCCTTGCATCAGCAATGGTCCCTTCGCCGCGCCTAGTTCTGCGCCCAAAGCGGCCCCACCGCGACCGCTGGGGATTCTGAGACAGGTTCTAGAATCGGCGCGGTGCATCCGACCATCCTCGCCATCGATACCGCGGCCGACGTCTGCTCGGTCGCGCTGGCGCGCGCCGGCGAGATACGAGAGGAGCGGGAGGTCGTCGGCCACCGCCACTCCGAACGCGTACTGCCGATGGTCGAAATGCTGTTCGCAGCGGCAGGTATCGGTCTTGCCGACTGCGACGCGCTGGCATTCGGCGCGGGGCCGGGCGCGTTCACCGGACTGCGGATCGCGTGCGGCATGGTGCAGGGTCTCGCGTATGGCGCGCGCAAGCCGGTGATCGCGGTGGGCAACCTGGAAGCGCTGGCGGCTGCGGCATTGCTGGAGAACGCGGGCGCCATGCGCGTGCTGTGTGCGAACGACGCGCGCATGCAGGAAGCTTACGTCGCCGTCTATCAGCGCAGCGGCGAGGACGTCGTGGAACTGGCGGGGCCCGCTCTGGCGTCGGCGGCCGAACTCGACGCTTGGCTTGTCCGCTGGCGGCCCGACGTGGTCGCTGGCGATGCGCCGGTGTCGTTTCGAGTGCGGTTCCCGCAGCGTGCCGGTGCCGCGGCGATCGCGGAGCGGGCGCTGCGCCGCTGGGAGTCCGGCGAGCGCATCGATCCCTCGCGCGCGGCGCCGCTGTACGTGCGCGACCACGTCGCGCTCACGATCGCCGAACGCCACGCCCGCCGGGAGACATCGGCATGAGCGCGCCGGGCCGCCCCAAGCGCGAATCCCCGAGCGCGCAGCGCGAGGGTAATCCAGTCAGCCCGCCGGGCCGCCCCAAGGGCGAATGCCCGAGCGCGCAGCGCGAGGGTAGTCCAGTGAGCGCGCACGGCCGCTCCGAAGCGCTCATCCCGCAGCGCGCAGCGCGGAGGGCAGTCCAGTGAGCGCGGTGGTGCGGCCGGCCGAGGACTGGTTCGCGCCGATGCGCGCCGAGGACCTCGAAGAGGTGATGGCGATCGAGAACGATCTGTACGCGTTTCCATGGACACGCGGGAACTTCCGCGACTCGCTCGCCGCCGGCTACTGCACGTGGACGCTGCGCGGCGCGCAGGGCGACCTGATCGCGTACGCGGTGGTGATGATCGCGCTCGAAGAAGCGCACCTGCTGAACCTGTCGGTGGCCCGAAGGCATCAGCGCCGCGGCCACGGCTGGCGCACGCTCGACTGGATGGCGTCGGTCGCGCGCGACTACGGCGCGCGCTCTATGCTGCTCGAGGTGCGGCCAACCAACACCAGCGGCCAGCGGCTGTACAGCGCGTACGGTTTCGAGTCGATCGGCCGCCGCCGCGACTACTACCCTGCGCTGGGCGGGCGCGAGGACGCGATCGTGATGCGCGTCGCATTGTGAGGCGCGCATGACGCTTGACCCCCGTCGCGCGCGCCTGTGGGACGCGATGGATCTCGGCCCGCACTGGCAATTGCGTCCGATCGCGCCCGGACCGACCGCGGATCACGGGCCACGAAGCACGGAGCACGCTTCACGCGAGGCCGCGGTCGCCGGGATGGACTGGAACGACCTGGAGCGGGCGGTCGCCGCCTGCACCGCGTGTGCGCTGTGCAAGACGCGCAAGCAGGCGGTGTTCGGCGTCGGCCACCCGCGCGCGCACTGGATGCTGGTCGGCGAGGCACCGGGCGCGGACGAAGACGCCAAGGGCGAACCCTTTGTCGGCCAGGCCGGGCGTCTGCTCGACAACATGCTGGCCACGATCGGCCTGTCGCGTGGCGCCGAAGATGCCGCACACGCCGTCTACATCGCCAACGTGCTGAAGTGCCGCCCGCCCGGTAATCGCAACCCCGAGCCGCCCGAAGTCGCGCAGTGCGAGCCGTTCCTGTTGCGGCAGGTGGCGCTGGTGCAGCCGAAGGTCGCCGTGGTGATGGGGCGCTTTGCCGTGCAGTCGCTGCTCGGCACCAACGCCTCCATTGCCAGCCTGCGCGGGCGCGTGCATTCGATCACCGTCGACGGGTGCGCGATCCCGGTCGTCGTCACCTATCACCCGGCCTACCTGCTGCGCAACCTCGCCGACAAGGCCAAATCGTGGGCCGATCTGTGTCTGGCGCGCGAGGTGTATGCGCGGCAGGCGCCGGGTCAGTGAGCGCGGCGGCTTTCCCCTATCAACGCCACTGAATCGAACTGGCGCTGGTTGTACTGGTGGCGCAGCATGATCAGCGCCATCGCGGCGGCGACGAACAGGCCGAACAGGATGATGATGGTGTCGACCGACAGGTTCAGCCAGATCAGCGCGGCATAGATGCCCAGCATCACCAGGATGCTCAGGTTCTCGTTGAAATTCTGCACGGCGATCGAGTGCCCGGCCGACAGCAGCACGTAACCGCGGTGCTGCAGCAGCGCGTTCATCGGCACCACGAAGTAGCCGGCGAGCGCGCCCACGATGACCATCAGTGCCGAGGCTGCCAGCACCGCCGCGTTGAGCTCGATGCGGCCGAGCGCGATGCCGCTGACGCGCAGTGGCGAGAAGTCGATCAGCGCCATCGACATCACGACCAGCCCCATCGCGATGCCCACCGGCAGCACCGACAGCGACCGCTTCAGCGTCACGCGCGCCGCGGCCCACACCGAGCCGATGGCGATGCCGATTGCGACCACCGCCTGCATGATCGCGCCCTGCGATAACGACAGGTTCAGCATCTGCTCGCACCACTTGAGGATGATGAACTGCAACGTGGCGCCCGCGCCCCAGAACAGCGTCGTGACCGCCAGCGAGATCTGTCCCAGCTTGTCACGCCACAGCGTCAGCACGCAGTGGCCGAAGTCGAGGATCAGCCGCCACGGCGAGCGCTCCTGGCGCGGGTAGCGCACGCCGGTGTCCGGAATGCGCGTATTGATGTACGCGGCCAGTGCGTAGATCAGCGCGATCACGCCGATCGCCGCTTCGCCCGGCTGCTCGATGTCGAAGTCGATCAACGGGAAATCCAACGCGAGCAGCGACGCTGCCACGTGCGGCGACACCAGCACGCCGCCGAGCACGAAGCCGAGGATGATCGAGCCGACCGTCAGCCCCTCGATCCAGCCGTTGGCGATCACGAGCTTCTCCGGCGGCAGCAGTTCGGTCAGAATGCCGTACTTGGCCGGTGAATAGGCCGCGGCGCCGAGTCCGACCACCGCGTACGCGGCGAGCGGATGCAGGCCGAACAACATGACCATGCAACCGACGATCTTGATGCCGTTGGTGATCAGCATCACCTTGCCCTTCGGCATCGAATCGGCGAACGCGCCGACGAACGCCGCGAGCAGCACGTAGGACACGAAGAAGAAGAGCTTCAGCATCGGCGTCGTCCACTCCGGTGCGCTGATGTCGCGCAGCACGGCGATGGCGGCGATCAGCAGCGCGTTATCGGCCAGCGACGAAAAGAACTGCGCGGCCATGATCACGTAGAAACCGCGGTTCATCGGGTCGGAACGAAGCGCTGTGCGGGCAAGGGGCGGGTCGGCGACGAAAGGCCGCGGCGTTATATCACGCGCACGCCACCGCACCGGACCAGCAGCGCCGATGGCGCGCCCGCTATGCTTGCCGCATGCCTCGGCCGATCCGCGCCACCATCGATCTGGATGCGATGCGCCACAACCTCGCGCAGGCGCGCACGCACGCGGGCGCGCGCACGGTGTGGGCGGTGGCCAAGGCCAACGCGTATGGCCATGGCATCGAGCGCGCGGTGCGCGCGTTCGCTGCCGCGGACGGACTGGCGCTGCTCGATCTGGACGAGGCGGAGCGCGCGCGCGACGCGGGCTGGCGCAAGCCGATCCTGCTGCTGGAGGGCTTCTTCGAGCCGGGCGACCTCGACGTGATCGAGGCGCTCGATTTGACGGCGGTCGTGCATCAGCGCGAACAGGTCGACATGCTGGCTGCGCACCGGCCCGGCCGTGCGATCCACGTGTACGTAAAGCTCGACACCGGAATGCACCGGCTCGGATTCGGCATCGGCGCGATGCAGGCGGTCGCGCGGCTGCAGCAGCTTGCCCACGTGCGGGTAGCGGCGCTCGCCACGCACCTGGCCAATGCCGACCGCGGTGCACGCGGTCTGGCGGACGTGAGCGAACAGTTGCGTGCGTTTGCCGCGGCCACGAGCGGCTGGAAAGGGGCGACGAGTCTCGCCAACTCCGCGGCGCTGTTCCTGCGGCCCGAAGTCGGCGGCGATTCGGCACGGCCCGGCATCGCGCTCTACGGCGGCACGCCGCAGGGCGGACTGCCCGCGGCGCGGCTCGGGCTGCGGCCGGCGATGCGCCTGCGCTCGCGGTTGCTGGAGGTGCGTTCGCTGGCGCCCGGCGATGCGGTCGGCTACGGCAGCCGCTGGATTGCGCATCAGCCCGCGCGCATCGGCGTGGTCGCGTGCGGCTACGCGGACGGCTATCCGCGCGTGGCGCCCGACGGCACGCCGGTCTGGGTCGCGGGGCAGATCGTGCCGCTGGCCGGCCGTGTGTCGATGGACATGATCACGGTTGACCTGTCGCACGCGCCGCAGGCGCAGGTCGGAGCCGAAGTCGAACTGTGGGGCGAGCACGTGCCGATCGACGAAGTGGCCGAACGCGCCGGTACCGTCGGTTACGAGTTGATGTGCGCGCTGGCGCGCCGCGTGCCGGTCGAGGAAGTGGAGTGACGACTCCCCCGGTTGAGCTGGCTGGGGGAGCACGAGGGGGCACGCCGAGCCCCCTCGTTCCGAGTGGCGACTGCGTGCGTCGCCGGGTCCGCGCTCATCGAGCACTCCGACCCCGGCATGGCTAAGTCGCGCACGCAGTTCGTCTGCAGCGAGTGCGGTGCCGCCAGCCCGCGCTGGCAGGGGCAGTGTCCGCAGTGCAACGCATGGAACACGCTGGTCGAGACGCGCGTCGAAACGGGGGCGCGCCGCTACGCGTCGCTCGCTCCGGCCGCGGCCGTCCAGCGGCTCGCCGACATCGAGGCGCGCGAGGTGCCGCGCACTTCGACCGGAATCGAGGAGTTCGACCGCGTTCTCGGCGGCGGCCTGGTCGAGGGCGGCGTGGTGCTGATCGGCGGTGATCCAGGCATCGGCAAGTCGACGCTGCTGCTGCAGGCGCTGGCGGCGATGTCGGCGCGGCAGCGCGTGCTGTACGTCAGCGGCGAGGAATCTGCGGGCCAGATCGGGCTGCGCGCGCGCCGGCTCGGCGTCGAGGGGCGCACCGTGCAGTTCATGGCCGAAATCGATCTGGCGCGCATCCAGGCCGCGCTCGAAGGCGAGAAGCCGCAGGTTGCGGTGATCGACTCGATCCAGACGTTGCACTGGAACGAGCTGCAATCGGCGCCGGGGTCGGTGGCGCAGGTGCGCGAATGCGCGGCGCAGCTCACGCGCGTGGCCAAGAGCGCCGGCATCACGCTGGTGCTGGTCGGCCATGTGACCAAGGAAGGCGCGCTGGCGGGCCCGCGCGTGCTCGAGCACATGGTCGACACAGTGCTGTATTTCGAGGGCGATCCGCATTCGTCGTTTCGTCTGATCCGCGCCTTCAAGAACCGCTTCGGCGCGGTCAATGAACTCGGCGTGTTCGCGATGACCGATCGCGGTCTGCGTGGGGTGTCGAATCCGTCGGCGCTCTTCCTGTCGCAGCACATGTCGGACAAGGACGGGCAAGTACCGGGATCGTGCGTGCTGGTCACACAGGAAGGCACGCGGCCGTTGCTGGTCGAGATCCAGGCGCTCGTCGACACCGCGCACGTGCCGAATCCGCGCCGGCTGTCGGTCGGCCTCGAGCCGCAGCGGCTGGCGATGCTGCTCGCGGTGCTGCACCGGCACGGGGGCATCGCGACCTTCGACCAGGACGTGTTCGTCAACGCGGTCGGCGGCGTGAGGATCGAGGAACCCGCCGCCGATGTGGCGGTGCTGCTGGCGATCGCCTCGTCGATCCGCAACCGCGCGTTGCCGCGCGGTCTGGTGGCTTTCGGCGAGGTGGGGCTGGCGGGTGAGATTCGCCCCGCGCCGCGCGGGCAGGAGCGGCTGCGCGAGGCGGCGAAGCTCGGCTTCTCGATCGCGCTGATCCCGAAGGCGAACGCGCCGAAGCAGAAGATCGAAGGGCTCGAGGTCGTCGTCGTCGAACGGATCGAGCAGGCGCTGGAGCGGATCAGAAGCTGAGCGCCGCCTGCGCGGCCGCAATGCCGGCGCGCACCGAGCCTTCGAGCGTCGACGGATAGTCGCTGTCGGCGGCGTCGCCGGCGAGGAAGAGTCCCTCCGCCGCCAGACGCGCGGGCGGCCGGCGCAGGCCGGGACGCGGCACGATCGTCGCGCGCTTCTCCACGATCGCGTAGTGAGCGCACGGCGCGGGCAGCGCGAGAGCGTCGGACAGTTGGCGCGCGACGGCGCCGGCCAGCGCGTCGCGTTCGAGCGCGAGATGCGGGCCGTCGCCGCTGATGACGACTGCAAGCACGCCGGCGCAGCGGGGATCGAGCGCGCCGCGGTCGAAAGCCCACTGGCCGTAGCGCCCGGCGGTCGGATCGTCGCGCAGCGCCAGCATCGGCGCCGGCAGCAGCGCGCCCGGCGGGTAGCGCAGGTAGACGGTTGCGATCGCCGCCGTCTCGATGCGCTGCAGTTCGCCGATCGCTGAGGCCAGCGCGTTATCCGCGACCGAGGCAAGCAGCGCGACCGCGCGCGCCGGGGGCAGGGCGAGCACCACGCCATCCGCGTCGAGCGTCTCGTTGCCGCACTCGAGCGTCCAGCGGGCAGCCGCGCGCAGCGCGACGACTCGCGCCTGCAGCCGCGTGGTCGCGCCCAGGCGCTGCAGGGCGCGCAGCGCCGCGTCCGGAAACAGCGCGGACAGATCGGCGCGCGGCAGCAGCAGGTCGGAGGCGCGCGCGTCGGCGCCGAGCGATTCGCGCAGCAGGTTCAAAAAGATCTGCGCCGAGGCGCTTTCCAGCGCGACGTTCAGCGCGGCCAGGCACAGCGGATTCCACACGCGCCGCACCGCTTCGGGCGTGGCGAAGCGCAGCGCGGAGCGCGCAGAGGCGGCGGCTTCTGCGCGCCAGCCGCCGCGCCGCCACGCGAGAACATCGCGCGCGATCGAAACCCGGGCGGCCAGCGAGAAGCCGCGCGCGCCGGCGAGCGCCGCCGCCAGATGCCACGGCGCGGGCCAGTCGTTCGCTCGCAGCGCGAAGCCGTCGGCGTAGCGCAGTTCGAACGGCATCCGCAGCAGCAGCGCTGCGGGGTCGAGGCCAACGCGCTCGATCAGCCGCAGCGTCTCGCAGCAGGCGCCGAGCAGCAGGTGCTGGCCGTTGTCGAGCGGAAAAGTCGCGTCGCCGAGCGCGAAGTCGACGCGGCGGGCTCGCCCGCCGGCTGCACGCGCGGCGTCGATCAGCGTCACTCGCGCGCCTTGCTCGACCAGCGTCAGCGCGCACGCCAGCCCCGACCAGCCCGCGCCGACGACCGCGACGTGGCGGGTCATTGCGCCGCGAAGGCCCAGGTCCGCCACGCGATCCACAGCTTGCGCAGCGGCGTCAGCGACACGCGCTGGTGCAGCACCGGGAAGTCCTCGCGCTCGAGCTCGTCCAGCAGCGCGGCGTAGATCGACCCCATGATCAACCCGGGCCGCTGCGCGCGGCGATCGGCCGCGGGCAGCAGCCGCAGCGCCTCGGCATACGTCGCGCGCGCGCGCTGCGCCTGCAACTGCATCAGCGGCACGTAGCCCGTGGTGTAACGCGCGTGCAGCAGGTCGGCCACCGTGACGCCGAAGCGCTGCATCTCGTCGAGCGGCACGTAGACGCGGCCGCGACGCGCGTCCTCGCCGACGTCTCGAACGATGTTGATCAGTTGCAGCGCCAGCCCCAGCGTGCGCGCGTACGCGAGCGTGCGCGGATCGGTGGCGCCGAAGATGCCGGCCGACAATTCGCCGACGATGCCTGCCACCAGGTGGCAGTAGCGTGCCAGCGCGGCGAAGTCGAGGTAGCGCGTCTGCAGCAGATCCATCCGCATGCCCTCGAGCACGGCGAGCAGGCGGTCGCGCGTGATGCCGAAGGCGTGCAGATGCGGCGCCAGCGCGCGCGTCACCGGGTGCTGCGGCTGGCCGGCGTACAGCCGCTCGATCTCCGACTGCCACCACGCGAGCTTGGTGCCGGCGACCGCAGGATCGGACGCCTCGTCGACCGCGTCGTCGATCTCGCGGCAATACGCGTACAGCGCGGTGATCGCGCGCCGCTTGTCCGGCGGCAGAAACAGGAAGCTGTAGTAGAAGCTCGAACCGCTCGCCGCGGCCTGGTCTTGACAGTATTCGTCGGGAGTCATCGTCGCAGCGCGCAGCGCGCGGCCATCAGCAACCAGTCGGTCGCGCGCAGTCGCGGTCGCCGGCGGAAGACGTCGCCTTCGACCGCATCGATCCGCTCCAGGATCAGGAGTCCGCCTTCGACGACGAGCCGCAGTTCCAGCCCGACGCGGCCGCCGAGCGCACGCGCCAGCGGAGCGCCGGACGATAGCATCGCGCGCGTGCGCGCCGTCAGCGCGCGCATCAGCGCCGACCAGCGCGAGTCGGCGCATTGCGCGGCGATGTCCTCGACAGTGACCTGAAAGCGCATCAGCTCCGAGCGCGGGACATAGACGCGCCCCTTGATGAAATCGACCGCCACGTCCTGCCAGAAATTCGCGAGCTGCAATGCGGTGCAGATCGCGTCCGACTGCGCGCACGATTCCGGGTCGGTGCGCCGGAACAGCGCCAGCATCAGTCGCCCGACCGGATTGGCCGAGCGGCGGCAGTAGTCGAGCAGCGCGTCGAAATCGTCGTAGCGCTGCACGGTCGCATCCTGCGCAAACGCGGACAGCAGGTCGCGCAGCGGCGCGAGCGGCAGCGCGTGCGCGCGGATCGCGCAAGCGAGGTCCGGCCAGTCGGTCGCGTATCCGGCGCCGATCGCGTCGAGCTGCCGTCCCAGCGCATCCAGCCGTGCCAGGCGCTCGGCCGCCGGCAGGTCGCCTTCGTCCGCGATGTCGTCGGCGGTGCGCGCGAAACGGTAGATCGCGCGCACTGCGGGCCGCAGCGGCGCCGGCAGCAGGATCGATGCGACCGGGAAGTTCTCGTAGTGGCCGAGGCTCATGCGATCCACGCTAGCACGCGGCCGGAGCGCACGAGGCGATCCTTTAGAATGCGCGCCGAATCGGCGACCGGTGCAGGACGTCGGCCGCCGAGGCCGTCGCGAAGGTGGCGAAATTGGTAGACGCACCAGGTTTAGGTCCTGACGCCTTCACCGGCGTGGGGGTTCGAGTCCCCCCCTTCGCACCAGTGACTCGTTAAGGCTCGCGTTCATCGGACGCGGGCAGGCAACCCGATCGGAACATGCAGAACGTTGAAACGCTGAGCGCGCTGGAGCGGCGCATCGACATCGCCGTGCCAGCGGCGGAGATCAACAAGGAAGTCACCGCACGCCTGTCCAGGCTGGCGCGCACGGTGCGAATGCCGGGATTCCGTCCCGGCAAGGTGCCGATGAAGATGGTCGCCTCGTCGTACGGCGCGCAGGTGCAGGTCGAAGTGCTGAACGACAAGGTGGGCGAAGCGTTCGCCAGCGCGATCAAGGGGGCCAACCTGCGCGTCGCTGGCGCGCCGCAACTGACGCCGAAGGAGGGCGGCGCCGAGCAACTCGCGTTCTCGGCGACGTTCGAGGTCTATCCCGAAATCCGGATCGGCGACCTGTCCGGCGCGGAGGTCAAGCGCGCGGCGTGTGCCGTCGGCGATGCCGAAGTCGACAAGACGATCGAGATCATGCGGCGCCAGCGCGCGACGTTCGCGCCGTGCGAACGCGGCGCCGCCGACGGGGACCGGTTGACGATCGATTTCAAGGGGACGATCGACGGCACCGCGTTCGAGGGCGGCAGCGCGACCGACTTCGCCTTCACGCTGGGACAGGGCCGGATGCTGCCGGATTTCGAGTCGGCGCTGCGCGCAACGGTGACGGGAGCGACGAAGATCTTCCCCGTGTCGTTTCCCGCCGATTACCACGCCAAGGATCTGGCCGGCAAGAACGCGCAGTTCGAGGTGACGGTCAAGAAGGTCGAGCAGGCAGTTCTGCCGCCGGTGGATGCCGACTTCGCGCGCGCTCTCGGCATCCACGATGGCGACCTTGCCAGGATGCGCGCGGAGGTCAAGGCCAACCTCGACCGCGAGGTGGCCACGCGGCTCACCGCCCGCACCAAGGAAAGCGTGATGGCGGCCTTGCTGGCTGCGGCGCAGTTCGAACTGCCGAAGGCGCTGGTGCACGAGGAGCAGCAGCGCCTGGCGGAGGCGGCGCGCGCCGACCTCGCCGCGCGCGGCATCGACGCGAAGGAGGCACCGCTGCCACTGGAAGCGTTTGCGCCGCAGGCCGAGCGCCGGGTGCGGCTCGGCCTGATGATCGCCGAACTGGTCCGCACCGAGAATCTGCAGGCGCGGCAGGACCAGGTGCGCAAGGCGATCGAGGAGATCGCGCAGAGCTACGAGAAGCCGGCGCAGGTGATCCAGTGGTACCTTGGCAACCGCGAGCGGCTGGCCGAGGTCGAAGCGATGACCATGGAGAACAACGTGGTTGAATGGGCGCTGAAGCGCGCCCGGGTCACGGACGAAGCCGTGCCGTTCGACGAACTGATGGGTCATGGAGCCTGAGCCGATGTCGCAGCGATTGGTCAACGAGGGGATCGATCCCCTGAATGGTTGGATGAAAGATCCGCAGGGTCTCGGGATGGTCCCGATCGTCATCGAGCAGAGCGGACGCGGCGAGCGCGCGTACGACATCTATTCGCGGCTGCTGCGCGACCGCGTGGTGTTCCTGGTCGGGCCGGTCAACGAGCAGACCGCCAACCTGGTGGTGGCACAGCTGCTGTTCCTGGAATCGGAGAATCCGGACAAGGACATCAATCTCTACATCAATTCGCCGGGCGGGTCGGTCTACGCCGGCATGGCGATCTACGACACGATGCAGTTCATCAAGCCGAACGTGACGACGATCTGCGTCGGCATGGCGGCCAGCATGGGCGCGTTCCTGCTCGCCGCGGGCGCGAAGGGCAAGCGCTACGCGCTGCCGAACTCGCGCATCATGATCCACCAGCCCTCGGGCGGCTCGCAGGGACAGGCTTCCGACATCGAGATCCAGGCGCGCGAGATCCTGTACCTGCGCGACCGCATCAACCGGATCCTCGCCGAGCGCACCGGCCAGGCCGTGGAAAAGATCCGGCAGGACAGCGACCGCGACAACTTCCTGTCGGCGGAGGATGCAGTAAGCTACGGACTGATCGACAAGATCTTCGTCAAGCGCGGCGACGGCGGCTGACGGGCGGGAAGGCGGGCGCGATGTCGGACAAGAAGGGATCGAGCGAGAAGCTGCTGTACTGTTCCTTCTGCGGCAAGAGCCAGCATGAGGTCAAGAAGCTGATCGCCGGCCCGTCGGTGTTCATCTGCGACGAGTGCATCGATCTGTGCAACGACATCATCCGCGACGAAAGCGCGGGTGAGCCGGCTGCCGCGGTCCGATCCGATCTGCCGGCCCCGCAGGAGATCTGCGGCATTCTCGACCAATACGTGATCGGGCAGGAGAAGGCCAAGCGCATCCTGTCGGTCGCGGTCTACAACCACTACAAGCGGCTGAAGCACCTGTCCAGCAAGGACGAGGTGGAACTGGCCAAGAGCAACATCCTGCTGATCGGGCCGACGGGCTCCGGCAAGACGCTGCTGGCACAGACGCTGGCGCGCCTGCTGAACGTGCCGTTCGTGATCGCCGACGCGACCACGCTGACCGAGGCCGGTTACGTCGGCGAGGATGTCGAGAACATCATCCAGAAGCTGCTGCAGAACTGCAATTACGAGGTCGAGAAAGCGCAGAAGGGCATCGTCTACATCGACGAGATCGACAAGATCTCGCGCAAGAGCGACAACCCGTCGATCACGCGCGACGTCTCGGGCGAGGGCGTGCAGCAGGCGCTGCTGAAGCTGATCGAGGGCACGATCGCCAGCGTGCCGCCGCAGGGCGGACGCAAGCATCCGAACCAGGACTTCGTGCAGATCGACACGACCAACATCCTGTTCGTCTGCGGCGGCGCCTTCGACGGCCTGGAGAAGATCATCCGCAACCGCTCGGAGAAGAGCGGCATCGGCTTCTCCGCCGAAGTCACCAGCCCGCGTGACAAGCCGGTCGGCGACCTGCTGCGCGACGTGGAGCCGGAAGACCTGATCAAGTTCGGTCTGATCCCCGAGCTGGTCGGCCGGCTGCCGGTGGTGGCCACGCTGGATGAACTGAGCGAGAAGGCGCTGGTCGAAATCCTGGTCGAACCGAAGAACGCGCTGATCAAGCAGTTCCGCCGCCTGCTCGACATGGAGGGCGTGGAACTGGAGGTGCGGCCGGACGCGCTGCAGGCGATCGCGAAGAAGGCGTTGAAGCGGCGCACCGGCGCGCGCGGCCTGCGCTCGATCGTCGAGGCGGTGCTGCTTGACGTGATGTACGACCTGCCGAGCCTGCAGAACGTTGTCAAGGTCGTCGTCGACGAGAACGCGATCGCCGGTGGCAGACCGATTCTCATCTACTCCGACCAGCCGAAGGTCGCCGGCGCGCCGCGCTGAGCCGCGCGACGGACCGATCGGCGCTTCGGCTTAGCGCCAAAGACCCTGCAATTCGGCGGCCTTGCGCACCGCGAGCGTGATAGATTGAAAGCGGCGTTTCGCCCTTGCATTTTCCCCAGGCGGCCGCATTTCCCGGGCATATCTGCCCTCAGGACGCGACATGTCGACCACTTTGCTCCCCGCTGAACGTACCGCGTTGCCGCTGCTGCCCCTGCGCGATGTCGTGGTCTTTCCCCACATGGTCATTCCGCTGTTCGTGGGGCGGCCCAAGTCGATCAAGGCGCTCGAGACGGCGATGGAATCGGGCAAGAGCATCATGCTGGTGGCGCAGAAGAACGCCGCCAAGGACGAGCCGTCGGCCGAGGACATCTACTCGATCGGCTGCGTGGCCAACATCCTGCAGATGCTCAAGCTGCCCGACGGCACGATGAAGGTGCTGGTCGAAGGGGCGCAGCGGGCGCAGATCCACGCGATCCGCGACGCCGAGACGCACTACACCTGCGAGTTGACCCCGCTCGCACCTGAGACCTCGGCGAGCCCCGAGCTGGAGGCGCTGCGGCGCGCGATCGTCACGCAATTCGACCAGTACGTGAAGCTGAACAAGAAGATCCCGGCCGAGATCCTGACCTCGATCGCCGGCATCGACGAGGCCGGGCGGCTGGCCGACACGATCGCCGCGCACCTGCCGCTGAAGATCGAGCAGAAGCAGAAGATCCTGGAGATGTCGAGCCTCACCGAGCGGCTCGAGCATCTGCTGGCGCAACTCGAGGCCGAGATCGACATCCTGCAGGTGGAAAAGCGCATTCGCGGCCGCGTCAAGCGGCAGATGGAGAAGAGCCAGCGCGAGTACTACCTGAACGAACAGGTCAAGGCGATCCAGAAGGAGCTCGGCGAGGGCGAGGAAGGCGTCGATCTCGAGGATCTGGACAAGAAGATCAAGGCCGCGCGCATGCCCAAGCAGGCGCGGCAGAAGGCGGAAACGGAGCTGAAGAAGCTGAAGCTGATGTCGCCGATGTCGGCCGAGGCGACCGTCGTGCGCAACTACA
>JAKORH010000263.1 GCA_029777935.1 Pseudomonadota bacterium
AGCTTGGCGGCAAAGCGCACGGCGCGGATGATGCGCACCGGGTCTTCGCGGTAGCGCGTGGCGGCGTCGCCGATCATGCGCAGGCGCTTCTTGTGCGCGTCCTGCAGGCCGTTGTGGTAGTCGACCACGACGCGCGTTTCCGGGTCGTAGTACATGGCGTTGACGCTGAAGTCGCGCCGCGCGGCGTCTTCTTCCTGCGAGCCCCAGACGTTGTCGCGCAGCACGCGGCCCGAGGCATCCACGGCGTGCTTCATGCCCGCCAGTTGGCCCTTGGCGGTGCGCTCGTTGCCGAACACGGCCTCGGCGGTGGCGTTGTCCATGTAGGCGCGGAAGGTGGAGACCTCGATCACCTCGTGCTCGCGCCCGCGCCCGAACACCACGTGCACGATGCGAAAGCGCCGGCCGATGATGAAGGCGCGGCGGAACAGCCCCTTGACCTGCTCGGGCGTGGCATTGGTGGCGACGTCGAAGTCCTTGGGCTTCAGGCCCAGCAGCAAGTCGCGCACGGCGCCGCCGACGATGTAGGCCTCGTAGCCCGCTTCCTTGAGCGTGCGCACCACGCCCACGGCGCGCTCGTCGACCAGCGCGGGGTTGATGCCGTGGCCGTCGGGGCCGATCTCGGCCCGCTTGCCGAAGCGCTTGCGGCCATTGCCGTTGCCGGTGGCCTTGTCGATCAGCTTGCCGATGAATTTCTTGATCATTGTTGTTGTTCGAAAAGGTCAAGGATGCGCCAGCCGCGCTGCTGCGCGACGGCGCGCAGGTGCGCGTCGGGGTTGGTGGCCACGGGAATGTGCGCCTTCTCCAGCAGCGGCAGGTCGTTGCGCGAGTCGGAATAGAACGTGATCTCGACATCGCCGAAGCTGCGCCCGCGCGCGGCCAGCCATTCGGCCACGCGCGTCACCTTGCCTTCGCGGAAGGATGGCGTGCCGGCGATCTCGCCCGTGTACCAGCCGCCGGGGCCGCGCGCCAGGTTGACGGCGATCAGCTCGTCGATGCCGAAGCTGTGCGCGA
>JAKORH010000264.1 GCA_029777935.1 Pseudomonadota bacterium
TCCATCATGCCACCTGCGAGGCGGGGGCCGGCGACGATTGATAGCTCGCGTGGAAGAGACGTTGAGGGGGTGGACATGGAGAAGCAGCCCGGGTCGGATACCGCGCGCTCTGCAGCATCCCTTCAGGAGTCCTGGGCCCGCATCCGTGGCCGGCTGCGCGATGAAGTGGGTGAGGTCGAGTACCGCACCTGGCTGCGCCAGATGACGCTCGTCGGCATCGAGGATGACGAGGTCGTCGTCAATCTACCCACACGTTTTCTGCGCGACTGGGTGCGCAGCCATTACGGCGACCGGTTGCGCGCGCTGTGGCAGCAGGAAGTCGCGGCCGTGCGCAGCGTGGATGTGCGCGTCGGCCCGCAGCCGCGCAGCGCGGTGCCGGCCGACCAGGATGCCGCGGCCAGCGCGCCGGCGGTGCGTGCGGGCCTGGCCGAAGCACTCGCACCGAGCCCGTCGCGCACTGTCGCCGCCGACCCGCGCGGCGAATGGTCCGCGCCGCTCGATCCGCGCTTCACCTTCGACACCTTCGTCGTCGGCAAGCCGAACGAATTCGCCTATGCCTGCGCGCGGCGCGTCGCCGAGAAGCCGGCAAGCCCCGGCTTCAATCCGCTGTTCCTCTATGGCGGCGTCGGGTTGGGCAAGACGCATCTGATGCACGCCGTCGCCTGGGCGATCCGTGGCGGCGAACCGGCGCGCAACGTCGCCTACATGAGCGCCGAGAAGTTCATGTACCGCTTCATCTCGGCGCTGCGCAGCCAGTCGACGATGGAGTTCAAGGAGAGCCTGCGTTCGGTCGATGTGCTGATGGTCGACGACCTTCAGTTCCTCATCGGCAAGGACAACACGCAGGAGGAATTCTTCCACACCTTCAACGCGCTGATCGATGCCGGCAAGCAGATCATCATCAGCGCGGACAAGTCGCCTTCGGACCTCAACGGTCTCGAGGACCGGCTGCGGACGCGGCTTGGTTGCGGCATGGTCGCCGACATCCATGCCACCACCTACGAACTTCGCCTGTCGATCCTGCAGGCCAAGGCGACGGCCGCCGCGGTGCCGGTGCCGAAGAACGTGCATGAATTCCTCGCGCACAAGATCACCTCGAATGTCCGCGAGCTGGAAGGCGCGCTGAACCGGCTGATCGCGCATGCCAATCTGTTCGGCCGCGCCATCACGCTGGAATCCGCGCAGGATGTGCTGCACGACCTGCTGCGCGCGCATGATCGCCGCGTCACCATCGAGGAGATCCAGCGCAAGGTCGCCGAGCACTACAATATCCGGCTGACCGACATGTCTTCGGCGCGCCGGGCGCGCAATGTCGCGCGGCCGCGTCAAGTGGCGATGTATCTGGCGAAGCAGCTGACGTCGCGCTCGCTGCCCGAGATCGGGCGGCGCTTCGGTAATCGCGACCACACGACGGTGATGCACGCGGTGTCGCGCATCTCCGAACTGATGCAGGCGGACAGCGCCTTCGCGGA
>JAKORH010000265.1 GCA_029777935.1 Pseudomonadota bacterium
CCTCGCCGGTGCTCGGGTCGCGGCCGTTCAGCATGCGGTTCAGCAGGTCGTCCTTGGCCGCTGCATCGGGGTCGCGCCGGCGCTCGGCGATCAGGCTGTCGGCGACCTCGCGCATCAGCCGCAGGTCGTCCTCGTACGCGCGGCGCGTGCGCAGCATCAGCTTGTTCGCGACCGGCAGCCGGCGCTCGCGCGCGCCGGATTCGCTCAGCGCCTCGACCATCGCGCCGACGAACGGATGGAGCTCCCGCTGGTAGAAGCTGTTGAAGCGGTAGTCGAACGCGCACAGCCCGATCGTGTCCAGCGTGAGCCGCGTCATGTCGTCGGTGACCTGGATCACGGTGTCCGGGCCGAAGCGCTCCCAGCGCACCAGCATCTGGTCGGCGATGTCGAGCATCTTGTCGAACATGCCGCGGATGCCCAGCGGCCCGAACGCCGGCATCAGGATGCGGTGCGCGCGGCCCCAGTTCGGCTCTTCGGTCTTCGCGGTGAACAGGCCGTCGCCGGCGAAGTCGCGGATGTTCTTCAGCGTCGCATGCACCCGCTTGTCGAAGCGCTTCTCGTCGCACAGCTCGTTCACCAGTTCCTGCGAGCTCACGAAGATCACCGGCCGGCCGAAGAACTCGAGCTGGAAGATCGGCCCGTAGGTCTGCGCCATGCGCATGAAGCCCTGCACCGGCGCGTCGCCGTCGACCGCGCGCAGGTTGCCGATGAACGGGTCGCCCTTGGGCTGGGGAATGGATTCGGTGCGGGGCATGGGGTCTCCTGGTGAGCGCCGGTCTGGCACGCGGGCCGGCGCGATCGCGGAGATTGTGTCGTACCCGCCGCCTGCAGCGCAACCGCGCGGGGCCGGCGCCGTCTGCGGTCCGCTCCGGGTTTCTAGTTTCGGATGCCGCGCGCGGCCAGGATCGCGGCGGCGACCTCGGCGAAGCCCGCGCCGCGCTCGGCGCGCGTCAGGTAGCGCGGCGGGTGCGTGATCTCGGGCAGGAAGCGCGCGATGTTCGCCACGGCGATGCTGCTCGCGAAGTGCTCGAACATGCGCTGGTCGTTCGTCGAATCGCCGACATAGGCCCAGCGGTCGACTTCCGCGTCGAGCGCGCGGCCAAGCCGTTCGCGCACGATCCAGCGTGCGCCGGCCAGCTTGTCGTGTGCGCCGTACCAGCCGTTCACGTGGATGCTGCTGACCGTAGCCATCATGCCCTCGCTTTGCATGATGCGTACCGCCTGCGCGATGGCGTCCGGCGCGAGATGCGCGAATTCGCCATGGTCGATCGCGATGTCGGTCTCGCGGCCGGCCGAGTCGCGCGCCAGTTGCGCGCCCGGCACTTCGCGCAGCACGCGCGCTGCGACCTGCTGCATGCGCGCGAAGTGGGCCGCGCGCGTCGGCGCATCTTGTTGATATATTTTTGATAGCAAACAGTGAGCGTCCTGCCTTGGCTTCAGCCCGTTTTGATTCGAAAAACACAGCGCAACCGCACCGTTCTCGGCGACCGCCGCTTCGACCGGCCAGTCGCGCGCCACCCGTTCGCTCCAGCCGACCGAGCGGCCGGTGATGGGAATCACCGCGAGGCCGGCGCGGCGCAGCGCGTGCAGCGCGGCCAGCGCATCGGGCGTGATCGCGCCGTCGGTGGTCAGCGTGTCGTCGATGTCGGTGAAGACGCCGATCAGGTGGCGCCGTGTTTCGGCCGGCCATTGCGCGAGCGGCTGCAAGCCTTGCGTGGGCGCCAAGGTTTATTTCAACCCGCCGTCTGCAGCGCCAGCCCCGCGTGCTCGCGCAAC
>JAKORH010000266.1 GCA_029777935.1 Pseudomonadota bacterium
CGAGAAGCCGGCGGATGCTAGGCGGCAGGCGCAGGACAGTAGCTCGGCCTACGGCCAAGCCTGCCAACAACGCAGACGCCGGCTTCTCGTCGCAACCCTCCGGGGCGGGGTCGCATTGGGCGCATAACGTTGTTGCGTCTCGGGTCCTTGCACGTGCAATGGTCCCCTCCCCGCGCCTAGTTCTGCGCCCAATCCGACCCCGCCGCGACCGCCGGGGACACTGAGATGGGTTCCAGCTCAGCCCTGCACGCCAGCCGCCGCGTTGACCGCGCGCGGATCGACGCCGAGCCGGCCCGCTGCGTCGAGGATCTCGCGCCACGTGGTCGCGTCGACCGGCACGCCGTGCGCGCTGCGCCGCGCGCGCGCTTCGCGCTCGGGCTCGCCGGCAATGCGCACGCGATCGACGCCGGCGCGCGGCGGCGATGCGCGGACCCAATCGAGAAAGGCGAGCGTCTCGCTTTCGAACGTGGCGCGGTCAGCCAGCCGCGCCGGATCGATCAGCACGCTCAGCATGCCGTTCAGCACGCGGCGCCGGCCCGTGTCCGGCGCGCGCTGCGTCGCATGCGCGGCCAGCGCGCCGCCCAGCAGTTCGCAGATCATCGCCAGCCCCGAGCCCTTGTGCAGCCCGAACGCCAGGATCGCGCCAAACGGAGGCACCACCGCGTACTTCGGATCCTGCGTCACCTGGCCGCGGTCGTCGAGCAGCGATCCGGCCGGCGCCGGCTCGCCCTTGTTGTGAGCGACACGCATCTTGCCCTGCGCCAGCACGCTGGTGGCGAAATCAAGGATGACCGGCGCGCGCCCCGTCAGCGGCACGCCGGCGCAGAACGGGTTGGTGCCGAAGCGCGCATCCGAGCCCGCGAAGGGCGCGACGATCGGGCGCGCGATGACGTTGACGAAGTGCAGCGACACGAGTTGCGCCTGCGCGCACTGCTCGGCCCACGCGCCGATGCGGCCCAGATGATGCGAATTGCCGAGCGCGACGATCGCGCTTCCCAGTTCTCGCGCGCGCGCGATGCCGAGCGCCATCGCCTCGCGGCCGATCACCTGGCCGAAGCCGGCATTGCCGTCCAGCCGCAGCAGCGCGCCGGCGTCGAGCACGACCGTCACGTGCGCGTTGGGTTTCAGGCCGCCCTCGCGGTACGCGTCGACGTAGCGCGGCAGCATGCCGATGCCGTGCGAGTCGTGGCCGGTCAGGTTGGCTTCGATCAGGTTGTCGGCGACCGCGTCGACCTCGTCGGCGCCGCTGCCGAAGCCGCGCACCACGACGCGGATCGCGGCGTGCAGTCGGGCCAGCTCGATCGTGTGCTCCATCGTGTGCTTCCTCTCGATAGAGCGATCGTAGACTGAACGCGCCGCGACCGAGGATCCCGCCGAGTAACGGCCGCGCCGTCATCTGATGCACGTCATGGCCGGTGCCGCGCTGATCAAGGCCGACGTGCCGCGGCTCGGCAGGATCGTCAAGGAAGCCGGCGCGGCGGACTGAGCGTCATGCAGGTCTGCGCAGATGCTCGAGCAGCAGCCGCGCGGTGGCCGACAGCAAAGCGAGCGGGCGCGAGCAGACGACGAAGCGGCGCTTCGCCCACGGATCGGCGAGCGACACCATCGCCAGCGCGGCCGCGCTCGCATAGACCTGCGTGGCTTCGCGCGGCAGCACGGCGGCGCCAAGTCCCGCCGCGACGATGCGGCACGCGGCCTCCAGACTCGTAACCTGGATCCGGTAGGCCAGCGTCCTGCCCGCGAGCGCCGCGCGGCGCTTCAGCAGCGTGTCCATCAGCCCGCCCGGCGCCACGCCAACGGTGATCTGTTCGAGCGCATCGTCGAAGCTCAGGCGCCGGCGCGCGGCGAGCGGGTGCGACGGATGCACCGCCACGCACAGTTGGTCGCTGCGATAGGGCACGCGGTGCAGGCCGTCGGTATCGGCCGCGTCCCACAGCAGGCCGAGGTCGGCGGCGCCCTCGCGCACGCTACGCACGATGTCCTGGCTGGGTCGCTCGTCGACGCTGACGCGCACCGCGGGGTGACGCGCGAGAAATTCGCCGAGATCATCGGGCAGGTGTTCGGCCAGCACCGACGCGCTCGCCGCCACGCGCACGCTGCCGTGCACTCCGGTGGCGAAGTCCGACAGTTCGGCGTGCATGCGCTCCATCGCGCCGAGTACGTCGCGCGCCTGACGCAGCAGCGTCTCGCCCGCGGCCGTGGGCTCGATGCCGCGCCGGCCGCGCACCAGCAGCGGCGCGCCGACCTGCTGCTCGATCGCGGCGATGCGCTTGCTGACGGCGGAGGGGACGATCGCTTCGCGCTCGGCCGCGCGCGCGATGTTGCGCTCCTCGCAGACCGCGACGAACAGGCGCAGCGTGACCGGGTCGAAGTGGCGGTGCATGGTTGCATTTTGCCTTGCCGATCGGGAACGCTACCGGTTCCAGAATAGCGCTGCCGGCTCGGGCGGGAACGTCTAGATTTTCATCTCCGTCGCCCGGGCGCAGGCCGGGGCCAAGTTCCAACTCCGCAAATTGGGCCCCGGCCTGCGCCGCGGCGACGAAGCGATATGCGAGCCATGAATCCCTCTCCAAACTTCGTCGTCATTCGCGAAGTCGGCTTGCGCGACGGATTGCAGGGCATCGCCCGCGTGCTGCCGACCGCGATGAAGCTCGAGTGGATCCGCGCCGCGTACGAAGCGGGACAGCGCGAGATCGAAGTCGGCTCGTTCGTGCCGGCGCGGCTGCTGCCGCAGCTCGCGGAGACCGCCGAGCTGGTCGCCTATGCGAAGAGGCTGCCGGAATTGGTGACCTCGGTGCTGGTGCAGTACCTGGCCGGCCTCGAACTGCAGTGACGCGCCTGCGTTTCCGGCCGCGCATTCTCTTCCTCTTCAACGATGCGGCGCGCGTGCGCGCGCAGCTCGCCGGAGCGCGGCTCGCACCCGCCGAGGCGCTGCTGCGCGACGACATCTCGACCGACGAGATCGCGCCGCTGCCGGCGATGGTGCACTTCGACGCCACGCTTGCGCGCTACCCGTACACGGGCTTCAAGGCCGGATCGGACCTGCCGATCGGCCGCGACGCGATCCGTAACGCCGGCATCGAGGTGGTGGTCGCAGGGCGGCGTTACGGCAAGGGCAGCTCGCGCGAGCACAGCGTGGTCGCGGAACTGTCGGCCGGCGTGCGGCTGGTGATCGCGGAGAGCTTCGAGCGCATCTACCGCCAGAATGCCGACAACGTCGGTCTGCTGACCTCGACCGACTTCGGGCTGATCGATCGCATCGAGCGCGGCGAGGACATCGATTTCGAAGAGCTGCTCGCCGGCCACGATGCGCTCGCCGCATCGATCGTGCGCGCTGGCGGATTGCTGAAGTACGGCCGGGCGCGGATGCGCGGTGTATCGGCGACCGCGCACAACGGCGACGCGCGGCCGCTCACGCTGTTCGAGAAGATCGTCGCGCGCCACGCGCTCGCAATCGTCGACACGCCGGCCGAACTGCGCGCGGGCGACGGCGGTTTCGTGCACGCCGACTGGCGCTTCATCCACGAGTACTACACGGGCATGTGCGCGCACCTGCTCGACCGCGAGTTCGGCGAGCGACTCGCACTGCACGATTCGGCGCGCATCGTCGCTTTCGAGGACCACCTGTCGTACGTGCATCGCAGTCCGGTGCATGTGGGCAACGGTCTCGTCGCCGGCGTGCGCGGGCTGTCGGACGCGCATCGCGCGTTCGTCGCGCGTTTCAAGCTGATTGATCACGGCTATCTGCAGACGCTTCCCGCCGGCGATGCCGGCAACGCCGGCTCGCAGGGCATCTCGCACGCGCTGATGGCCGAGCAGTACGCGCTCCCGGGGCAGCTCATCGTCGGCACCGATTCGCACACACCGCACAGCGGCGCGCTCGGCTGCGTGGCGTTCGGTGTCGGCACCACCGACATGGCCAACGCGTTCGTGACCGGCGCCGTGCGCATCACGATGCCGGACGTGCTGCGCATAGAGTGCGGCGGTGTGTTGCCGGCCGGCGTGACCGCGAAGGACCTCGCGTTGCATCTGCTCGCGCTGCCCGCGATCCGGCAGGGTGCGGGCGTGGGCAAGGTGTTCGAATTCGCGGGCAGCGCGATCCGGCAGCTTTCGACCGACGAGCGCGCCACGCTGACCAACATGACCGCGGAATTGGGCGGCTTCACCGGCATCGTCGCGCCGGACCGGGAAACCGTGCGCTTCCTGAGCGAGCGGCGCGGTGTCGACTTCCCGCTCGAGCCGTGGATGCAGAGCGATCCCGGCGCGACATACGCCGACCTCATACGCGTCGACTGCAGCGCCCTGTCGCCGATGGTCGCGCGACCCGGCGATCCGGGCAACGGCGTCGCGCTGCGCGACCTGCGCGAACGCGCGGCGGTCGCCATCGCCTACGGTGGCTCGTGCACCGCGGGCAAGCGCGAGGACTTCGACCAGTATCACGCGGTACTCGCATGGGCAGCGGCGCGCGGGCTGCGTGTGCCGGAGCGCGTGAAGCTGTACCTGCAGTTCGGCACCGCCGCGGTGCGCGACTACTGCCTCGAACGCGGATACATCGCGGCGTTCGAGGCGGTCGGCGCCGAGCTGCTGCAGCCGGCTTGCGGCGCCTGCGCCAACTGCGGGCCGGGCGCGTCGACCGATGCCGAGCAGGTGACGGTCAGCGCGATCAACCGCAACTTCCCCGGCCGCTCGGGGCCGGGGCGGGTCTGGCTGGCGAGCCCGCCGACGGTGGCCGCGAGCGCGTTCGCCGGCGAGCTGATGTCGTTCGACGAACTGCGCGCGCGGGTGGGCTGAGTTTGTCGCCCCGGCGAAGGCCGGGGCCCAAGTTTCGTTCTCTCAGATTGGGCCCCGGCCTTCGCCGGGGTGACGTGTCATCGCAGCCGTGCCCGCGGATCGCGCTGCGCCAGCCGCGCGAGCAAATAGTCGACCTCCGCCTGCGCAATCTTCGACATCGCCGCGACCGGCTTGCGCTGCGCGGCCGAAGCCAGGATGCCGCGCCTCATCAGCACGTACTTGCGCACCGCGAGCCCCACGCCCGGCTGCTGCTCGTATCTGAGCAGCGGCAAGTGCGCGTCGAACAGGTCGTGCGCCTCGTCGCGCCGGCCTTCGGCGGTCAGGCGCACGACGTCGACCAGCATGTCGGGGAAGCAGTAGCCGGTGTTGGCGCCGTCGGCGCCGCGCTCGGTTTCGAAATCGAGGAACAGCCCGCCGTTGCCGCACAGGATCGCGATGTGCCGCATCGAGCCGTCGCGCTCGTAGCCTCTGAGCGCGGAGATCTTCTCCAGCCCCGGCCAGTCCTCGTGCTTGAGCATCACGCACGACGGGATCTCGGTCACGATGCGGCGGATTACTGCCGGCGTCATCTGCACCGAGAAAGTCAGCGGGTAGTCCTGCAGCACGAACGGCACGTCGGCGCCGATCGCTTCTGCCGCCTGCCGGTAGTAGCCGGCGATCTGGTCATCGGTGCGCAGCGTGTTGGGCGGCGCGATCATCACGCCGGCCGCGCCGGCGTCCATCACCGCGCGCGACAGCGCGCGCATCGGCGCCAAGCCCGGCGCGGAGACGCCGACGACGACCGGCAGCTTCGGCGCGCGGCGGATCACCTGCGCGGCGATCGCTACCGACTCGGCATGCTCGAGCTTCGGCGCCTCGCCGAGTTGGCCGAGGATCGTGATGCCGGTGGCGCCGATGGCGAGGTAGAAATCGGTCAGCCGGTCGATCGACGCGGTATCGATCGTTCCGTCGTCGAAGAAGGGCGTGGGCGCGATCGGGTAGACGCCGCGCGCGTCGGAGGTCAGCGGCATGCGAATTCCTTCGGCAGAACGGGCGAATTTACGCGATCGCTCCCTGGCCGTGGCGCAAACGGTCTAATCCGCGCCGCGGGCGGGAGGTCCCCGGCGCAAAGACCATACGAACAGATTCTCGCGGCGCGGACCCCGGGCGCATAGCATCGGACGAGGGAACCTGCGTCGGGAGGGAGCGAGGGTGTTCGAATTCATCGGGCGAGCAATCGCGGCGTACCTGTCGAAGCCGATTGGCCGCCCCGGCGGCGCCGGCGGTGACGACACGCGCCTCGTCGCCGAGACGCTCGGGCCCGGGGACGTGCTGCTGATCGAGGGCAACACGCGGATGAGTTCCGCGATCAAGTACCTGACGCAGTCGACGTGGACCCACGCGGCGCTCTTCGTGGGCGAGCGCCGGGAATTGCAGCCGGTCGACGGCGAGGCCGCCACGCTGGTCGAAGGCGACGTGCTGGAAGGCATCCGCGCCGTGCCGCTGTCGTGCTACGCGCGCTTCCGCACCCGCATCTGCCGCCCGTTCCGCCTGTCCGAGGAGGACCGCGAACGCGTGATCCGGTACGTGATCGAGCGGATCGGCTATCGCTACGACCTAAAGAACGTGCTCGACCTCGCGCGCTACATGCTGCCGCTGCCGGTGCCGATGCGCATGCGGCGGCGGATGATGGCGTTCGGCAGCGGCGATCCGACGCGCGCGATCTGTTCGACGCTGATCGCGCAGGCATTCGGCTCCGTGCGCTATCCGATCCTGCCCGTCATTTCGCGCAAGCACGACGGCAACCCGAACCGCGCCGACGAGGTGCGCGAACTGTGGCGCATCCGCCACCACAGCCTGTACGTGCCGCGCGATTTCGACATCTCGCCGTTCTTCGAGGTTATCAAGCCGCGCATCACCAAGGCCTTCGACTACCACGAAGCGCCGTGGAGCGAGCACAACACCGTGGTGATGGACGACTCGATGCCGACGACGCTGCTGCCGGGGGAGCCGGGTCCGTAGCGGCGCGCCTCAGGCGCGCATCTGCGTTACCACCTGCTGCGCGGCAGCCGCGAGCAGCCGCGAATCCGAGCTGATCGTCACGAAGCGGAAGCCCTTGGCGATGCGTGCGCGCGCCGCGTCCGTGCCCATGTTGTGGATGCCGGCAATGACGCCGTGTGCCTGCGCGCGCGCCAGGATGTGGTCGATCGCCTGCGCGACCTTCGGCTCCGGATCGTCCATGTTCGGCCTGCAGCCGAGCGACAGCGCGAGATCGGTCGGGCCGATGTAGATCGCATCGAGCCCTTCGACCGACAGGATCGCGTCGAGGTGGTCGAGCGCCTGCGCGGTCTCGATCATCGCGAACACGACGATCTGCTCGTCGGCGTGCTGCGGATAGTCGGCGCCGCCGTACAGCAGCGCGCGGATCGGGCCGAAGCTTCGCGTGCCGCGCGGCGCGTAATGCGTGTAGGCGACGAGCCTGGCCGCATCGTCGCGCGTGTTGACCATCGGGCAGATCACGCCGTAGGCGCCGGCATCGAGCGTCTTCATGATGATGCCGGGCTCCAGCCACGGCACTCGCGCCAGCGGCGCGGTCGGCGTGGTCGAGATCGCCTGCAGCATCGGGATCATCGCCGTGTAGTCGACCACGCCGTGCTGCAGGTCGATCGTCAGCGAATCCCAGCCCGCGTGCGCCATCGTCTCGGCGCTGAACGAATCGGGGATCGCGAGCCAGCCGTTGACGGCGGCCTTGCCGTCGCGCCACAGGGCGCGCAGTCGGTTCTCTCTCATGGCGTTGCGTCCAGTTCGACGATTTCGACCCACGCGGCGCCGCGCCCGGCCGGCGCCGTCTGCAGATGGGCGAGCGTACCGCGCGCGGCGTCGATCGCATACACGCCCACCGTGCCCGAGCGTTCCCCGGCGACGATCAGGAGGCCGCCGTGCCGGTCCATGGCGAATCCGCGCGGTTGCGTTTCGACGTCGATGCGGCCGACGAACGCGAGCCGGCCGGTCCGCGCGTCGCACGCGAGCGTGGCCACCGTACTGCTCGTTCTTTCCGCGATGTAGAGAAACCGGCCGTCGGGCCGCACGCGAATGTCGGAGGCCCAGATGCGCGGCGTGGCGTCGGCGACGTTCGCACTCCGGATCTCGCCGTGCGCGAGCCCGAGCCCGGCGACCGCTTCGATCGCATCGACCTGCGCCGGCGCGCCGCCGGCCGCATCGAGCGCGAAGCTCGTGACTGTGCCGGCGAGTTCGCCCAGAACGAACACGAAGCGGCCGTCAGGGGCGAACGCGAAATGTCGCGGTCCCGTGCCGCGCTCGAGCGCCGTGGACAGCGGTTTGCCCGGCGCGAGGCGACCCGCGCGCGCGTCGAAGTCGAACCGCAGCAGGCGATCGGCGCCGAGGCACGTCGCGTAGACGAAGCGGTTCGACGGGTCGGGCAGGATCGCGTGCGGGTGCGGGCCGGTCTCGATCACCTGCTGCGCGTCGCCGCGCGCCACGCCGTCGGCATCGATCGGGCTGACGCTGAGCACGTCGCCGCCATAGGAGGCGCCGAACAGGCACCGGCCGCCGCGATCGGTCGCGATGTAGGTCATGCTGTCGGGCAGGCGGGCGCGCGCGCGCGGTGCGAGCGCGCCGCCGTCGGTGTCGATCGCAAACGTCGCGACCGCATACGGCCGCGCGCGGATCGACGCGTACAGGTGCCGCCGGCCGGGACTGGCCGCCAGCGTCGTGGCCGGCTCGCCAACCTGCGCGACGCCCGAAGGCGCGAGTGCGCCGCGGGCGCGGTCGAGCCGATAGATCGAGATCGTGCCGTCGGCCGCATTCGATACGTACACGAAGGTCGCGGAGGTCATCGCTTGGCGGAGGATTGGCAGGCGAACGCCCGCATGATCGGCGCGCCGGCCGCAATTCGGAAGTCCGCCCCCATGCGAAAGCCTTCCCTATGTCAGCGCATTCCTACGTGTCGGCGCTCCCTCGGCCGATACCCGCAGGTCGGCGCGGTGATTAAGGTGAAGTCATCGTGCGGCGGCGGGAAGTTGGCACGATCCAAACGCAAGGAGGTACGACATGAAACGCATCACCATCGCAAGCGCAGTTGCCGCGTTGACGCTGGCCCTGTCTGGATGCGCGACGTGGTCACCCGAGTCGAGGGGCACCGCGATCGGTGCCGGCGTGGGTGCAGCGGCCGGCAACTTGATCACCGGCGGTTCGACGCTCGGCACGGTCGGCGGTGCGGCCGCCGGCGGCATCATTGGCCACGAGCTGGGCAAGGAATACCACCATCGTTAGAACCTATCTCGGCATCCGCGACGGCCGTGTTGCGACGAGAAGCCGGCGGATGCTAGGCGGCGCGCGAAGGACAGTAGCCGAGCCTACGGCCG
>JAKORH010000267.1 GCA_029777935.1 Pseudomonadota bacterium
CCCGATGCAGGGGACCGCAGTGCAGACCGTTGCGCGCCGACACGGTCGCGGCCCGATTGGCCATCCATACGATCATGTACGAGCTACCTCCCCGTCCCGCGGTCGCGGCCGTCAGCCGGATCACTGCGCCCAAGTCTTCCGATGTGCTCGCGGAGGACCTGCGCGCGCGCATCCGGTCGGGCGAATGGCCCGAGGGCATGGCGCTGCCGGCGGAACGGGATCTGGCCGCGCAGACCGGCCTGTCGCGCACGACGGTGCGCGAGGCACTGCGCATCCTGGAGATCGACGGCCTGATCCGGATCCGGCCTGGCCGCGGTGGTGGCGCGCGCGTGCGCCGGCCGGGTGGCGACGAGATGACGCGCCAGCTCGAGCTCTTCATCTGGGGCCGCAACATCACCGCCCAGCACCTGCACGACGTGCGCACCGCGCTCGAGGCGCTCGGCGCCGAGGGCGCGGCGCGGCACCGGACCGACGCCGACATCGCCGATCTCGTCGCCAGGACCGAGGCGGTCGAGGCCAGCGCCGGCAACCTGCGGCGCTATCTCGACGCGAACCTCGACTGGCACATGGCGGTCGTGCGCGCCAGCCACAACGAACTGTTGATCGCGGTGATGGAGGTGCTGTCGAACGCGATCCACCAGGCGACCGAGCTGGAGGCGTTCGACTCCGACGAGATTCGCGCTGCGACGCTGAAGATCCATCGCGCGATCCTCGACGCGATCGTCGCGCAGGATGCCGAGGCGGCGCGCAGGCGGATGACGCGGCACGTGTCGGCGGCGCGCGACCTCGCACTGGGAACGGCCGCACGCACGGCGAGCCGGCGTCCGGCCGCGAAGAGGAAAGGAAAGCGCAAGTGAGTGCAGTCGTCGGCATCGATGTCGGTGGCACGTTCACCGACCTGTACTGCGTCGATTCCGTGAGCGGCACGGAGAAGATCCTCAAGGTTCCGTCGACGCCGGACGACCCGTCGCGCGCGCTGCTCGATTCGCTGCGCGCGGCCGAGATCGACCCGAGAAGCCTCGAAGCGCTGCTGCACGGAACGACGATCGCCACCAACGCGGTGATCGAGCGCAAGGGCGCACGTTGTGCACTGGTGACCACGCGCGGGTTCCGCGATGTGCTGGAACTTGGCCGCCGCGACCGCCCGCACATGTACGGCCTGACGGGAGTGCAGCAGCCGCTGATATCGCGCGACCGGCGCTGGGAAGTCGGCGAGCGCATCGACCATCGCGGCCGCGTGCTGGTGCCGCTCGCCGAAGCCGAAGTCCGTGCGCTGGGCGAGGTGATCCGGCAGCAGGACGTCGAAGCGATCGTGATCTCTCTGCTGCACGCGTACGCGAATCCCGCGCACGAGGCGCGCATCGCCGAACTGCTGGCCGCGGTGAATCCGTCCTGGGAGATCGTGACCTCGACCGGCGTGATCCGCGAGTACTACGAGTTCGAGCGCACCAGCACCGCCGCCGTGCAGGGCTATCTGCAGCCGCTGGTATCGCGCTACGCGAAGAACCTGCAGCGCAAGCTCGCCGACTGGGGCTTTGACCGCGACGTGCTGATCATGCAGAGCAACGGCGGGCTCGCGCCGCTGTCGCAGCTCGCGCGCCGCTCGGCGTACATCGTGCGCTCCGGCCCGGCCGCCGGCGTGACGGCGGCGGCGGGGCTGGCGAGGGAAGCGGGATTCGACAAGATCATCACCGCCGACATGGGCGGCACCAGCTTCGATGTCGCGGTGGTGATCGGCGCCGAGCCGCGCGTGGCGGAGAAGACCGATCTCGACTTCCGCGTGCCGCTGAAGCTGCCGATGATCGACGTGCACACGATCGGCGCCGGCGGCGGCAGCATCGCGTCGGTCGATCGCGGCGGCATCCTCGAGGTCGGCCCGAGGAGCGCCGGTTCGGTGCCCGGCCCGATCTGCTACCGGCGCGGCGGCACGGAGCCCACCGTGACCGATGCCAACCTCGTGCTCGGCCGCATCGCGGTCGATTCGCCGATCGGCGGCCGGGGCGCGATCGCGCTCGATCTCGACGGCGCGCGCGCGGCGTTCGCGAAGCTCGGGGCGCAACTCGGCCTCGGCGTCGAAGAGGCGGCCGAAGCGGTGCTGGCCGTGGTCAACCTGCGGATGGCCGGGCGCATCCGGCTGATTTCGATCGAACAGGGGCTCGACCCGCGCGAGTTCGCGATGGTCGCCTTCGGCGGCGCCGGTCCGATGCACGGCGCGGCGCTGATCCGCGAGGTCGGCATCCGCACCGAGCTGGTTCCGCCGTATCCCGGCGTGCTGTGCGCGATGGGCTGCGCGATCGCCGACATCCGTTACGACTACTCGCAGACCTACGAGCAGCGGCTCGACCGCGCCGACGTGGCGAAGGTTCACGAAGTGCTGCGGCGCCAGCGCACGGAAGGCGAGGCACAGCTCGCGCGCGGCGACGCGCCGCATTCGGCAGTCGAGGTCGTTCATTTCGCCGACATGGCGTACGCGGGACAGATCCACTCGCTGCGCGTGCGGATCGGCGCCGACTGGGGCGCGCAGCAGATGACGGATGCGTTCGTCGAGACGTACCGCGCCGAGTTCGGCAACGTGCTCGAGAACATCCCGGCGGTCATCGTCAACCTGCGCACGCGGGTGATCGGCAAGCGTGGCGGGCTGGCGCGCCGGCAACGCGTCGAAGCGCGCGGCGCGCTTCCCACGCCGATCAAGCGCCGGCCCGTCTACTTCGGCGGCTGGCACGACACGGCGATCTACGCGCGCGCGAGCCTTGCGCCCGGCATGAGATTCGACGGCCCGGCAATCGTCGAGCAGGACGACACGACGACGGTGATCGAGCCGGGGATGTACGCGCGGGTCGACGCGTTCGGAAATCTGCTGGTGGAGTTGGCATGAGCGCCGAACGGCCGCTCCGAGATGGCTCGTACAGCCGGTCGCGAGACGCGACCGGCGTTCGCGCCGTCCAGGCCCGCGCAGGCGGGCTTGGAGCCGCGGCTCTCACCCCCCTCGGGGGGACAGCGCGAAGCGCGAAGGGGGCGCCATGAGAATGATCGATCCCGTCACGCTCGCGGTGGTGCGCGGTTCGCTCGAGCAGATCGCCGACGAGATGGATCTGCACCTGATCCACGCGGCGATCTCGCCGATCATCTCGGAGACCAACGACTGCGCGCACGGCATCTTCCATCCCGAGACGGGCGAGACGATCGCGCAGGGCCGCTACGGGCTGCCGGTGTTCCTCGCCAACATGCAGTTCACTACGCAGAACGTGGTGCGGCTCGCCCATGCGCAGGGCGGCTTCAGGCGCGGCGACGTCTGGATCCTGAATGATCCCTATGTCGGCGGCACGCACCTGCAGGACGTGCAACTGGTCGCGCCGTACTTCGTCGGCGACAGGCTGTTCGCGCTGCTCGCCAGCACCGGCCACTGGATGGACGTCGGCGGGTCTGTCCCCGGCGGCTGGGTACCGAAGGCGCAATCGATCCACCAGGAAGGCACGGTCATTCCGCCGGTGAAGCTGTACGACGAAGGCCGGCTGAACGAGGCGCTGGTGGCGATGTTCCGCGCCAACACGCGTCTGCCGAACGACATCGCCGGCGATCTGTCCGCGATGGTCAACGTATTCGCGGTCGGTCAGCGCGGACTGGACCAGCTCGTCGCGCGCTACGGCGTCGAGCGGCTGAACGAATGCATCGCGGAGATGATCGCGCGCTCCGAGCGGCAGATGCGCTCGTACATCGAGGAGATCCCGGACGGCACGTATCGGTTCGAGGAAGTGATCGACAACGACGGCATCTCCGATGTGCCGTTGAAGATCGCGCTCGCGCTGACGGTCAAGGGCTCCGAGCTGCACTTCGATTTCGCCGGCACGTCGGACACCGCGCGTGGCCCCGTCAACCTTTCACGCAACACGACGATGTCGGGCTGCTACGTCGCGATGAAGCATATCTTCCCGGAGGTGCCGGTCAACGGCGGCACGTTCCGGCCGGCGAGCTTCGCGATCCCCGACCGCACGATCCTTTCGGCCGAGTATCCGACGCCGGTCGGCGGCTACCTCGAAGTGCTCGGACGCGTGATCGCGGTGGTGTTCGGCGCGCTGGCGCAGGCGATTCCGGACCGCACGCCGGCAGCGCCGTTCGGCACGATCGGCGTGTGCACGGTCGGCGGACGGCATCCGGATACGGGCAACTTCTTCGTCGGCGTGTTTCCGTATCCCGGCGGCTACGGCGCGACCCGGGCGACCGACGGATTGGTGCACGCCACCCCGCCGCAGTCGATGGCCAATTTCGTGTCGCTCGAGATGTCGGAGCACCGCTATCCATTGCGCTTCGATTACTTCAGGCTGCGCGAGGACTCGGGCGGCCCCGGCTGGCATCGTGGCGGCTGCGGCTCGGAGTACCAGTTCACCGCGTGGTCGGACTTCTCCACCAGCGTGCTCGGCGACCAGTGCGACAGCCGCTCGTTCGGCGTGGCCGGAGGCTTGCCGGGCGCACCGAACGTGGTCGAGTTCCGCACGGACGGAAAGACGTGGCGGCCGCCGATGCGCAGCAAGCACGAGAGCCAGCCGCTGCATGCGGACGACGGCGTGCACTGCTGCACGCCCGGCGGCGGCGGCTTCGGCGATCCGCTCGAGCGCGAAGTCGCTGCAGTCGAACGGGATCTGAACCTCGGCTACATCAGCCGCGCGACCGCGGAACGCGACTACGGCGTCGTGATCGCGGCGGCCGCGCCGCTCGGCGATCGCACCGTGTACCGAATCGATGTCAACGCGACGCAGGCACAGCGGCGCGCAATGAAGGATCGGAAATGAACACGCTAGGAAGCTGGCAGCTGCCGGAAGAGCTGCGGATGCTGCAGGAGACCACGCGCCGCTTCATGGAACGCGAGGTCCGGCCCGTCGAGGCGACCGAGCCGCACGATTCGTGGAAGCTGCCGAAGGAGAAGCTCGCACCGCTGCAGAAGAAGGCGCGCGAGCTGGGCCTGTGGTGCGTGCAGACGCCGGCCGAATACGGCGGAGCGGGACTGAATCTGCTCGGCCAGTGCATCGTCGCCGAGGAATCGGTCAAGTGCAAGATGGGCGCGTACATCGCGGCCTGCGGCGCGTTCGGCTTCGATCCGCCCAACATCATCTTCAACGGCACGCGCGCGCAGATCGAGAAGTACGCGCTGCCGTCGATCGACAAGGGCGAGAAGTCGTTCGTCGCGATCACCGAGGCGAGCGGCGGTTCCGATCCCGGGCGCGCGATCCGCACCCGCGCCGAGAAGAAGGGCGACCGCTACATCCTGAACGGCACCAAGATCTTCATCTCGGGTGCCAGCGAGGCGAGCTGGGGCGTGGTGTTCGCACGCACCGGCGGCCCGGGGCGCGAAGGCATCAGTGCGTTCATCGTCGAGACCGGAAAACCGGGGCTCGCGATATCCCCGATCCCGGTCATTCGCTCCTATTACCCGTACGAGCTGCACTTCGACAACTACGAGGTGCCGGCCGAGAACCTGCTCGGCCCGGAGGGCAAGGGCTTCGCGCTGGCCGAGAAGTGGCTGGTGCACGGCCGCGTGCCGTATGCGGCGGCGACGATCGGGCTCGGACAGGCGTCGCTGGAGATCGCGATCGACTGGGCCAGGCAGCGCGAGACATTCGGCGGCCGGCTTGCGGACCGGCAGGCGATTCAATGGATGCTGGTCGACTCCGAGGTCGAACTGCGCGCCGCGCGACTCCTGGTGTACGAGGCCGCGTGGAAGGCCGATCGCGGCGAGGACATCAAGCTGGATGCCGCGATCGCCAAGGTCTACGGCACCGAGACCGCCGGGCGCGTGGTCGACCGCTGCATCCAGGTGCTGGGTGGCATGGGCGTGTCGTGCGAGATGCCGCTGGAGCGCTGGTATCGCGAGCTGCGCATCAAGCGCGTGGGCGAAGGGCCGTCGGAGGTGATGCGGATGCTGATCGCGCGCCAGCTCGTCGGCGGCAAGACCGTGCGGGCCTAGGATGGAACAGCCCCCGCGCTCGCGTTGCTCGCTGCCCCCCGAGGGGGCGTATCAGTACCATCGGACGGCCGGGCGGTACTGACATGGCCATCGACGTTACCGTCAGCGACGGCATCTGCACGATCGTGATCAACCGCCCCGAGCGGTTGAACGCGATGGATGCCGAGCATTACGCGGCTTTGTCGCAGGCATGGTGCCGCGTGCGCGACGATGCCGGAATCCGCGTGGCGATCGTCACTGGCGCCGGACAGAAAGCGTTCACCACCGGCGCCGACATCAAGAGTTTCCTGACCGGGCCGCCGGGCTTCGACGAGATGTGGCTGACGCAACGCGACCCGTTGCTCAATCGCGGGCTCGAAGTGTGGAAGCCCGTGATCGCCGCGGTCAACGGCTACTGTCTCGGCGGTGGCATGACGCTGATGCTGGCAACCGATATCCGGGTCGCCGCCGCGCATGCGACCTTCAGCCTGGCCGAGGTCAAGCGCGGCGTGATTCCCGGCAACGGCGGAACACAACGCATCCTGAAGCAACTGCCGCACGCGATCGCGATGGAGCTGCTGCTGACCGGCGATGCGATCGACGCCGAGACAGCCGCGCGCTGGGGGCTGATCAACAAGGTCGTTGCCGCCGACAAGCTGATGGACACCGCGTTCGACTACGCGCGGCGCATTGCCGCCAACGCGCCGCTGGCGCTGCAGGCGGCGAAGGAACTCGCGCTGCGCGGGCGCGACATGGATCTCGCGACCGGCCTGCGGATGGAGCAGGTCGTCAACCGGCTGCTGATGGCGACCGACGACGCGCGCGAAGGACCGGCCGCGTTCGCCGAGAAACGGCCGCCACAGTTCAAGGGCAGGTGAGCATGCAGCGCAGCTATCCGCTCGAAGGCGTCACGGTCGTCGATCTCGGCCAGATCTACAACGGTTCGTATGCCACGTTCCTGATGGCGATGGCCGGCGCGCGCGTGATCAAGGTCGAGCCGCGCGACGGCGAGCATCTGCGCAAGCGGGGAACGGTGGGAGGCGCCGGATTGCCGTTCGCGATGCTCAACTCGAACAAGCACTCGGTGACCCTGAACCTGAAGCAGCCGCGCGGGCGCGAACTGCTGTTCGAGATGGCCCGGCGCGGCGACGTGCTGCTGGAGAACTTCGCCCCCGGCGCGATGGACCGGCTCGGCTGCGGGTGGAGCGCGCTGCAGACGATCAACCCGCGGCTGATCTACGCACAGGGCTCCGGCTACGGACTGAGCGGTCCGTACCGCGACTATCCGGCGATGGACCTGACCGTGCAGGCAATGGGCGGCGTGATGAGCGTGACCGGATTCCCCGACCGGCCGCCGGTGAAGGCGGGTCCTGCGATCTGCGACTTCTTCGGTGGCGTGCACCTGTTCGGCGCCGTGATGACGGCCCTGTACGAACGCGAGAAGACGGGTGTCGGGCGCAGGGTCGATGTGTCGATGCAGGAAGCGGTGTACGCATCGCTCAGTTCGAACCTCGGCCTGTACTACGGCAGCGGCGGCGCCAAGCCGATCCGGACCGGCAACCGGCACGGCGGGCTCGCCGAGTCGCCATACAACGTGTATCCGACGCGGGACGGCTTCATCGCGATCATCTGCGTCGGCGAGACGCACTGGAAGTCGCTGGTCAAGGCGATGCAGCGGCCCGAGCTTGCCGACGATCCGCGCTTCGCGAGCCTGAAGACGCGAGTGGCGCACATGGACGACGTCGACGCGATCGTCGGCGCGTTCACGCAGCGCTTTCCCAAGCAGCAGTTGTTCGAGCTGCTGCAGGCGCATCGGGTGCCGAGCGCGCCGGTGCGAGATCTGGACGAGGTAGTCAACGATCCGCACATGCATCAGCGCGGTTTCCTGCAGTGGCTCGAGCATCCGGAGCTGGGCCACATTCCGGTTTCGAATTCGCCGCTGCGCTTCGAGGGCGCCGAGCCGATGCCGCTGCGTCCCAGCCGCCGGCTCGGCGAAGACAACCGTGCCGTGTACGGCGATTGGCTCGGGCTGTCGAACGGCGAGATCGAAGCGCTGCAGGCCGAGGCGGTGATCTGATGCGCGGCAACGTCGCGATCGCCGGTATCGGCCACACCGCGTTCGGGAAGCTCCCGGGCCGCGGCACGATCTCGCTGAACATTGAGGCGTGCCGCAATGCGCTGGCGGACGCGGGCATCGAGAAGGACGCGGTCGATGCGCTGCTGGTCAAGCCGCCGACGTCGAACCCGCAGTTCATGTACGGACAGACGCTGGCGGAGGCGATGGGCCTGCAGCCGCGCGTCGGCGGCGCGTGGGACCAGGGCGGCGCGGCCAACATCTCGCTGATCGCGTTTGCCGCGATGGCGATCGAGCACGGCCAGTGCGACGTGGCGCTCGTCTGCTACGCCGACAACCCGCGCACCGGCAGCCGGCATGCGTACGAAAAGGCGTGGGGCGATGACGCCGCCTACGGCTGGTTCGGCGTGCCGGCGGGCTACGCCATGCTCGCGCGCCGGCACATGGAGGAGTTCGGCACCACGAGCGACCAGCTCGGCGCGATCGCGGTGGCGATCCGCAAGCACGGGGCCGCGAATCCGAATGCGCAACTGCGTAAGCCGCTCGGCATCGAGCAGTACCGCGAATCGCCGTGGGTTGTCGATCCGCTGCGTAGAGACGATTGCTGCCTCGTGTCGGACGGCGCCGCGGCGGTGGTGCTGATGAGCGCGCAGCGGGCCAAATCGCTCGGCGTGGGCAAGCCGGTGCCGATCCTCGGCTTCGGCCAGGGGCAGTCGTCGTGGGACGTCGCGCAGCGTGCGGATCTGACGCGCACCTGTGCCGAGATTTCCGGCCGGACGGCCCTGAAGATGGCGGGGCTCGCGCCGCGCGACATCGATGTGGCGCAGATCTACGACTGCTTCACGATCACCGTGCTGATGACGCTGGAGGCGTACGGCTTCGCGCAGCACGGCCAGGGCGGTCCCTTCTGCGCCGGCGGCAGGCTGGAGATCGGCGGCGAACTGCCGGTCAACACCGCGGGCGGCCTGTTGTCGGAGACCGGCATGCCGGGTCTGCAACTGGTGCTCGAGGGCGTGCGGCAGATGCGCGGCGAAGCGAACCTGCAGGTGAAGGGCGCACGCAACTGCATCGTCAGCAATCAGGGTGGAATCATGCACACGCACTCGACGTTGATCCTGGGACAGCGGCTATGAGTTTTCCAGCGCCGCAGGTCAACGAGGTCACCGCGCCGTACTGGCGCGCGCTCGACGAGGGACGGCTGACGTTTCAGCGCTGTGCGTCGTGCGGCCACGCGTGGCTGCCGCCCCGCATCGAGTGCCCGCGCTGTCTCGCTTCCACGCCGCGCTGGGAGACCGCGTCGGGCGGCGCCACGCTGGTGAGCTGGGTCGTCTATCACCACGGCTACCACGAGTACTTCGCCGGCCGGCTGCCGTACAACGTCGCGGTGGTCGAACTCGCAGAGGGACCGCGACTGATCAGCAACGTGCTTGCGCCGCAGCAGGCGCTGCGCATCGACATGAAGCTGAAGCTGGCAATCGAGCGCGAAGCAGGTGTTGCGCTCGCGCGCTTCGCGCCGGCATGATCCGGCGCTTTTCCATGCAACCGAGGAGACAACGATGGTTCTCGACCGTATCCTGAAGGCCGCCGGGGCTGCCGCGCTGGCGTTTGCGCTCGGCGCGCAGGCGCAGGCGCAGACGCTGAAGATCGGCGCGATCAATCCGTACAGCGGGCCGCTGGCGCTGTACGGCGACGAGGTCGCGCGCGGCTACCAGATCGCGGTCGACGAAAGGAACGCCAAGGGCGGCGTGCTCGGGCGCAAGATCGAACTGGTGCGCGGCGACGCCACCAATCCGCAGCAGGGGATCGCGGCCGTCGACCAACTGGTCAATCGCGACAAGGTGGATCTGTTCATCGGCACCTACATCTCGGCGGTGGCCAACGCGGCGAGCGACGCCGCGCAGCGCTACGGCAAGGTCTACTGGGACACCAACGCGCTGGCCGCGGACCTGACCGAGCGCGGGCTGCCGAACTTCATTCGCGTCGGCCCGTTTGCTCCGACCTTCGCCGACATGAGCGTGCGCGCGATCGTGGAGCTGATCGCGCCCGCGCTTGGCAGGCAACCGCGCGACCTTTCGATCTGGATCGAGCACGAGGATTCGATCTACGGCAAGTCGATCGCCGATGCGCAGAAGAAGCTGCTCGAAGCCAAGGGCGTGAAGTCGCTGACGCAGGGCGCGCACAATTTCCGTGCCGCCGATCTCACCGACGTGATCCTGCGCACCAGGCAGGCCAATCCCGACCTGTGGGTGATCACCGGCTACGTGCCGGATATCAACCTGCTGCTGAAGACCGCGCGCGAGCAGGGTTTCAAGCCGAAGGCGATCCTGACGGTCGGCACCGGCGACACGCAGGAGACCCTCGACGCGCTCGGCGCCGAGTTTCTCGAGGGCGTGATGGTGGTGTCGTATCCGCGCCCGGACATCTCGGAGAAATTCGGCCCCGGCGCCGGCGCGTATCTGGCGCAGTACCGCAAGACCTACAACCGCGATCCGATCGCGCCGCAGAGCCTGACCGCCTACACCGGGATGAAGATCCTGCTGGAGGTGATCGAGGCCGCCGGTTCGACCGATGTCGACAAGGTGCGTGCCGCCGCGGCGAAGCTCGACAAGCCGTACAACTCTTATCCGAGCGGCGCCGGCGTGAAGTTCGACGACAAGTTCCAGAACCAGCGCGCGGGCGTGACCGTGATCCAGTGGCAAGGCGGCAAGCAGGTCACCGTGTTCCCGGAGGCGGCGCGCGCGGCAGGCGTGACGTTGAAGAACACGCAACGCAAGCAGTAGCGATGACCAGCAGTCGTCATTCCCGCGCAACCGGGAATCCAGCTTCCTTCCGCACCACCGGATGCCCGCTGAAGCCTGCCCCGG
>JAKORH010000268.1 GCA_029777935.1 Pseudomonadota bacterium
AAGTCGCGCCAGGGCAGGTAGGCGGCGGCGTGCGCCCAGTATTCGAAGACCGGCGCACGCTCCAGCCATTCGGTTTGATAGCGCGGAATCCGCGTCGCGAGGATATGGTGATGCGCCCGCTCGACGACGCTGATCGTGTCGATCTGGACGTAGCCGATACGATCGACGATTTCGGCGACGGTCTCCGGGCCGCGTCGCGTCGCTCGGTGGAAACCTGCGCCGGCAGCCAGGGCAAGCCGGCGCGCCTGTTCGACGGTCAGCGTCGGCCGACTCACGTTGCGCCCCCGTTCATTCGATTACGGTCGCCGCCGAACATCAGGGACGCGAGACCATCACGCCGAACACAGCGCTGCCTGCAACGACTCGATGAGCCGCGGGAAACGCTCGGCCAGCGGCTGCAACGCCGATTGCGCCGCGGCATCGTCGCGCGCGCGGATGGCCGCGTGCAGTTCGTTGAGCTGGGAATGAATCGCCTGCGCGCCGAGGTTGCCCGCCGAGCCCTTGAGGTTATGCACGACATCCTCGGCGGACGCCAGATCGCCGCGTTCGATCAGTTGCGCCATGCGCTCGACATCGTCCTTGTGGTGCGTGACGAAGAGACGGAGCAGACGCAGATAGCTCGACAGTCGCCCGTTGAAGAAGCGCAGACCGGCATCCATGTCGAGATCGGGGATCGAAGCCAGACGCGCGCGTACCGCTTCGTCAGGATCATGCGGCGTGGCCGGTATGTCTATCTCCGACATGGCCGCCGGCACCACACCGGCGCCAGCGGATGAAACGGCGGGCGGCAGCCATTTGACGAGCGTGGCGAAGAGCTGATCGGGGTCGACCGGTTTGGCGACGTGGTCGTTCATGCCGGCCAGCTCGGCTGCCTGACGGTCTTCGTCGAAAGCGTTGGCGGTCATCGCCAGGATGGGGACGTGCAGCCAGCCGGGCAACGCGCGGATGGCGCGGGTGGCAGCCATGCCATCGAGATTGGGCATCTGCACGTCCATCAGCACGAGGTCGTAGCGCTGCCGGCGCGCGAGTTCGAGCGCCACCTGGCCGTCGGCGGCAACATCGACGCTGAGGCCGACGCTGTGCAGCAATGCAAGCGCGACTTCGCAATTGATGTCGTTGTCCTCGGCGAGCAGCAGGCGCGCGGACGAGGGCCGCTCGCGCAGCTGCCGTTCGGCGTCGACCGGCGGCACGGCGACCTGCGGCAGGATGCCGCGCCCGCGCTGCACGCGCGCGGTGAACCAGAAGGTACTGCCTTCTCCGGGCATACTCTCGGCGCCGGCCTCGCCGCCCATGAGTGCGGCCAGACGCCGGGTGATGGAAAGGCCAAGGCCGGTGCCGCCGAACTCGCGCGTCGTCGACGCGTCGGCCTGCGCGAACGCTTCAAACAGTTGCGGCAGGCGCGCAGGCTCGATGCCGACGCCGGTATCGCTGACGGCAAAGCGCATGAGCAGCTCGTCGCCACGTTCTTCGAGCAGCCGCGCCGCGAGGGTGATGCGCCCCCTCTGGGTAAACTTGAGCGCGTTACCGGCGTAATTGAGCACCGCCTGGCGCAGCCGCGTGACGTCGCCGCGCAACCAGACGGGCACGCCGTCAGCGTCGATGCGGATCTCAAGCCCCTTGGCGCGCGCCGCTTCGCCGAGGATCGAGCGCACGTGGTCGAGTACGTCGGAGAGCGAGAAATCACGCTGCTCGAGTTGCAGCTTGCCGGCTTCGATCTTGGAAATATCAAGGATG
>JAKORH010000269.1 GCA_029777935.1 Pseudomonadota bacterium
CGCCACGCGCGCCTGCGCGAGCGAACCGACACGCCACAGCAGTGCATCGGGCTTCAGGCGCGCACCGCGGCAGGACGGGCAGGGCGTGTACGAGCGGTATTTCGACAGCAGCACCCGGATGTGCATCCGGTACGCTTTCGACTCGAGCCAGTCGAAGAAGTGGCGGATGCCGTACCACTGCGTCTCCCACTTTCCGGTCCAGTCGTCGCCGCCTTCGATCACCCAGCGTCGCTGCGCGTCGGAGAGCGCGCGCCAGGGCAGGTCCATCGGCACGCCGGCCTTCGCCGCGAACTTCGCGAGGTCGCGCTGGCACTCCCGGAAGCTTTCGGTCTGCCAGGGCTTGACCGCGCCCTCTGCCAGCGTCTTGCCCTCGTCGGGAATCACCAGGCCGAGGTCGATGCCGATCACGCGGCCGAAGCCCCGGCACGCGTCGCAGGCGCCCAGCGGCGAATTGAACGAGAACAGGCTGGGCAGCGGGTCGGCGTAGGCGATGTCGCAGTCGGCGCAATGCAGGCCGGTGCTGAAGCGCCAGCGCGCGGTCTCGCGGCCGTCGTCGTCGAGCACGTGGACCGACACCCGGCCGTGGCCGCGGTTGATCGCGTTCTCGAGCGCATCCGAGATCCGCGTGTCTTCGACCGCGCCGAGGCGGAAGCGGTCCTGCACGACGTGCAGCGTCCGGCCGCCCGCGTCGCGCTCGCTCGCCTGCACCCTGGCGTAGCCCTGCGCCTCGAGGTGCGCGCGGATCTCCTCTTCGCTGAAGTTCGCCGGCACCGGAACGGGAAAGCTGACCACCAGTCGCGGGTCGCCGGCCGCGACCGCGCGCGCGGCCAGCGCCGCGCGCACGCTCGCCACCGTGTCGCGGCGCACCGGTCGCGCGCAGCGCCGGCAGTGCAGCGTCGCCGCGCGCGCGAACAGCAGCTTCAGGTGATCGTTCAGTTCGGTCATCGTGCCGACGGTCGAGCGCGTGGTGCGAACCGGATTGGTCTGGTCGATCGCGATCGCCGGCGGCACGCCCTCGATCCGGTCGACCTGGGGCTTGTCCATCCGGTCGAGGAACTGGCGCGCGTAGGCCGAGAAGGTTTCGACGTAGCGGCGCTGTCCTTCCGCGTACAGCGTGTCGAACACCAGCGAGGACTTGCCCGATCCGGAG
>JAKORH010000270.1 GCA_029777935.1 Pseudomonadota bacterium
CCATCAGCAGCAGACGCGGATGCGCCAGCAACGCCCGCCCGAGCGCCACCCGCTGCTGCTCGCCGCCCGACAGGCGATGCGGGCGGCGCTCGAGCAGCGGCGCGATGCCGAGCAGATCGACGACGTGTTCCAGCGACATGTCAAATGAACGAGACCTGTGCCGGGTCCGCTTCAGTCCGAACAGCAGGTTGCCGCGCACGGTCAGGTGCGGAAACAGGCGCGCATCCTGGAACACCATGCCGAGCGCGCGCCGCTCGATCGGCAGGTCGATCGCGCGCTCGGCATCGGCATAGACGGTGCCGCCGATCGCGATGCGGCCCGCATCGGGAGCATGCAGCCCGGCGATCAGGTTCAGCAGCGTGGACTTGCCGGCGCCGCTGGCGCCGAACACCGCGGTCAGTCCGCGCAGGGCCAGGTCGAGATCGGCGGCGAACTCGAACGTCCCCAGCTTCTTGCGCACGTCGATGCGCAGGCGATCGGACGGCCGGTTCATCGTCCGATCCATGCACGAACGCGCCGCGCCAGCAGCTCGGATACGAACAGCGCTCCGACCGCGAGCACCAGCGCGATCACGACCAGCCGCAGCGCGGCCGCGTCGCCGTCGGGCGTCTGCGCCAGACTGTAGATCGCGAGCGACAGCGTCTGCGTCTCGCCCGGGATGTTGCCGACGAAGGTGATGGTCGCGCCGAAGTCGCCGAGCGCCGACGCGAAGGCGATGATGCAGCCCGAAACGATGCCGGGCAGCATCAGCGGCAGAGTGATCGAAAGGAACACATCCGTGCGCGTCGCGCCGAGCGTACGCGCCGCGAACTCCAGCCTGCGATCGACGGCTTCGAGCGCCAGCCGGATCGCGCGCACCATCAACGGGAACGACATCACCGCTGCCGCGAGCGCCGCGCCGTAGCGCGTGAAGATCAGGCGCAGCCCGAGGGTCTCGTACAGCCAGCCGCCCAGCGGCCCCTTGGTGCCGAACGCCAGCAGCAGGAAATAGCCGACCACCACCGGCGGCAGCACCAGCGGCAGGTGAACGACCGCGTCGAGCAGCGTCTTGCCGGTGAACTCGAAGCGCGACAGCACCCATGCGGCCAGCACCGCGAGCGGCAGGCTGCACGCGGTCGCCAGAAGCGCCACCTGGAGGCTGATCCTGAGGGCGTCGATTTCAGCCGCGCTGAGCATGGCTGCGCAGCCTACCGCAGTCGGCGCAGCCGCCTATCAAAGCCGCTCCGCAAAGTGGAACATGTCCTGCTCACTTCAACGAACAGCAAATCCGTAGCGGCGATAGATCTCGCGCGCGCCGGCGGAATCGAGGAACTGCAGAAAGTCCCGCGCCGCCGGACCGTCATGATTCGCGATGACTGCGAACGGATAGGTCACGCGTGCGTGGCTGTCGGACGGGAACGTGCCGGCCACGCGCACCTTGTGCGTGAGCGCAGCGTCGGTTGCGTAGACGACTCCGGCGGCCGCTTCGCCACGCTCGACGAAGGTCAACGCCACGCGCACGTTCTCGGCGCGCACCAGGCGCGTCTGCGCCAACGGCCACACGCCGAGCCTCGTCAGCGCCTCCTGCGCGTAACGGCCGACCGGCACGTTGCTCGGATCGCCGGTGACCCAGCGACCCTGCGCACCGAGCAATCCGGACAGGTCGAAGCCGGGTTTCAGCTCCAGCGTGACCGGGTTGGCGGCCGGCACGATCAGCACCAGCCGGTTGCCGAGGATGCTCCTGCGCGTTGCGGGGACGATCAGCTTTCTTTGCTGCAGGTAATCCATCCACTGCTCGTCGGCACTCGCGAAGATGCTCGCCGGTGCGCCCTGCTCGATCTGGCGCGCCAGAGCGCTGGACGCGGCGAAGGAGAACTTGACCGTCTTTCCCGTGTTCTGCCGATACAGGCGTCCGACGTCTTCGAGCGCGTTCTGCAGGCTGGCGGCCGCAAAGACGGTCAGCTCCTGGGCATGGACGCGGGCCGCAGCCAGCAGCAGAAAGGTCGCGCACAGGCGCAGCGTCGAACGCAGGTTCATGGCGGGCTCCGTTTCGATTGATGGCTTCTCCTATAGTTTATTGGAGATAGGATGGCGCATGGCGCCTGGTGGTCGAGCCCATGACTGCCTGCCGGCGCGCCGTGTCCCCGAGGGGCCGCCGATCACCCGCGCTGTTGGTATCGTCCGCGTACTTGTTCCAGATCGCCGGCCGGCACTTGGTGTCGGTTGAAACATGCGCTACCTGCTCCTCCTGCTGCTGAGCGCCGCGGCGCAGTGCTTTTCGGTGACGCCGGCGCGTGCCCAGGACGATCCCTACCTGTGGCTCGAGGATGTCCACGGCGAGCGCGCGCTGGCGTGGGTGCGCGAACGCAACGCCGCTGCCGAGCGCGAGTTCAAGGCCGATCCGCGCTACGAGCCGCTGCGCGCGAACCTGCTCGACATCCTGACTTCGCGCGAGCGCATTCCGTACGTCACGCGCCTGGGTGACTACGTCTACAACTTCTGGCGCGACGGGCCGACTTCGCGCGGCACCTGGCGCCGGACCACGCCTGATGATTACCGCCAGCGCGAGCCAAAATGGGAAACCGTGCTCGACCTCGACGAACTGGCGCGGCGCGAAGGCGAGAACTGGGTGTGGAAGGGCGCCGAATGCCTGCGGCCGGACACGCCGGAGCAGCCCTACCGCCACTGCATCATCGAGCTGTCGCGCGGCGGCGCCGACGCCGTCGTGCTGCGCGAGTTCGATCTCGTCGACCGGAAGTTCGTGCTCGGCGCCGGTTCGTTCGTGCTCGGCGAGGACAAGCAGAGCATCCGCTGGAAGGACGCCGACACGGTGTGGGTGATGTCAGCGTTCGCCGCGGGCGAGAAGACGACGTCCGGTTATCCGCGCGTGGTGCGCGAATGGAGGCGCGGTGCGCTCGCGTCGCAGTCGCCGATCGTGTTCGAGGGCCGCGAAAGCGACGTCACGGCCGACGCCTGGTCCGAGCGCGAATCGGGCGTGCGACGCGACTGGTTCGAGCGCGCGATCGCGTTCTGGAACAGCGAGTATTTCGTGACCGTGGGCGGCCGGCGAGCAAGGCTCGACGTTCCGGCCGACGCACGGCCGCTGCCGTTCCGCGACTGGCTGCTGATCCGCACGCGCTCGCCCTGGACCGCGGGCGGGACCGCGTATCCCGCCGGCGCGCTGCTGGCGATCCGCTTCGATCTGTTCCTGCGCGGCTCGCGCAGTTTCTACGTGCTGTACGAGCCGCGGCCCGGCGCCAGCCTGGTCGATGTCGAGACGACGAAGTCCGGCGTGCTGCTGACGGAACTCGACCACGTAAGGAGCCGGCTGTGGGAACTGACGTTCGACGGACAGAACTGGAACCGCGGCCGCGTGCCGACGCCCGAATTCGCGCAGGTCGCGATCGCGGACACCTACTGGGCGAGTGACGACTACCAGTACACCGTGCAGGACTTCCTGACGCCGACCACGCTGTGGGAGCGAACGGTGGATCGCCCGACACGGCGCGAGCTGAAATCGCTGCCCGCATTCTTCAGCGCCGCCGGACTGCAGACGCAGCAGTTCGAAGCGACGAGCCGCGACGGCACGCGCATTCCTTACTTCGTCGTGAGCCGCAAGGACGCGAATCCCGACGGCCGCACGCCGATGCTGCTCACCGGCTACGGCGGCTTCGAGCATTCGGAACTGCCGTTCTACTCGGGCGTGTTCGGCAAAGGCTGGCTCGAGCCGGGCGGCGCGTTCGTGCTGGCCAACCTGCGCGGCGGCGGCGAGTTCGGACCCGACTGGCATCGCGCCGCGCAGAAAGCGCACAAGCAGCGCACCTGGGACGATTTCATCGCGGTGGCCGAGGACCTGATCCAGCGCGGCATCACGTCGCCGCCGCATCTCGGCATCGTCGGCGGCAGCCAGGGCGGGCTGCTCGTCACCACCGCGATGGTGCAGCGGCCGGACCTCTTCGGCGCGGTGGTCGCGCAGGTGCCGCTCACCGACATGCTGCTCTATCACAAGCTGCTCGCCGGCGCGTCGTGGATCGCCGAGTACGGCGACCCGAACCGGCCCGACGAGCGCGCGTACATCGAGAAGTACTCGCCATACCAGAACGTGAAGAAGGACGCGAAGTACCCGCGCATCTTCATCACCACGTCGACTCGCGACGACCGCGTGCATCCCGGGCACGCGCGCAAGCTGGCCGCGAAGATGCTCGCGCAGGGCCACGACGTGCTTTACTTCGAGAACACCGAAGGCGGCCACGCCGGCGCGGCCGACAACGAGCAGCGCGCGCGGATGTGGGCGCAGACGTTCAGTTTCCTGTGGCGGACGCTCGCGCCACGCTGACATGGGCATCGCCCGCCTGCGCTTCTACGAAGAACTGAACGATTTCCTTGCGCCCGCGCTGCGCCGGCGCGAGTTCGATCATTCGTTCGCCCGCGCCGCGACGGTGAAGAACGCGATCGAGGCGGTCGGCGTGCCGCACACCGAGGTCGAGCTGGTGCTCGTCAACGGGCGCTCGGTCGACTTCTCCTACCGGCTGCGCGACGGCGATCGCGTCAGCGTGTATCCGGTGTTCGAAGCGTTCGACGTCGCGCCGCTGGTACGCGTGCGCGCCGGGCCGCTGCGCCGCACGCGCTTCATCGCCGATGCGCACCTCGGCGGGCTCGCACGGCTGCTGCGGATGGCGGGCTTCGACACGCTGCACGACAACCACTACGCCGACGACGAGATCCGGCGCATCGCCGCGGCCGAATCACGCATCGTGCTGACGCGCGACCGCGACCTGCTGAAGTGCCGCGACATCACGCACGGCTGCTACGTACACGCGCTGAAGCCGTCGCAGCAACTGCGCGAGATCGTCGAGCGGCTGCAGCTCGCGCGCAGCATGACGCCGTTCGCGCTGTGCCTGCACTGCAATCTGCCGCTCGCCGACATCGGCAAGGAGGCCGTACTCGAACGGCTGCCGCCCAGCGTCGCGCAGCACTACGAACGCTTCCGCACGTGTGCCGGCTGCCGGCGAATCTTCTGGGAGGGCAGCCACTGGCGGCGCATGCGCGAACTGCTGGCACCGTGGCTGGTGGGCGAACTCGCGGCGTCGGCGAGTCCGTGTCATTCCCTCCCGCGCGGGGAGCCAGCCGTGGCCCGCACTGGATGCCCGCCTGCGCGGGCATGACATGCAGCCGCGGGTTCTTCACTCCGCGGTGAAGAAGCCCTTCATCCGATCCATGAAGCCCTTGGTCTGCGGCGAGTGCTTGGCGCCGCCTTCCTTCAGGCTCGTTTCGAATTCTCGCAGCAGCTTCTTCTGCTTGTCGGTCAGGCGCACCGGCACCTCGACGCTGATGTGGCAGTACAGATCGCCGGGATAGCTCGAACGCACGCCCTTGATGCCCTTGCCGCGCAGGCGGAACGTCTTGCCGTTCTGCGTGCCCTCGGGAACCGCGAGGCTCACCTTGCCGTCGAGGGTGGCGACCTCGATTTCGCCGCCGAGCGCGGCGACGGCGATCGACACCGGAACTTCGCAGTGCAACTCGTCGCCGTCGCGCTGGAACACCTCGTGCGGCTTGATGCGGATCTCGACGTACAGGTCGCCCGGCGGGCCGCCGTTGATGCCGGGCTCGCCCTTGCCCGACAGGCGGATGCGCTGGCCCTCGTCGATGCCGGCCGGGATATTCACCTCCAGCACCTTGTTCTTCTTCACGCGGCCGTCGCCGTGGCAGGTCGCGCACGGATCGGCGATCACCTTGCCGCTGCCGTGGCACGTCGGGCACGTCTGCTGGATCGAGAAGAAGCCCTGCGTCATGCGCACCGCGCCGGAGCCGCCACAGGTGCCGCAGGTCTTGGCCGACGTGCCCGGCTTGGCGCCGGTGCCGTGGCAGGTTTCGCACGCGTCCCAGCTCGGCACGCGAATGTCGGTGGCGAATCCCCTGGCCGCCTGCTCGAGCGTGATCTCCATGTTGTAGCGGAGGTCGGCGCCTCGATATGCGGCCGAGCGGCCGCGGCCGGCCGCGCCGCCCATCGCGCCGCCGAAGATGTCGCTGAAGATGTCGCCGAACGCATCGGCGAAGTTGCCGAACCCCGGCCCGCCGCCCCCCGCGCCCGCGCTCGGATCGACGCCGGCATGGCCAAAGCGGTCGTATGCGGCGCGCTTGCTGGCGTCGGTCAGGATCTCGTACGCCTCCTTGACCTCCTTGAACTTCTCCTCGGCGGCCTTGGCCGCCTTTTCCTTGCCCTCCCCCTGGTTGCGATCGGGGTGGTACTTCATCGCGAGCTTGCGATACGCCTTCTTGATCTCCTCTTCGGAAGCGTTCTTCGCGACGCCGAGGATGTCGTAGAAATCTCGCTTGCTCATTCGGCAATCGCCTTCTCAATGCGCCGGTCGGGGATGAACCACATCAATGCCACCGCGACGTAGATCGCGTCCGCGATCCACTGGTTGACGAACGCGAGCGGGATCGCGGCCAGGTAGCCCGCCAGCGAGATCCTGCCCTTGGTATCGCGCCCGACCGCGCGGGCCAGGACCGATCCGGCGCCTTGCGAGCGGACGATCGTTCCCTGCAGGATGAAATAGGCGATCGCGCACATCAGCAGATCGACGCCGTACAGCGCCGTCGGCGTCGCCTCGTAGTGATTCTCGCCCATCCACGCGGTCGTGAACGGCATCAGCGACAGCCAGAACAGCAGGTGCAGGTTGGCCCACAGCATCGGGCCGGTCACATGCCTGACCGTATGCAGCATGTGATGGTGGTTGTTCCAGTAGATGCCGACGTTCGCGAAACTGAGCACGTAGCTCAGGAACACGGGCACGACCGGCGCCAGGTCGGCCAGCGCGCTGCCGTGCGGCACCTTCATCTCCAGCACCATGATCGTGATGATGACCGCGATCACGCCGTCGCTGAAGGCTTCGAGCCGGGTCTTTCCCATCGTTCACTGCGCCCTCACGCGACAACGCCGAGCCGAGCGGCGACAGCGTCGTCCGCTCGGGCTCGGCGAAAGGCAAGGCGGTCGACGACGTCAACCGCGCTTCACCTCCTTGTAGTCGGCGTCGACGACATCCTCTTCCTTCTTCGCCTTCGACTCGGCGCCGCCGCTGCCGGCTTCCGGCTGCGCGCCCGCCGCGCCCGCCGTGCCCGCGCCGCCCTGCATGCCCGCATACATCTTCTCGCCCAGCTTCTGCGACGCGGTCATCATCGCCGCGGTCTTCGACTCGATCGCGTCCTTGTCGTCGCCCTTCAGCGCTTCCTCGACGGCCTTGATCGCGGCTTCGATCTTCTCCTTCTCGCCGCCGTCCAGCGTCGAGCCGTGCTCGGCGAGCGCCTTCCTGATCTGGTGCACGCTGGCATCGGCGGCGTTGCGCGCCTGCGCCAGCTCGAAGCGCTTGTGGTCCTCGGCCTTGTGCGACTCGGCGTCCGACACCATGCGCTTGATCTCATCCTCGGTCAGGCCGGAGTTGGCCTTGATCGTGATCTTGTTTTCCTTGCCGGTGGCCTTGTCCTTCGCGCTGACGTGCAGGATGCCGTTGGCGTCGATGTCGAACGTGACCTCGATCTGCGGCATGCCGCGCGGCGCCGGCGGAATGCCCTCGAGGTTGAACTCGCCGAGCAGCTTGTTGCCGACCGCCATCTCGCGCTCGCCCTGGAACACCTTGATCGTCACCGCCGGCTGATTGTCGTCGGCGGTCGAGAACGTCTGCGAGAACTTGGTCGGGATCGTGGTGTTCTTCTGGATCATCTTCGTCATGACGCCGCCCAGCGTCTCGATGCCGAGCGACAACGGCGTCACGTCGAGCAGCAGCACGTCGGTGCGATCGCCCGACAGCACGCTGCCCTGGATCGCCGCGCCGACCGCGACCGCCTCGTCGGGGTTCACGTCCTTGCGCGGCTCCTTGCCGAAGAACTCGCGCACCTTGTCCTGCACCTTCGGCATGCGCGTCTGCCCGCCGACCAGGATCACGTCCTGGATGTCGCCGACCTTCACGCCCGCGTCCTTGATCGCGATCCGGCACGGCTCGATCGTGCGCTCGATCAGGTCCTCGACCAGCGCTTCGAGCTTGGAGCGCGTGAGCTTCATGTTCAGGTGCTTCGGACCGGAAGCGTCCGCCGTGATGTACGGCAGGTTGATCTCCGTCTGCTGGCCCGACGACAGCTCGATCTTCGCCTTCTCCGCGGCGTCCTTCAGCCGCTGCAGCGCGAGTACGTCCTTCGACAGGTCGGCGCCGGATTCCTTCTTGAACTCGGTGACCACGTAATCGATGATGCGCTGGTCGAAGTCCTCGCCGCCGAGGAACGTGTCGCCGTTGGTCGACAGCACCTCGAACTGCTTCTCGCC
>JAKORH010000271.1 GCA_029777935.1 Pseudomonadota bacterium
CAGCGCGCGGCCGAGACGCTCGAGCTCGCGCCGTTGCTGCAGCGCCGCCCGCGCGAGCTGTCCGGCGGGCAGCGCCAGCGCGTCGCGATGGGGCGCGCGATCGTGCGCGAGCCGGCGGTATTCCTGTTCGACGAGCCGCTGTCGAACCTCGACGCCAAGCTGCGCGTGCAGATGAGGAGCGAACTGCAGGCGCTGCACCAGCGGCTGCGCACGACCACGCTGTACGTCACGCACGATCAGGTCGAGGCGATGACGCTGGCGCAGCGGATGCTGGTGATGAACGCCGGCCGCAGCGAGCAGATCGGCGCGCCGCTCGAGGTCTACAGCCGGCCCGCGAGCACGTTCGTCGCCGGCTTCATCGGCTCGCCGCCGATGAACCTGATCCCGGGGCGCCTGGTCGACGGCGGCGCCGCGCTCGCCGGCGACGGCGACGTGCGCGTGCGCCTGCCGCTGGCACGCCCCGCGCTCGATGGTCGCGACGTGCTGCTCGGCGTGCGGCCTGAGCATCTGGAAGCCTGCGCGCCGGGCGAGGCGCTCGCCACGCCGGACATCGACTTCATCGAGCTGCTCGGCTCCGATTCGCTGGTGTACGGGCACCTCGGTGCCAACCGGCAAGGCGCGCGCATCGCCGCGCGGCTGCACACGTCGGTGGTGGCGAAGGAGGGTCGCCTGCCGCTGCGCTTCGCCGCCGAGCACATGCACCTGTTCGATCCCGCCGGCGGCCAGCGGATCGCGTCACCTGATCAGCGATGAGTTTCGGCCGCTGTGACACACGGGACCGTGCGCACCGTTGCACCGGCGAAGGCCGGGGCCCAGGTTGCGATGCCGGACATTGGGCCCCGGCCTTCGCCGGGGCGACGTGGCATCAATCGCTTGTCGAGCCGGTGCTCGAAGGTGTCGGACTTCTGAATTTCATCGCCAATCAGATCGCGTCATGAACGAAGCGGAACTGACGCTCGCCATCGACCAGGGCACGCACGCGAGCCGCGCGCTGGTGGTCGATCGACGCGGACAGGTGCTGGCGCACGGCGAATGCGGCGTTGCGCTCTCCCGCCCGCAGGCGGACCGGGCCGAGCAGGACGGCGACGAGATCGTCGCGTCGATCCACACCGCGATCGCGCAGGCGGTGACCGCACTCGGTGCGCGCGCGCGGGACATCGCGGTCTGCGGGCTGTCGAGCCAGCGCGCCAGCGCGATCTGCTGGAACAGGATCACCGGCGCGCCGCTGTCGCCCGTCTTCAGCTGGCAGGACCGGCGTATGCACGCGTGGATCGACCAACTCGCTGCGCACGGCGACAACGTACATCGGAAGACGGGCCTGTTTCTTTCCCCGCACTACGGCGCGAGCAAGCTGCGCTGGGCCCTCGACCACCTGCCGGCCGTGCGACACGCGCACGACAGCGGCGTGCTGGCGTGGGGCCCGCTGGCGAGCTTCCTGGTGTCCCGGCTGACCAGGGAGCACACCTTCGCCGCCGATCCGCAGTGCGCGGCGCGCACGCAGCTCTGGGACCTGCGAGTGCGCGACTGGGATCCGGGCCTGCTCGGGCTGTTCGGCCTGCCGTCCGGCCATCTGCCGCGCAGCGCTCCGACCTGCCAGCGCTGGGGCACGCTCGCCGCCGGCGGCGTCGAAGCGCCGCTCGCGGCCGTCAACGGCGACCAGTCGGCCGCGGTGTTCGCGTTCGGCTGGCCGGAACAGGATTCCGCCTACGTCAACCTCGGTACCAGCGCCTTCGTGCAGCGGGCGATGTTCCGCGACCCGGGCCACGTGCCGCGCCAGCTGACCGGCATCATCCTCGCCGAGGGCGACACGACGGTATGGATGGTCGAAGGCAACGTCAACGGCGCCGGCACGGCGCTCGAATGGCTGTCGAAGGAACTGCACATCGACGACCTGCTGTCGCGTCTGCCCGAATGGCTCGAGCGCCCGGCGCCCGCGCTGCTCTTCCTGAACGGCATCGCCGGGCTCGGCGGACCGTTCTGGCGCGCCGAGTTTGATTCGCGCTTCGTCGAAGGCACGCGCGAGGAAGAGCCGTGGCACAAGGCAGTCGCGCTGGTCGAGAGCATTGCGTTCCTGCTGCAGGCGAACATCGAGCACATGGCGCCCTACGTGCCTGAGCCACGGCGCATCCGCGTCAGCGGCGGCGTCTCGCGGCTCGACGGCCTGTGCCGGCGGCTGGCGTCGCTGAACGGAATCCCCGTGCACCGCCGCGACGATCCGGAAGCGAGCGCGCGCGGCATCGCCTGGCTTGCCTGCGGGCGACCGGCCGGCTGGAACACGGGCGCGCACGAGGACGTGTTCGCGCCGCCGCCCGATCCCGGCCTGCGCCAGCGCTACCGGCACTGGCGCGCACTGATGGCCCGGGAAACCGGGGTGTAGCGCGGCTGCGCTTGACCCGGATCAAGCGCAGCCCTGCGTAAAGTTGCATCTGCTATGCAGCTTTATGAAGATGCCTCTAGAATGCCGCTACCGGGCCCGTGCCGGGCGCCTCCGGCGCCGGTCGCGGAGTCACTGCATGAACCGGCCGGCATCGGCCGCCCGGCTCTTCCGAGGAGGTCACATGAACGAACTGAAGCTGGTCAACAACATCTACGGTTTCGATGCGCGCGGCGTGGCCAAGCGCTTCCGCCACGCCGCCATCTTCGGCGCGCTGCAGAGCCTGCATCCGGGCGAGACGATGCGCTTCGTCAACGACCACGACCCGCTGCCGCTGCTGGCGCAGCTGCAGCAGGCGTTCGGCGACGCACTCGAGATCCGCTACGTGAAGCGCGAGCCGAACGACATCGTGCTCGACTTCGAGATCGTCAAGTAGCCATGCGGCTGACGACCTTCAGCGACTACGCGCTGCGCGTTCTGATCTACCTCGCCGCCGAGCCGGACCGGCGCGCGACGATCGCCGAGATCGCGCGCGCGTTCGACGTGTCGGAGAACCATCTGATGAAGGTCGTCCACTTCCTCGGCAAGCAGGGCTTTCTCACCAACATCCGCGGCAAGGGCGGCGGGCTCGAACTCGCGCGTCCGCCGGAGCGGATCAACGTCGGCGCCGTGATCCGCGCCGCGGAATCCAGCGTCGTGGTCGAATGCTTCGACCGCGAGACGAACCGTTGCACCCTCACGCCGGTGTGCAGGCTGAAGCACGCGCTCGCGGAGGCCTCGACCGCGTTCTACAAGGTGCTCGACGGCTACACGCTGGACAACATCGTCGGCAACCGCAAGGCACTGGTGCGCATCATGATGCCGGCGCGGTAAGCAATTCGCCGCCCGGCGGGCGGCCGGTCGCGCCGGAAAGACGCGGCGCGTTCAATCGTGCGGAGGTCGGATGGTGCTGCAATCGTTGTTCGGCATCGAACTGCCGGTCATCCAGGCGCCGATGGCGGGCGTGCAGGCGAGTGCGCTCGCGATCGCCGTGTCCAACGCGGGCGGGCTCGGCTCGCTGCCGTGCGCCTTGCTGTCGGCCGATGCGATGCGCACCGAACTGGCGGCGCTGCGCGCGCACACCGGCAAGCCGTTCAACGTGAACTTCTTCTGCCACGCGCCGCCGGCGCCCGGCGCGGAGCGCGAAGCCGCGTGGCGCGCGGCGCTGGCACCCTACTACAAAGAACTCGGCATCGACGCGGCGTCGATCCCGGCCGGCCCCGGGCGCGCGCCCTTCAACGCGGAGTACGCCGCGGCGCTGGCCGAATTCAGGCCGCCGGTGGTCAGCTTCCATTTCGGTTTGCCCGCGCCGGAACTGATCGACGCCGTGAAATCTTGGGGCGCGAAGGTGATTTCGTCGGCGACGACGGTCGCGGAAGCGCGCTGGCTCGAGGCACGCGGCGTGGACGCGATCATCGCGCAGGGTCTGGAAGCCGGCGGGCATCGCGGCGTGTTCCTGACCGACGACCTCACCACGCAGGCCGGCACGTTCGCGCTGGTGCCGCAGATCGCGAAGCAAGTGCGCGTGCCGGTGATCGCCGCAGGCGGCATCGCCGACGCGCGCGGCGTGGCGGCGGCGATCGCTCTCGGCGCGGTGGCAGCGCAGGTGGGCACCGCGTTCCTGCTGTGCCCCGAGGCGTCGACCAGCGCCGTGCATCGCGCCGCGCTCGCGAGTGACGCGGCGCGCCACACCGCGCTAACCAACGTGTTCACCGGCCGCCCGGCGCGCAGCATCGTCAACCGCATCGTGCGCGATCTGGGGCCGATCAGCGCGGCAGCACCGGCGTTCCCGCTCGCCGCCGCGGCGCTCGCGCCGCTGCGCGCCGCGGCCGAGGCGCGCGGTTCGGGCGACTTCTCGCCGCTGTGGTCGGGACAGAACGCGAGCGGCTGCCGTGCGATTCCAGCCGCGCGCCTGACGCGCGAACTGGCAGCGCTTTAGCCCGGAAATATCCGGGTTAGTCAGACGACGATCCGCGCCGCCAGCGCGCGCAGTTCGTCGAGCGGCGGATTCTTGCGCGGCCATGTCAGGCCGACGCCGTCGTCCGCATGGCGCGGCAGCACATGAAGGTGCAGGTGCGGCACCGTCTGCCAGCCGGCGGGCTTGTTGGCCTGCAGGATCGTCAGCCCCGCGGGCGCGAACGCGCGCTGCACGGCTTTCGCGATCCGATGCGCAGCGACGAACAGCGCCGCCGCGGTCTGCTCATCCGCATCGAGCAGCGTCTCGAACGGCGCGCGGCTGGCCACGATCACGTGGCCGGGATTGACCTGCCCCGCGTCCATGAAAGCGAACACGCGCTCGTCCTCGTACACCTTCGCGCACGGCAGTTCGCCCTTGATCAGTCGTTCGAACACGGTCGGCGCCATCGTCGTCCTCAGGGTTCAGCGCCCGTAGGCGCGCAGCATCCACGCGGCCTTCTCGTGTTCTTCCATCAGCCCGGTGAGGAAATCCTCGGTGCCCTTGTCGCCGGCGTCGGCCGCGGTGTCGATGTCCTCGCGCAACCGGCGAATCACCTGCTCGTGATCGGCCAGCAGCGCGCCCAGCATCTCGGGCGCGGCCAGATGGCTCGACGACTCGGTCAGGCGCGCCAGTTTCAGGAAGTCCGTCATCGAGCCCGCGGCCATGCCGTCGAGCGCGCGCGCGCGTTCGGCCACTTCGTCGACCGTCTCGTCGAGCGCCTCGTACTGCAGCTGGAAGAACTTGTGCAGCTCGGAAAAGTTCGGCCCGACCACGTTCCAGTGGAAGTTGCGCGTCTTCACGTACAGCACGAATTCGTCGGCCAGCAGCCGGTTCAGCACGTCGACCATCGTCTTGCGCGGCTTGTCCGCCAGCCCGATGCCGCTCGCCGATTTCTTGCCGTTCTTGCCGTTCTTGCCCATCGCGTCCTCCATCGTCTCGGTACGCCCGAACCTTAGCGCAGCGCGCCGGCTCCCGCATTCAGATGTTTCTATCGGCGCGATAGCTTCGGGTCAACCCGAGGCTGGCGGCAGTTCGAGCCTGGTCACACCATGCAACGAGCACTTCAGGATCGCCTGCCGCAGCGCCTCGATCGCGGGCATCCGGGTGAAGCTCCTTCGCCACGCGAGCACCACGCGCCGGTCCGGCGCCGGCGGCTTGAACGGCAGGTAGGCAACCAGCGAATCGCGCCGCACCTTCTCTGGAATCGAGGTCACCGGCAGCACGGTGATGCCGAGCCCCGACGCGACCATGTGGCGGATCGTCTCCAGCGACGACCCCTCGAAGGTCTTCTGGATGCCCTCGGCGTCGCTCGAAAAGCGCGACAGTTCCGGACACACGCCGAGCACATGGTCGCGGAAGCAGTGCCCGGTGCCGAGCAGCAGCATCGTCTCCTTCTTCAGGTCCTCGGCAGCGATGCTCCTGCGCGCGGTCCACGCGTGGCCGCGCGGCACGACGACCATGAACGGCTCGTCGTACACGGGCTGGATCATCATGTCCGACTCCGGCAGCGGCAGTGCCATGATCGCCACGTCGATCTCGCCGGTCTTCAGCATCTCGATCAGCTTGACCGTGAAGTTCTCGCTCAGCAGCAGCGGCATCTGCGGCGCGTCGCGCAGAAGCTGCCGCACCAGCGGCGGCAGCAGGTACGGCCCGATCGTGTAAATCACGCCGACGCGCAGCGGACCGGCGAGCGGATCCTTGCCCTGCCTGGCGATCTCCTTGACCCGCGCAGCCTCGTCGAGCACGCGATGCGCCTGCGCGACGATGCGCTCGCCGCTCGGTGTCAGCGTGACATCGTTGGTCTTGCGCTCGAACAGCATCAGGCCGAGTTCGTCCTCGAGCTTCCTGATCGCCACCGACAGCGTCGGCTGCGACACGAAGCACGCCTCGGCGGCGCGGCCGAAGTGCCGCTCGCGCGCGACGGCGACGATGTAGCGCAGTTCGGTCAGGGTCATGAACCTATCTCAGCATCTCTGGCGGATCGCGTTGCGAAGAGAAGCCGGCGGATGCTAGGCGGCAGGCGCAGGACAGTAGCCAAGCTACGGCCAAGCCTGCCAACAACGCAGACGCCGGCTTATCTTCGCAACCCTCCGGGGCGGGGCCGCATTGGGCACATGGCGTTGTTGCGGCTCGGGTCCTTGCGCGCGCAATGGTCCCCTCGCCGCGCCTAGCCCTGTGCCCAATGTGGCCCCGCCGCGACCACCGGAGGTGCTGAGACAGGTTCATGCGTCGAGAAAGCTCTCGCGTCCGGCGAGCCAGCGCTGCGCGTGCGCGCGCGCGACCGCGGGTTGTTCCGCCAGCAGGCGCTGCGCGATGTCGCGCGCGCGCTCGACCAGGGCGGCATCGTGTTCGAGATCAGCGAAGCGTAGCAGCGGCACGCCGGACTGCCGCGCGCCGAGGAATTCGCCCGGGCCGCGCAGCAGCAGGTCGCGGCGCGCGATCTCGAAGCCGTCGGTGGTTTCGAAGACGACCTTGAGCCGCTCGCGTGCCGCCTCCGACAGCGGCTCGTCGAACAGCAGCACGCAGAAGCTTTGCGCGTCACCGCGGCCGACGCGTCCGCGCAACTGGTGCAGCGTGGCGAGCCCGAAGCGCTGCGCGTGCTCGATCACCATCAGCGTGGCGTTCGGCACGTCCACACCGACCTCGATCACGGTGGTCGCCACCAGCACGTCGATCGCGCCGCGCGCGAAACGCTGCATCACCTCGTTCTTCTCCGCCGGCGGCAACTGGCCGTGCAGTAGGCCGAGCTTCAGCTCGGGCAGCAGCGCGCGCGTCTCCTCGTACATCTTCGTCGCGGCGGTCAGGTCGACCGGCGCGTCGATGCTGTCGCTCTCGTCGACCAGCGGGCAGACCCAGTAAGCCTGCCGTCCGCGCGCGACATCGGCGCGCACGCGTTCGAGCACCTCGGCCCGGCGCCGGGTCGCGACGAGCTTGGTGACGACCGGCGTGCGCCCGGGCGGCAGTTCGTCGATCACCGACACGTCGAGGTCGGCGAGATAGGACAGCGCGAGCGTGCGCGGGATCGGAGTGGCGCTCAGCATCAGCAGGTGCGGAATCGCCTCGCTCGCCCCGAGGTCGCGCAATGCGAGCCGCTGCGCCACGCCGAACCGATGCTGCTCGTCGATGATCGCGAGCCCCGGCCGCGCCAGTTTCACGCCCTCCTGGATCAATGCGTGCGTGCCGACCACGAGCCGCGCGTCGCCGCTCGCGGCGGCCGCTTGCGCGGCGCGCTTGTCGCCGGCCTTCAATTTCCCTGCCAGCCACGCGATCTGCACGCCGAGCGGCGCGAGCCATTCGGCCACGCGCCGGAAATGCTGCTCGGCGAGGATCTCGGTCGGCGCCATCAGCGCGGCCTGGCAGCCCGCCTCGATCGCGCGCGCGGCGGCCAGCGCCGCGATCACGGTCTTGCCGCTGCCGACATCGCCCTGCACCAGCCGGTGCATCGGCACGCCGCGCGCCAGATCGCCCTCGACCTCGCGCCACACGCGCTGCTGCGCGTGCGTGAGCTGAAACGGCAGCGCGCCGAGCAGCCGCGCGACCAGATCGCCGCGCGCCGCGAGCACAGGCGCCGTGCGCTGCGTTCGCTGCGCGCGGGCGATGCGAAGCGACACCTGCTGCGCCAGCAGCTCGTCGAACTTGACGCGCAGCCAGGCCGGATCGCTGCGCCCGGCGAGCGCGGCCGCATCGGCATCCGGCGGCGGCCGGTGCAGCCGCAACAGCGCGTCGCGCAGCGGTGGCAGCCGCAGCTCCTCGATCAGCGCCGCCGGCAGCGTGTCGGCCAGATCGACATCGCGCAGCGCGCGCTCGATGCGCTGGCGCAGCCACGACTGCGGCACGCCGGCGGCGGTCGGATACACGGGCGTCAGGCGCTGCGGCAGCGCGTCCGCCGCGTCCGCGCCGCGCACGCGCGGATGCACCATCTCGTTGCCCGTCAGCGCGGCGCGCACCGTACCGAAAGCGCGCACGCGGCGGCCGACCGCGAGGCTGGCGAGCTGCGACGGATAGAAGTGCAGGAAACGCAGCAGCAGCTCGCCGCCGGCATCGGCCACGCGCACCACGAGCTGCCGGTGCGCGCGCCGCGTGACCTCGCTCGCCACGATCTCGCCCTCGATCTGCGCGTCGGTGCCCGCCGCCAGGTCCGCGATCGGCGTGACGTGCGTCTCGTCCTCGTAGCGCAGCGGCAGGTGCAGGACGAAGTCCCAGTCGTTGCGCAGCCCGAGCCGCGCGAGCTGCGATGTTCGTGATCCGTGATCGACCCGCGATCCGCGGGTAGGGCGAGTCGCGCGCGGCGGCACGGAGCGTCAGAGAACGAGGATCGCCTCGATCTCGAACTGAGCGCCCTTGGGCAGGCTCGCCACGCCGACGGTCGAGCGCGCGGGGAACGGCTGCGGCACCACCTCCGCCATCACGCGGTTGGCGATCGAGAACTTCGACAGATCGGTCAGGAACAGCGTGAACTTGACCGCGCTCGCGAGCGATCCGCCGGCAGCCTGCGCCACCGCCGCCAGATTGCCGAACGCCTGCCGCACCTGAGCTTCGAAGTCGTCGCTGACGAGTTCGGTGGTGCGAGGATCGAGCCCGATCTGGCCCGAAGTGAATACGACGAGCCCGGTCTTCACCGCCTGCGAATACGGGCCGATGGCCGCCGGGGCATCCTGGGTCGAAACGGTTTCCTTGTTCATGTCATGGCTCCGCAGGTTGCTGGCACCTGTCCCGGAGTCGCCGCCGGCCGCGGATTCCGAGATGGCTTCGACGCAGTCTAACAACCGCGGAACGCACAAAAGAAAGGCGCGGGCGCAGTTCGGGGGGAGACTGGCCCGCGCATGCCCCTGGCGGGGCTCGGAGGAGACAACGTCAATGTGACCGCCATGCTTCGGCAGAGTTCCGCCGCGAGCGGCGCGAGCCGGGCACGGTGCGAACGGCGCGGCAAACGCGTGGCCGTGCGAACGCCCGATTGCATCGCGCGCCCGTCCTGTCATAGTCGGCCGCCATGATCGTGTTCCTCGACTTCGACGGCGTGCTGCATCCCGATCCGTGCTTCGACGCGCGGCGGATGTTCGAGCGCGTGCCACTGCTGGCGGCCGTGCTGGCGCGTTTTCCGGAGGCCGGCATCGTGCTGTCGACGCAGTGGCGCAGCGAGCACGATGCGGAGCAGCTCGCCGAACAGCTCGGCACGCTGGCGCCGCGCGTACTCGGCGCCACGCCGCACTTCTCGTCGTTCGGCGCGCCGCCATCGCTCGTGCCGTACCCACGCCAGGCCGAGTGCATGCAGTGGCTGGCTGCGACCGGCGCGGCGCAACGCGAGTGGGTCGCGCTCGACGACCGCGATTATCTGTTCGCGCCAGACTGCGACCGGCTGATCGCCTGCGATCCGGCGCGCGGACTGGACGAGTCGAGCGCCGGGCGCCTGGCCTTCGCGCTGGCGCGCGCGCAGCGCTCCGCCACCGCAGCCCGCAACACCTTACTCCGCTGAAGCGGGCATCTGCCGCCTTCCCATCACGTGCGTCGCGTGAATCGCGCGATCGTCGCCGAGCATCATCCACAGGAACAACCGCTCGGCCATGTTCTCCGTCTGCCGCATCCTGCGCGCGAGCAACGGCGTCGCGTCGGGATCGAGCACGATGAAGTCGCCCTCCCGGCCACGCTCGAAGCTGCCGATGCGGTGATCGAGGTGCAGCGCGCGCGCCGAGCCGAGCGTGGCGAGGTAGAACGCGCGCAGCGGCGACAGGCTGTGCCCCGCCATCTGCGCGACCTTGTACGCCTCGGCCAGCGTGCGCAGCATGCTGAAGCTGGTGCCGCCGCCGACGTCGGTGCCGACGCCCAGGCGCGCGCCGCTGGCGGCCGCGGCCTCGAGGTCGAACAGCCCCGAGCCGAGGAACAGATTCGATGTCGGGCAGAACGCCATCGCCGCCTGCGCCTGCGCCATCCGCCTGCGGTCGGCCGCGTCCAGATGAATGCAGTGCGCGTACACGCTGCGTTCGCGCAGCAGCCCGAAGCGGTCGTACACGTCGAGATAGCTGCGGCTCCACGGGAAGAGCTGCGCGACCCAGTCGGTTTCGCGCCGCGTCTCCGCCACGTGCGACTGCAGGTACAGGCCGCCGTGCTCGTCGAGCAGCCGGCCGGCGAGCCGCAACTGTTCCTCGCTCGAAGTCGGCGCGAAGCGCGGCGTGACCGCGTACAGCAGCCGGCCGCGCCGGTGCCAGCGCGCGATCAGGCGCGCGCTGTCCTCGTAGCCACCTGCAGCGGTGTCACGCAGCGATTCCGGGCAGTTGCGGTCCATCAGCACCTTGCCCGCGATCAGGCGCAGAGCGCGGGCGGCCGCCGCTTCGAACAGCGCGTCGACCGACTGCGGGTGCACGGTGGCGAACACCATCGCGGTCGTGGTGCCGTTGCGCAGCAGTTCGTCGAGGAAGAAGTCGGCCACCTCGCGCGCGTGTCGCGTGTCGCCGAAGCGCTGCTCGGCCGGAAACGCGCTCCGCTCCAGCCACGCCAGCATTTCGCCGCCGCAGGCCGCGATCGCATCGGTCTGCGCATAGTGCACGTGCGTGTCGATGAACCCCGGCACGATCAGCTTGCCGCGGTAGTCGGTCAGCTCAGCGTCGGGCCACTGCGAAAGCAGGTCGGCGCCCCCGAGCGCTGCGACGGTGCCCGCGCGCAGCACGAGCGCGCCGTCGTCGAAGTACTGGAACGAGCGCGCCTCGGCATGCAGCGGATCGTCGACGAAGTGCAGGATCGAGCCGCGAAACGCCTGCACGCTGTTCATCGTTGCCTTCTCAGAAGTCGTGAAGAAATCGTAGCGAGCGCCCCGAGATTGCGCCGAGGAGCGGACGCGTACAGAGTCGTACGTTGAGCACCGGAGGCGCAAGATCGGGGCGCGCAGTAGATTTATTCACGGCTTCTCAGCCCTTCGGCAACTGGCTGGCGAC
>JAKORH010000272.1 GCA_029777935.1 Pseudomonadota bacterium
CGCGCGATGGCCGTCGAAGAAGGGCTGCTGGTCGGCATCTCGTCGGGCGCCGCGGTGTGGACGGCGCTGGCAGTCGCCCGACGGCCGGAAAACGCCGGCAAGCTGACGGTGGTGATCATTCCCTCGTTCGGCGAGCGTTACCTGTCGACGGCGCTCTACTCGCATCTCGAGGTCTGAACGCGCGCTGTCGTTCTCAACGCCGCGGCCGGAAAACGCCGGCCGCGTTGATCAATACGTCGCGCAACCGAATGGTGGATGCGCGACGCCAATCCACCCTCGTTCTCGCCATCCGCGCGGCGACACAGCACGGCGCGGGTGAGAAGGCGACAGATTTCCCCGGCCGGAAAGACGGTCAGATAGCGAACTCGAGAGCGTTGTGCAAGCCAGCAGGCGAATAGTCCTCACGCTGGCGACTCGCTCGGCGCGAGACAGACGGGGCTACGGCAAGGCTTCGAGCAGGAGGAGGATTTCGGCGACCATCGTGTAACTCAGGTCCGGCGCTTCGGCGAGCGCCGGGTCGCGGCTGCCGGCGGCGATCGCCTGCAGCGCGCGGATGAAGGTGAGCGCTGACCCGGCGATGTCCGCATCGGCAGCGACTTGTTGCAGCGTGCGCGCTGCTTCCGCGGCGTTGGAGTCACGCAGCCATTCGCCAACGGCAAGCGCCAGGCGGCCGGAAATATCGTGGTTCTCGCCGCCGTCGCGGCGGTAAGCGAGGAAGGCGGCGATCGCACGTTCGCGCGCCTCTGCCGCGGCACGCACATCGCCGGTATCGCGCTCGATGTTGGCAAGGATGCTCCACGATTTCCATGGCTCGGCGGCGTGGCCGAACGGCTCCTGGCATACGATCGCTTGCCGGATTTCGCGCCGTGCTTCGTCGCGGCGGCCGAGCCGGCGCAGCGTCTCCGCGAGACTGTCTCGTACGATACCTTGAGACAGAAGATCGCCGAGTTCAACATACTTGTCGATCGCCTGGCGGCAGCAGGCGACCGCGTCTTCCAGGCGGTCGGGTTGCTCGGCGTAGAGAGTGCCAAGCTGACCAAGCGTGGCCGCCTGGCCGGCGAGATGGCCGAGCCGTCCCTCGATCGCCAGCGACTGCCGGTACGCGTCTTCGGCCACCTGCGGCCGGCCGGCCTTCTGATGCGTCATGCCGAGCTGATGCCACGCCATAGCGACGCTGCCCGATTCATCGAGCGCCGCAAACTGCGCCCGCGCTGCCTCGTACGCCGTGAGCGCATCGTCGTAACGGCGCTGCCGTAAACGGACGGTTCCCAACTGCCCCTTGCCGACCGCAACGCCACGCCGATCGCCGCGCCGTTCGTGGCGGGCAATCGCTGCTTCGTACACCGCTGCCGCGTCGTCGAAGCGCCCGATGGCTAGCAGACAATCGCCGGTTTCGGTCAGGCAGGTCGAGTCCATGTGTTCGGCGCCACGACCGTGCGTGCGCGTCTCGATCATTTCGAATCGCTGCCGCGCTTCAGCGAACAGCGACAACGCCGGCTGCGCCTGGCCAGCGAAGCGCAACACGCGCGCCAGCAGCCAGCAAGCCGTCGCCAGATCGTAATCGGCATACGGATACGCCTGCTCGCCGACAGCGCGGGCGCGCGCGAGCAAAGCCTGCGCGCTGGCCAGCGCGGCGGGCGACTGACCGCCGGCGAGCTGTTGCTCGATACGCACGATTGTTGCTGCACAGCGGGCGTGATTCCAGATCTCGCCGCGCGCCTGCCCGATGCGCTCGAGCAGGCGCGGCCTGCCGGCGTTCTTCAACAGGCTGTAGAGCGACGTTGTCAAGTCGATCGTCGCCGCCGCGTTTCCTTCGCCTTGTACACCTTCGAGCAGCGCAAGCAAGTTCGGCAGTTCGAGGCCGGTCAGCGTCGCGGCAACCGCCGCGTCACCGCTCTGCTGCTGAATGAGGAACCCGACATACGCGTACATCGCCACCTGCCAGCGACGGTTCAGCTCGTCGCGCTCGGCGTCGGCGAGCCGCGCGCGCAGGTACGGGCAGAGCGCCGGGTTGAGCGCGAGATGGCCGTACGGGTTCGCCGTCGCCAGCCCGCAGGCGACCAGTTCGCCAGACAGCGAAACCACCTCTTCCGGTTGCCACTCCATCATCGCGCGCAGCACGCCCCGTGTCACACCGCCATGAAAGACCCCGAGCACGCGGGCGCGCTGCCGGTTCCCGGCCGACGGAGCCGGCGCACGAAATCGTCGTCCGGCGTGCTGTGCGAGAGGAAGAGTTTCATCGGCCGTGCCAAAAGGATGGTCGGAAAGTTACGGGGAGCAGCGCGCGGCAGCGGCGAGGCTCGGCGCGAGGCACGACGAGTATAGGGTTATCCGTCTGCCGAAAGCAAAAACGCACTGTATCAGGCCATTGTGACGCAATCGATGGAACTGGAGCAGGCGAATCGTCGTCGGCAAGATCTCCACGCATTGAGGAATTCCCACTTGCCGCCGATCCTTGGCGCGCGGACGGCAGGCAACTTTCAGCCACCGCTTATTCCGGATGCCCCAAAATCAATCGACTTGGCAGAGCAGCCCCTTCAGATAATCGCCTTCGCTGAAATTGAGCGCTACCGGATGATCGGCGGGCGCGTCGAGCCAGCGCACGATGCGTGCTTCGCGGCCGGCAGCAACGGCGGCATCGGCGACGATGCGCTGAAACAAGGCCCGGTCGATACCGCCGGAGCAGGAATACGTCATCAGCAGACC
>JAKORH010000033.1 GCA_029777935.1 Pseudomonadota bacterium
CGACGATGCGTTGAGCTACTACGCGCCGCCGGACCATTTCGATGCGCGTATCGATCTCGGCTTCGAGGTCGAAAGCCACACCGCCCTGCTGTTCCCGCTGCGCCGGCTGATCGGCGACCTGTGCACCTGCCTGTCGATCCGCGATGGCGGCGTGCAGCGCTTCGTCCTGCGTCTGGAGCATGACGTCCACAGGCACGACACGCGCGCGCATACCGATGTCGAGGTCGGCCTGCTCGCCGCCGAACGCGAGCCCGCGATGCTGTTCGAAGTCACCCGCAACCGGCTCGAGCGCGTGTCGATCCCGAAGCCGGTGGTCGCGCTGCGCCTGCTCGCGCGCGAGCTGCCGGCCTTCGTGCCGGCCAGCCGCGACCTGTTCGACGTACGCGCGCAACAGGCGCTGCCGTGGCCGCAACTGCGCGAGCGCCTGCGCGCGCGCCTGGGCGACGATGCCGTGCATCGCATCGCGCCCGCTGGCGATCCGCGCCCGGAACGCGCATGGCGACGCATCGATGGCGACGACGCCCGCATCGACACTGCACCTGCGCGTCCACCACGCCCGACCTGGCTGTTGCCGCAGCCGGTGCCCTTGCGCGACCCGCGCCCGCGCATCGTGTCCGGCCCCGAGCGGCTGGAAAGCGGCTGGTGGGATGGCGACGACGCACGCCGCGATTACTACGTGCTGGAAACCGCGCAGGGCCAGCGCGCATGGGCGTTCACCCCGGCCGGTGAACGCGATGGCTGGATGCTGCACGGCTGGTTTGCATGAGTGACGCCCGGTGAGCTGGGACGATGCCGTCGATGGCGTGGACCGCGAGACCCCGGGCGGGCGCATGCCGCGCGCATGGCAGGTGGCGCAGCGCCGCGCGCTCCCTGCGGCCAACGACGACGCGCCCGGGCACGACGACCTGCCTGCCTACGCGGAGCTGCATTGCCTGTCGGACTTCTCGTTCCTGCGCGGCGCGGCGAGCGCGGAAGAGCTGTTCGAGCGCGCGCACCGTTGCGGCTACGAGGCGCTGGCGATCACCGACGAATGTTCGCTGGCCGGCATCGTGCGCGGGCTGGAGGCCTCGCGCGCCACGGGATTGAAGCTGATCGTCGGCAGCGAGTTCGTCCTGTCCTGCGGGTTGAAATGCGTGCTGCTGGTCGAACATGCCGCCGGCTACACGCAGCTGTGCCGGCTGATCACCCACGCGCGCCGCGCCGCGCCGAAGGGCGGTTACCTGCTCACGCGCGGGGATGTCGAAACCGTGCTGGCCGATGCCGACGTCGGGCTATTCGCGCTGTGGTGTCCCGCTGCGCAGCCCGATGCCAATGAAGGCCGCTGGTTGCACGCGGTGTTCGGCGAGCGCGCGCATCTCGCAGTGGAGCTGCATCGCGAACAGGACGACGAGGCCCGCCTGCACGCCTTGCTCGCCCTCGCGCATGACTTGCAGCTCATCCCGCTGGCCGCAGGCGACGTACACATGGACGTGCGCCGCCAGCGCGTGCTGCAGGACACGATGACCGCGATCCGCCATGGGATGACGCTGGCCGACTGCGGCGAACACCTGTTCCGCAATGGCGAGCGCCACCTGCGCACGCGGCGCGCGCTCGGCAACATCCATCCCCATCACTTGCTCGACAACGCCGTGCAACTCGCGCGGCGCTGCCGCTTCGACCTCGGCAACGACCTCGAATACCACTATCCCGCCGAACTGGTGCCACCCGGCCACACGCCCACCAGCTGGCTGCGTGCACGCGCGGAGCAAGGAATGCGTGAGCGTTGGCCCGAAGGCGTGCCGGCGAAGATCGTGGCGCAGATCGACGAAGAACTCGCGCTGATCGAATACCTGAAGTACGAAGCGTTCTTCCTCACCGTGGACGACATCGTCCGCTTCGCGAAATCGCGCGAGATCCTCTGCCAGGGCCGCGGCTCGGCGGCGAATTCGGCGGTGTGCTTCGCGCTGGGCATCACCGTGGTGAATCCCGCCGAGAGTCGGCTGCTGATGGCGCGCTTCCTGTCGAAGGAACGCAACGAGCCGCCGGACATCGACGTCGATTTCGAGCACGAGCGCCGCGAGGAAGTCCTGCAGTACGTGTACGCGAAGTACGGGCGCGAACGCGCCGCGCTGGCGGCAACGGTGATCCGCTACCGCGGCAAGAGCGCGGTACGCGACGTGGCCAAGGTCTTCGGCCTGCCGCCGGATCAGCTCGCGCTGCTGGCCGAATGCTACGGCTGGGGCAATGGCGACGCGCCGATGCAGCAACGCCTGTTCGAGGCCGGCTTCGATCCGGACAACCCGTTGATCGCGCGCGTGCTGGCGGTGACCGAACAGTTGCAGGGCCATCCGCGCCACCTGTCGCAGCATGTCGGCGGTTTCGTCATCAGCGATGCGCCGCTGCACACGGTGGTGCCGGTGGAGAACGCGGCGATGGACGACCGCACCATCATCCAGTGGGACAAGGACGACCTGGAGACGATGAAGCTGCTCAAGGTC
>JAKORH010000273.1 GCA_029777935.1 Pseudomonadota bacterium
AAGCTGCCGGTGTCGCGCTGGCAGCGCGACCTGACCGATTCGACCGTGCTGCGCAATCTCGGCGCCGCGTTCGGGTACTGCGTGGTCGCCTACGACGCGTGCCTGCGCGGGCTGAACAAGCTCGAGGTCAACGCGCCGCAACTGGTAGCCGATCTCGCCGATGCGTGGGAAGTGCTGGCCGAGCCGGTGCAGACGGTGATGCGCCGCTACGGCGTGCCGGCGCCTTACGAGAAGCTGAAGGAACTGACTCGCGGCCGCGCGATCACGCGCGAGACATTGCATCAGTTCATCCGCGGGCTCGCGATTCCCGACGACGCCAGGCAGGCGCTGCTCGCATTGACGCCCGCGACGTACATCGGCAAGGCCGGCGAACTGGCGCGCCGCTGCTGAGTACCGACAGCTTCCGGGTCGCACCTGCTCGCGTGATGCGCGCGGCGCGCGCGGCCGGAATAATCCGCGGGCGCGATGCGTTCATCACGCACCGGCCGCGCCGGCCGGATCGGTTCAACTTCCCCGGGGGATCCATGAAGTTCGTGCAGTCGATGCTCGTTGCCGCGACGGTCGTTGCGGCTGCACCCGCCTTTGCGCAGTTCGCCAAACCGGAAGACGCCGCGAAATATCGCCAGTCGGTGATGTTCCTGCAGGGCCAGCACGCCGGCCGCATCAACGCGCAACTGAAATCCGACAAGCCGGACCTGAAGGCGATCTACGACAACGCGATCATTCTCGACATGACCGACAAGCTGTTCCTGACCGCGTTCACGCCGGGCTCGGACATGGTCGCGAACACGCGTGCCAAGCCCGAGGTCTGGACCGACCAGGCGAAGTTCAAGGAGCGTGGCGAGAAGCTGAACGTCGAAGTCGGCCGCCTGCTGGCTGCCGCGAAGGGCAACGATCTCGCCGCCACCCGCGCCGCGTTCGGCGACGTCGGCAAGGCCTGCAAGGGCTGCCACGACGAATTCCGCCGGGATTGAGCAACCGCTCGGGTGTCATTCCCACGCAAGCGGGAATCCAGAGACTTTGCGAGGAAGACACTGGGTCCCCGCTCTCGCGGGGACGACGATCGAGCAGTGCGCAATCTCACTGCTGCCGAGATCCGGCGTTCATCAAGTCGGACTTACAGCGACACCAGATACCCGACCAGCGCGGCGGCGAGGGCGGCGAACACGGCGGCGCGCAGCCGGGTGGACAGGTCGTCTTCCGCCGGCGGCGCGGCAAGGTCGCGCCGATCGCCGGTCAGCATCGGCGCGATCAGGTTGTTGCGCTTGACGATCCCGTAGTACGCGATCGCGAAGATGTGCAGCGCGACCAGCGCGTAAAGCACCTTCTCGTTGTAGCGGTGAACGGTCGTGAGCAGCCGGCTCGACGCGTCCGAGACGAACTTCGCCCACGGCCCTTCGGTCGCGATGTCATCGTACGAGAACAGGCCGGTAATGCCCTGGACGAAGAGGGTGGCCAGCATCGCGAGCACGGCCCAGCCGCCGAGCGCGTTGTGTCCGGCGTGCGGGGCGGCGGGGCGCGGCGTGAGCAGTTCGCGTGCGCGCCGCAGCGCCGCGCGCGGCGGTACGACGAAGCTCGCGAAGCGCGCGTAGCGGCTGCCCGCCAGTCCCCACAGCACGCGGAACACGAGCAATGCCAGGATCGTGCAGCCGCTGCGGACGTGCCAGTCCATCCAGTTGCCGCCGATCTTGGCGGTGGCTACCGAGAACACGACCAGCGTGGTGAGCGTCCAGTGAAAGAGACGCGTCGGCAGATCCCAGATGCGGGTCGGCGCCCTGTCGTCCACGCGCAATCCGCGATCCGCGATCCTCGATCCTCGATCCTCGATCCGCTCAGGGCACGACCTGCTGGTCTTCCTTCTTCGGCGGCTTGACCAGATCCTCGCGCTTCACGCCCAGGTAGCGCGCGATCGCCGCGGCGACGAACACCGACGAATACACGCCGAACATGATGCCGATCGTCAGCGCCAGTGCGAAGTAGTGCAGCGCCTGCCCGCCGAACATCAGCATCGCCAGCGTCATCATCAGCGTCGAACCGTGCGTGATGATGGTGCGCGAGATGGTGGCGGTGATCGCCGAGTCGATCACTTCGTCCACGGCCGCGCGGCGCATGGTGCGGAAGTGCTCGCGCACGCGGTCGAAGATGATCACCGATTCGTTGACCGAATAGCCCAGCACCGCGAGCACCGCGGCCAGTACCGGCAGCGAGAACTCCCAGCGAAAGATCGCGAACATGCCGACCACCAGCACCACGTCGTGCAGGTTGGCGATGATGGCCGCTACCGAAAATTTCCACTCGAAGCGGAACGCCAGGTAGATCATGATGCCGAGGCAGACCATCAGCAGCGCGACGGTGCCGTCGTGCGCCAGTTCCCCTCCCACCGACGGTCCGACGAACTCGACCCGCCGCAGTTCCACGCTCGAGTCCTGGCTCTTCAGCGTGGCCATCACCCGCTTGGCCTGTTCCCCCGACGTGACGCCGGGCGCGAGCGGCAGCCGGATCAGCACGTCGCGCGAGGTGCCGAAGTTCTGCACCT
>JAKORH010000274.1 GCA_029777935.1 Pseudomonadota bacterium
CCGACCCTTCTGGAGGCGTTCACCTATCGCCTCGGCGGCCACATGAGCGCCGATCCCGCGTCGTACCGCTCCGGCAGCGAGGTCGAAGAGTGGGCGGGACGCGATCCGTTGTTGCGGCACGAGGCGCTGTTGGCGGCCGAGGGAGTCCTCGACGGGCAGGGCGCGACGCGACTGAAGCAGGAAGTGGCGCAGGAGGTCGCGCATGCGATGGCGCAGGCGCGCGAAGATCCGATGCCGGACGCCGCAGTGTTGGGGCTCGATCGCGTGTTCGCGGGAGCGTGAAATGGCGCGACTTACGATGCAGCAGGCAGTCGTCAGCGGAATTGCCGAGGAAATGCGGCGCGACCGCAACGTCTTCATCATGGGCCTCGACATCGGCCGCTTTGGCGGCCCCCTGAATTCGTGCAAGGGGCTCTGGGACGAGTTCGGCTCCGAGCGCGTCATCGACACGCCGATCTCCGAGGGCGGCGTCGTCGGACTCGGGGTCGGCGCCGCGCTGATGGGCAAGCGCCCGATCGTCGACATCATGTTCCTGGAGTACCTGGGACTGGTGCTTCAGCAGGTCGGTTGCGACGCGGGCGCAATGCATTACTACTCCGACGGGAAGGCGCGCGTTCCGCTGGTGGTCCGCGCGAAATACGGCGTTGGCCCGTATCACGGCCATGCCTACGACTATCACGCATGGGTCGCGCACGTGCCCGGCGTGAAGGTCGTGATTCCTTCGAATGCGCACGACGCCAAGGGAATGATCAAGGCGGCGATCCGCGACGACAACCCCGTGGTGTTCCTGGAGCACATGGGGCTGTACCACGGCGCGCGCGACGAGATCCCGGACGGCGACGTCGTGACGCCGCTGGGGCAGGCGGCAGTCGTTCGCGAGGGCGACGCGGTGACGCTGGTCGCGGTCGGCGCAATGGTCAAGCGCGCGCTGCAGGCTGCCACGATGCTCGCAGCCGAGGGCGTCGAAGCCGAGGTGGTCGACCTGCGCACGATCGTGCCGCTGGACACGAGCACCGTGCTGAAATCGGTCGCCAGGACCGGCCGTCTGGTCGTGGTCACCGAGTCGGTGCGGTTCTGCGGATCGGCGGGCGAGGTGGCCGCGATCGTCGCCGAGGAGGGATTCCGGTCACTGAAGGCCCCGATCGAGCGGCTCGGAATGCCGAGCGTGCCGATCCCCTTCGCGCGCAACCTCGAGAAGATGCTCGTTCCGGACGAAGACGCAATCGTGGCGGCGGCGCGACGCACGCTAGCCGCCTGAGAGCCCGGAGGCCGTCATGCAGGGAAAGGTGGCGATCGTGACGGGCGCGGCCAGCGGAATCGGCGAGGCTTGCGCGCAGGCGTTCGCGCGCGCCGGCGCTCGCGTGGCGATGTTCGACCGCGACGCCGCGGCGCTCTCGGCCGCAGCTGCGGCGATCGACGGCGCGCTCGCGGTCATCGTCGACGTGGCCGACCGCAAGTCGGTCGAGGCTGGCGTGCGCGCGACCTGCGACGCGTTCGGCGGCGTCGACGTTCTGGTCAATAGCGCCGGCATCGAGTCGACCTACACGATCGAGCGGATGCCGCAGCAGGAGTGGGACCGCGTGATCGAGGTCAACCTGCGCGGGGTCATGCTGTGCACCCAGGCGGTGGTCGAACCGATGAGCATGCGCGGCGGCGGGGCCGTGGTCAACATCGCTTCGATCGCCGGAAAGCGGATCTCCTACCACGGCGGCGCGGCCTATACCGCGTCCAAGTCCGGGGTGCTGGGGTTCACGCGGCACGCGGCGTTCGAGCTCGGCATCCGGCGCATTCGCGTCAACGCGATCTGCCCCGGGCCGACGCTGACACCGATGATCCGGCGCAACGCGACCGAGGCGGAGATCGCGCGCACCGTGAAAACGATTCCGCTCGGGCGCTGGGTCCAGCCCTCCGAGATCGCCTCCGCGGCGCTGTTCTTCGCCAGCGACGCGGCGGCGATGTGCACCGGCACTTCGATCGATGTCGATGGCGGCGTGCTGGTGTCCAACGGAAGTTCGTACGAAGATTACTTTGCGCGGCGACGCTAGCCGCAACCAGGGGAGATCGACATGAACCGACGCATCCTCGCAATAGCGGCCGCCGTCGGCTGCGCTGCCGTCCTGGCGATCGCGCCCGCGCGCGCGCAGACCACCTTCAAGATGGCGTTCGTGGCCCCTCCGCCGGTGTGGGGCCCGATCGCCGACTACTACGGCGAGCAGGTGGCGAAACTGACCAACGGCGCGA
>JAKORH010000275.1 GCA_029777935.1 Pseudomonadota bacterium
CCCTTCGGGTTGCGGTGCACGACCTTGCGGTAGTCGTCGACCCAGCCGATCCAGCCGAAGCCGAGCGTGACCAGCAGCACGACCCAGATGAAACGGTTGGTCAGGTCCGCCCACAGCAGCGTGGTGACGCCGATCGAGATCAGGATCAGCGCGCCGCCCATCGTCGGCGTGCCCGACTTCGACAGGTGCGATTGCGGCCCTTCCGTGCGCACCGCCTGCCCGATCTTCAGTTCCGTCAGCTTGCGGATCACCTTCGGGCCGGCGAAGAGTCCGATCACCAGTGCGGTGGCGGCGGCGAGCACCGCACGCAGCGTCAGGTAATCGAAGATGCGGAACGCGCGGATATCCTGCGACAGCCATTGGAACAGTTCGAGCAGCATCGCCTCAGTGCGCTCCCGCCGAACTGTTCGAGAGCGCGTGCACCACGCGCTCCATGCGCATGAAGCGCGAGCCCTTGACTAGCAGCGAGGCGCCGCCGGCGGCCGCGGCGCGGCAGGCGTCGATCAGCGGCTCGATCCGGTCGAAGTGCTGCGCACCGGCGCCGAACACGGTCGCCGTCTCACGCGCGGCCTCGCCGAGGCAAAGCAATCGATCGATGCCGCGCTCGTGCGCATAGGCGCCCACCTCGCGATGGAATTGCGGGCCCTGCGCGCCGACCTCTCCCATGTCGCCGAGCACCAGCACGCGCGGCGCGCTGCACGCCGCGAGCACGTCGATCGCCGCGCGCACCGAATCCGGATTCGCGTTGTAGGTGTCGTCGATCAGCGTGGCGCCCGCGGCGAGCGCCATGCGCACGCCACGCCCGCCCGGCGCCGCGAACGCTGCCAGCCCCGCGGCGATCGTCGCCGGCACCACGTCGACCGCGAGCGCCGCGGCCGTCGCCGCCAGCGCGTTGTGCACGTTGTGCGCGCCCGGCACCTGCAGCGCGACCCGGATCTCGCCGGCGGGCGTCGCGAGCACGATGCGGCTGCCGGTTGCGGTCAGCTCGTACTGCGCAGTGACCGCGGCATAGGCGCGCAGTGCGAAGTCGAGTACGCGCCGCGTGCCGGCCAGATTGCGCCAGATGCCGGCGCATGGATCGTCGGCGGGAAAGACCGCGACGCCGTCGGGAGGCAGCGCCGCTATCGCAGCGCCGTTTTCGCGCGCGGTGGCTTCCACGCTCGACATGAACTCCTGGTGCTCGCGCTGCGCGTTGTTGACCAGCGTCACCGTCGGCCGCGCCAGCTCGGCCAGGTAGGCG
>JAKORH010000276.1 GCA_029777935.1 Pseudomonadota bacterium
CAACATCATCTACGACGCGGTCGACGACGTGAAGGCGGCGCTGAGCGGCCTGCTGGCCCCGGAACAGCGCGAGCAGGTGCTGGGGCTGGTCGAGATCCGGCAGATCTTCCGCGTGCCGAAGGTCGGCGCCGTGGCGGGCTGCATGGTGCTCGACGGCGTGGTCAAGCGCACCGCGCAGGCACGCCTGCTGCGCGACAACGTGGTGATCTGGACCGGCGAGCTGGCGTCGCTGAAGCGCTTCAAGGACGACGTTCGCGAGGTCAAGGCCGGCTTCGAGTGCGGCCTGTCGCTGAAGGGCTACGACGACATCAAGGAAGGCGACCAGCTCGAGGTGTTCGAGGTGCAGGAGGTGGCGCGCACGCTGTAACGTGTCCGGCGACGGGCGTTGGCGTGGGGCGCAATAGCCGATGAGGACTCCGAGGAAGCCGGCGCGTGCCGAGCGCATCGCCGACCAGATACAGCGCGACCTCGGCGAGCTGATTCCGCGCGAGGTGCGCGATCCGCGCGTCGGCCTGGTCACCGTGAGCGGCGTCGAACTGACGCCCGACTACGCGCACGCGAAGGTGTTCTTCACCGTGATCGGCAGCGATCCACGGCTGGCGGCCGAGGGCCTGAACGCCGCCGCCGGGCACCTGCACAACCTGCTGTTCAAGCGGCTGCGGATCCACACGGTGCCGCGGCTGCATTTCGTGCACGACACCAGTGTCGAGCGTGGCTTCGAACTCGACCGGCTGATTGACCGGGCGGTGGGGAAGCCTGACCATCCAGACGAGTGAGCCGTGGCGCGCGCTCGCCGGGCTCAGTGGGCAGATGAGTCGGTCGACGGCGTGCTGTTGCTCGACAAGCCGAGCGGCATCACGTCCAACCTCGCGCTGCAGAGGGCGCGACGGCTGCTGAACGCGGCCAAGGCGGGCCATACGGGAACTCTCGATCCAATGGCGAGCGGCCTGCTGCCGCTGACGTTCGGCGAGGCAACCAAGTTTTCGTCGGACCTGCTCGACGCCGACAAGGGCTACGAGGCGACGCTGCGCTTCGGAGTGCGCACGACGACCGGCGACGCCGAAGGCGAGGTGATCGAGACGCGTGAAGCAGCGATCACCCGCGCGGCGCTCGAGGCGGTGCTGCTGCGCTTCACCGGCACGATCGAGCAGGTGCCGCCGATGCATTCGGCGCTGAAGAAGGATGGCCGGCCGCTGTATTCGCTGGCGCGGCAGGGCATCGAGGTCGAGCGCGCGCCGCGCGCCGTACGGATCGAGCGGCTGCGGCTGCTCGGAGTCGAAGGCGGCGACGCGCGCATCGAGGTCGAATGCAGCAAGGGCACCTATGTGCGCGTACTTGCGGAAGACATCGGCGCCGCGCTCGGCTGCGGCGCGCATCTGGCGGCACTGCGCCGGACGCGCGTCGGCGCGTTGTCGCTCGAGCGCGCGGTGGCGCTGACGGCGCTGGAGAAGATGCCGCCGGCAGTGCGGCGCGAGTGGCTGCTGCCGGCCGACACGCTGCTGGCATCGCTGGCGCGGGTCGAATTGGACGACGCCGACGCCGCGCGACTGACGCACGGGCAGGCGGTGGCAACGAAACAGCCGGCTTCGCCGCGCGTGCGCGTGTACGGCGCAGCGGGGCTGCTCGGCGTGGCGTCGATCGGCGCCGACGGCATGCTCGCACCGCTGCGACTGGTGCGTGCCGGATCGACCGCGCCATGAACACGTGAAAGTCGAACATGCAAAGAGCACTGCGCAACATCGCCATCATCGCCCACGTCGACCACGGCAAGACCACGCTGGTCGACAAGCTGCTGGCACAGAGCGGAACCTTCCGCGAGAACCAGCAGGTGGCCGAGCGGGTGATGGACAGCAACGACCTCGAGCGCGAGCGCGGCATCACGATCCTGGCCAAGAACTGCGCGGTCGACTACGCCGGCACGCACATCAACATCGTCGACACGCCGGGGCACGCGGATTTCGGCGGCGAGGTCGAGCGCGTGCTGTCGATGGTCGACGGCGTGCTGCTGCTGGTCGACGCGGTGGAGG
>JAKORH010000004.1 GCA_029777935.1 Pseudomonadota bacterium
GCTGCTGGTGATGGAGGCGATGAAGATGGAGCACACGATCGTGGCACCCGCCGACGGCGTGGTCGACGAGGTGCTGTACGACGTCGGCGACCAGGTGATCGAAGGCGCGCCGTTGGTCGCGTTCACGCCGGACGAATGACGGACGCGATCCGCATCGTCGCCGCGCTCGGCAGCATGGCGCAGGGCGCGTGGCTCGACGCGCTCGCCGGCGCGTTCGCCGCCGCGCGCCTCGACGCCGAGGTGACAGTGTTCGACGGCCGCGCGCGCGACGCGCGCTACGCGGTCGTGTGGCTGCCGCCGCCGGAACTGTTCACAGTCGAGACCAGGCTCGCCGCGGTGTTCAACGTCGGCGCCGGCGTCGAGGCGTTGCTGGTCAATCCTGCCTTGCCGCCCGCGCTGCCGCTGATCCGGCTGGTCGATGCCGGCATGGCGCCGAAGATGGCCGAATACGTGTGCTTCTATCTGGCGCGCATCACGCGCGGGCTCGACCGCTTCGGCGGGCCGCAGAAGCTGCGCGACTGGAACGTCGACCGGCCGCGCGGCACGCCGCCCGCGGTCGGCGTGATGGGGCTGGGCGCGATCGGCGCGACCATCGCGCGCGCGGTCACCGTGTTCGGCTATCCGGCGCTCGGTTGGTCGCGCACGAGCAAGGACGTCGACGGCGTGCGCTGCTACGCCGGAGCCGACGGCCTGCGCGACTTCCTCGCGCGATCGAACTTCCTCGTCAACGTGCTGCCGCTCACGAGCGACACCGAGAACCTGCTCGATGCGAAGCTGTTCGCGCAGCTTCCGCGCGGTGCGCACCTGATCAACGTCGGCCGCGGCGGCACGATCGTCGACGCCGATCTCCTCGCTGCGCTCGACAGCGGGCAGCTTGCCAGCGCCACGCTCGACGTGTTCCGCACCGAGCCGCTGCCGGACGACCATCCGTTCTGGCACCACCCGCGCGTCACCGTCACGCCGCACCTGTCGGGGCCGACGCCGCGCGAGCCGGCGGCCGCTCAGATCGCCGAGGCAATCCGCCGGCTCGAAGCCGGTGCGTCACCCGCGACGCTGCCGGGCTTCGTCGAGCGCGCGCGCGGCTACTGACCCGCGTTGTGGATCCACGGCCGCAGCTCGCGGTCGGCCGCCTGGAATGCCGCGATCTCGGCCTCGCGCGCGAGCGTCAGCCCGATGTCGTCGAGCCCCTCGAGCAGCGCGCGGCGGCGGTGCGCATCGACGTGGAAAGCATGCCGCTCGCCCCACGCGGTGCGGACTTCGAGCTGCTGCAGATCGACCGCCATCCGCGCCTGCGCCGGGTTCGCTTCGAGGCGCTGCGCGATCGCCTCGACCGCGGGCTGCGGCAGCCTGACCGGCAGCACGCCGTTCTGGAAGCAGTTGGAGAAGAAGATGTCGCCGTACGACGGCGCGATGACGGCGCGGACGCCCGCGCCCTTGAGCGCCCACACCGCCATCTCGCGCGACGAGCCGCAGCCGAAGTTCGGCCCCGCGACGAGGATCGACGCGCCGCGAAACGCGGAGCGGTTCAGCACGAAGTCGGGGTTTTCGCTGCCGTCCGGCAGATAGCGCAGCGGCTCGAACGCCCACGGGCCGAGCGCGTCGGGCGCGAGCTTCGCCAGCCGCTCGATGCGGATGATGACGTCGGTGTCGATGTTCGGCACGAAGAGCGGCGCCGCGATGCCTTCGAGCACGGTGAACTCTTCCATCGATTATTCCCTTCCATTCAAGCGAAAGCTCCCTCTCCCACACGGGGCGAAGGCGGGGCTTCGCGAAGCGCGAGCTTCGCGCCGCCGCAGCGACAGGCGCCTGCAAGCGCCTGGCTCCGGGTTGGGGTGAGGGCGCCGATCCGGCCGCAACATGATGGCTAATGAAAGACGCCCTCATCCCCCGCCCCGGATCAAGTCCGGGGCAAGCTCTTCTCCCGCTGATGCGGGAGAAGGAGCCGAGCGAGTGTCATATGGTGTCGACGATCTCGCCCGCGATCGCGCAGGCGGCGGCGAGCGCGGGGCTCGCCAGATGCGTGCGCGCGCGCGGACCCTGGCGGCCGACGAAGTTGCGGTTCGACGTCGACACACAGCGCGCCTCGGGTTCGACCATCTCGCCGTTGGCGCCGACGCACAGCGAGCAGCCCGGCTCGCGCCATTCGAAGCCGGCCTCGCGGAACACGCGGTCGAGCCCTTCGGCCTCGGCGTCGCGCTTGACTTGCTGCGAACCCGGAACGACCCACGCGCGTACGTGCGGCGCGACCCTGCGCCCGCGCGCGACTTCAGCCGCGCGCCGCAAATCCGGCAGGCGGCTGTTGGTGCACGAACCGATGAACACGCGGTCGATCTTCGTGCCCGCGATCGGCTGGCCCGCCTTCAGCCCCATGTACGCGAGCGCGGCTTCGATCGCGTGCCGGCGCAGCGGATCGCTTTCGCCGGCCGGATCGGGCACGCGACCGTCGACCGGAATCGTCGCCTCCGGGCTCGTGCCCCAGGTGATCTGCGGCCGCACCAATGAGGCGTCGATGCGCTCTTCGCGATCGAAGCGCGCACCCGAATCGCTCTTCAGTTCGCGCCACGATTCGAGCGCGCGCCGCCGGTCGGCGCCCTTCGGCGCGAACGGCCGGCTCGCGATCCACGCGAACGTGCGCTCGTCCGGCGCGATCATGCCCATGCGCGCCCCCATCTCGATCGACAGATTGCACATCGTGAGCCGGCCCTCGATGTCCATCGCTTCGATCGCCGCGCCCGCGTACTCGACTGCATGGCCGGTCGCGCCGGCCGCGCCGAGCGTGCCGATCACATGCAGGATCAGGTCCTTCGGCTCCACGCCGGCGCGCAGCGTGCCGTCGAACGAAATGCGCAGCGTCCGCGGCCGCTGTTGCAGGATCGTCTGCGTGGCCAGCACGTGCACGATTTCGGAGGCGCCGATGCCCCACGCGAGCGCGCCGAGCGCGCCATGCGTGCTGGTGTGGCTGTCGCCGCAGACGACCAGCGCGCCGGGCAGCGTCAGCCCCAGCTCGGGCCCGATCACGTGCACGATGCCCTGTCCGGGTTCGTTGACGTCGAAGTAACGGATGCCCCGCGTGCGGCAGCCGTCGCGGAGCTGACGGATCAGCCTCTCGGCCCACGGCTCCGCGCCGCCGATCCGGCCCGGCGCCGACGACACCACGTGATCAGGGACGCCAAAGGTCAGCTCCGGACTGTGCACGCGCAGCCCGCGGCGCTCGAGCTCCGCGAACGCCAGATGCGCACCGAGATCGTGGATCACGTGGCGGTCGACGTGCAGCAGCGCCCAGCCATCGTGGAGATCGGCAACGACGTGCGCGTCCCACAGTTTGTCGAACAGCGTGCGTCCGCTCATGTTGCCCCCTTCGCGCCTGCGGCGCTGTCCCCCCGAGGGGGGTGAGAGCCGCGGCTCCAAGCCCGCCTGCGCGGGCTTGGACGGCTCGAACGCCCGTCGCGTCTCGCGACGGGCTCTTCGAGCCATCTTGGGGCGGCCCGGCGATGGCTCATACCTGCGCGAAGCGCTTCTCGAATGCCCACACGTCGGGGAAGCCGACGAGTTCGTGCAGTTCGCCCATCGTGAACGCGGGCACCGGCGAACCCGTCGTGCTGCCGTGCTCCTTCAGATAAGCATAGGACGCCTGCAACGCCGCGCACACCGGACCCATGCCGGCCGAAGGGTAGATCGCGATGTCGAAACCCCATGCCTTCAGGTCGTTCGCCTCGATCACCGGCGACTTGCCGGTCGGCACCATGTTGGCGAGCAGCCACGCGTCGATCTCTTCGCCGACGCGGCGGAACTCGTCGGCCGACTCGGGCGCCTCGACGAAGACGATGTCGGCGCCCGCCTTCGCGAACGCCTGGCCGCGGCGGATCGCCTCGTCGAGCCCCAGCCCCGTGCGCGCGTCGGTGCGGGCGATGATCAGCGTGTCGTCGCGCCGGCACGCATCGAGCGCGACCTCGATCTTGCGCAGCATTTCGTCGAGCGGCACGACGCGCCGGTTCGGCGTGTGGCCGCACTTCTTCGGCGTCTCCTGATCCTCGATCTGGATCGCCTGCACGCCGGCGGCTTCATAGCCGCGCACCGTTTGACGCACGTTGATCAGCCCGCCGAAGCCGGTGTCGGCATCGGCGATCAGCGGCGTCGTAGTTCCTTCCGCGATTGTGCGCGCGCGCGACTGCATGTCGGTGTAAGTCGCGAGCCCCGCATCGGCCAGGCCGAGATAGGAAGCGGAGATGCCGTAGCCGGTCATGTACAGCGCCTTGAAGCCCATGCGGTCGGCGATGCGCGCCGAGAACATCTCGAACACGCCCGGCGCGACGATGAATTCGCCGCGATCGAGCAGGGGTTTCAGTCGGGTGGTGGCGGTCATGCTTCCTCCGTCGTTCAGGTGCGCCGGTGCAGGCGCGCGTCGAGTGCGAGCAGCGCCCAGCTTGCGGCGGTGGCGAACGTCACCAGCAGCAATGCGAGCGCGATGATCGTGGCGACGTCATTAGTTTCCATCGCGCGCACCAGCAGGTAGCCGATGCCGCGCTGCGAGGCGAACATCTCCCCGATCAGCGTGCCGAGCAGCGTCAGCGCGAAGCCGACGCGGAAGCCCGATACGATCTCCGGAATCGTCGCGGGCACCATCACGTGCGCGGCGGTCTGCCACGGCGACAGGCGCAGCGCGCGGCTCGTGCGCAGGTACACGTGCGGCAGGCTGCGCACCGCGTTCATCGTGAACAGGATCACCGGAATGATCCCGTGCAGCGCACCGAACGCGATCTTGGCCGAGATGCCCAGCCCGAACAGCAGCAGGATCACCGGGTACAGCGTGATCTTCGGGATCGAATACAGCGCCACCAGCATCGGCTCTGCCACTTCGCCCGACAGGCGATGCGCGCCGAGCAGCACGCCCAGCGCGAGCCCGCCCGCGAGCGAGATCACGAGTGCGGTCGCGAACGCGCGCCCCGTCTCCGCTGCGTGCTGGCCGAAGTCGCCGGCGCTCATGATCGCGGCGAGCTTGTGCACCGTTTGCAGCGGCGCGGTCAGCACCTGCGGCCCGGCGATCCACGCCAGCAGTTGCCAGACCGCGACCAGCGCGGCGACGAGCAGCCATGTATCGCGCGCGGCGCCTTGCGCGCGGACCGCGGCCAGTTCCTCGGCGACGGCGGCCATTTATCGACCTTCGACACAAGTGCGTGTCGTTCCCGCGCAAGCGGGAACCCAGTGTCTTTCTCCATCAAGGCACTGGATCCCCGCGTTCGCGGGGATGACACCCGCGTTGAATCGGTCGCTCACTACCGCCCTCCGCGCCTCAGATAGATGCGCCGCTCCCACGCGTACAGCGCCATGTTCGCGCCGCCGACGAACACGAGCAGGATCAGCATCAGCCCGTACATCGTCGCGTTGTCGAAACTGTTGTACGCGAACGCGATGCGATAGCCGAAGCCGGCGCCGGCGAGCACGAACTCGCCCGCGATCACGCCGATGAACGAGTACACGATCGCGAGCTTCAGCCCCGTGAACAGATACGGCGCGCACGCCGGCGCAGTCACGTGCACCAGTTCCTGCAACGCCGACAGCCGCAGCGCGCGCGCGGTGCGGCGCAGCGATCGCGGCACGCGCTCGAATCCTGCCAGCGTGTTGATCGCCATCGCGACCACCGCGAACACGAAACCGATCGCCACCAGCGGCCAGCGATTGAGCCCGAACAGCACGATGAACAGCGGATAGAACATGAACGTCGGCACCGCGTAGTAGCTCGCCAGCAGCGGATCGGCCGCGCGCCGCAGCCGCGGCAGCCGGTAGAGCGTGTAGCCGAGCGCCAGACCGGCGACGACCGAAAGCACGAGCGCGAGCGCGACATTCTGCAGCGTCAGCAGCATGTCCTTGTGATACTCGCCCGAGGCGAGCAGGCGCCACGCGCCGGCGACCATCTTCGACGGCGCGATCACCGCGACCGGATCGACGCGACCGCTGCGGCACGCCCATTCGAGCGCGCCGACCGCAGCAGCGATCAGCGCCAGCCGCAACCAGCTCGCCCTCGTCATGGCACGGCGTGCGCGACGCCGAGCGCCTTCATCGATTCGCCGCGCAGCTTCGACCACAACCGCGCGGTCACGGTGCCGAACTCGGCGCGCGCGACGATCGTGCTGTCGCGCTCGCGCGGCCAGCCGGTGTCGACGACGTCGATGAAACGCCCGGGCCGCGCCGACATCACGCCGACGCGGTCCGACAGCATGGCGGCCTCATCGAGTGCGTGCGTAATCAGCAGCACGGTGGCGCTGGTGTCACGCCACAACCGCAAGAGTTCGTCGCCCATCAAGAGGCGCGTCTGCTGGTCGAGCGCGCCGAACGGCTCGTCGAGCAACAGCAGACGCGGCCGCAGCACCAGCGTGCGCGCGATGCACAGCCGCTGCCGCATGCCGCCGGAAAGCTGCGCCGGATACGCGCGTGCAAAAGGCGCGAGCCCCATGAACGCGAGCGTGCGCTCGACGCGCTCCGCGCTCTCGCGTTCCGGCACGCCGGCGCGGCGCAGGCCGAACGCAGCGTTGTCCCACACGGTGAGCCACGGAAAGCTCGCATCCTCCTGGAACACGATGCCGACGCCATCGGGCACGCTGCCTTCGACCGCGCTCCCTTCGAACTCGACGCGGCCGGCAGAAGGCCGCGCCAACCCCGCGAGCACGTCGAGCAGCGTCGATTTGCCGCAGCCGGACGGGCCGACGACCGAGAAGAATTCGCCGCGCTTCAGTTCCAGATCGACCGGACCGAGCGCGTGCACTTCCTGGTTGCGATCGAGCGCCGGATACACGCGCGTGACGCCGGCCAGCCGGGCGTGCACCCTGTCGCGCTCCTCCGCTTTCACGCGCCGAATGCGGCTACTGCTTGCGTCGCAGGTCCGCGGGCAGGAAGGAGTCGTCGATGACCTTGCCCCAATCGAAGGGTCCCGGCTCGATCTCCTTGACGAGCACGAGTCCCTTCAGCATCGCGTTCATGCCTTCCATGTCGAATTCGCCCGTGCTCCAGTAGCCGCCGGGCGTACCCAGCACGCTCTCGATCGCCGACTTCGCCTGCGCGGCATCGATCTTGTACTCGCGCGCCATGATCGTCGCAGCCTCGGCCGGATTCTTGCGGATGAACTCCACACCCTTGCGGCGCGCCTCGATGATGCCGCGGATCACCTGCGGGTTCTTCTTCAGGTAATCGGTCTTGACGATGCCGACCGTCTGCGTCACGCGCGGCACGATGTCGGTCGAACCCCATGCCAGCCGGTAGTTGCTCTTCTCCTTGCTCCACACCGGCTCGGTCACGTAGGTCATGTCGACCGCGCCTTCACGCAGCGCCGTCAACCCCGAGCCGATGCCGCCGACCGACTTGCGCTCGACCTGCCCGGTCAGCTTCTGCGCGTCGAGCAGCATCGTCGTGATCATGTCGGTGACCGACTTCGGGCTCGAGTAGCCGAGCTTCCTGCCCTTCAGGTCCGCGAACGCCTTGATCGACGCGTCGTCCTTGCGCGTGATCCACACCTGGTCGGCGACGCTGATCACGCCCGCGTGCACGATGGTCAGATCGACCCCCTGCCTGATCGCGGCGATCGCCGCCGGCAGCGCGACCTCGCCGTACGGGATCTCGGAAGCGAGTGCATTGCGGATCGTCGTGCCGCCGCCCGCCGAGGTGATGAAGCCCGTCACGTCGAGGTCCGCGTCCTGCTTGAACCAGCCCTTTTCGCGCGCCACCGCGAACGGCACGCCGTACATGCCGGTGCCGAAGTGCGTGACGGTGAGGTCGATCGCGTGCGCGGCGGTGGCCGCCAGCGCGGAGACGAGCGCGGCCGAACAGGCCGCGCCGATGCGCACGATGCGCGCGCTGCGCCGAGTGAACATGTCCCCTCCTTGGGTGAGATCGTGCGCGTCCGGCCATCGCCGGCGCGCCGCGTGTTGTCGGACCGAGGATACTACCGGCTCGCTACGCAGCATTACACACAGCATGTTCGCCGTTGACGACCGTGGACGACGCATCGCTCTCGCGCTGCAGGGCGGCGGCTCGCACGGCGCCTTCACCTGGGGCGTGCTCGATCGCCTGCTCGCCGACGACCGGATCCGGATCGAAGCGGCGAGCGGCGCCAGCGCCGGCGCCGTCAACGCCGCACTGCTCGCGCACGGCCTCGCGCAGGACGGACACGCCGGCGCGCAGGCAGCGCTGCGCGAATTCTGGCAACGGCTGTCCGAGCAGGCGATCGCCGCGCCCGATTACGCGCTGCGCGCCATGCTGATGATGACGCGCTGGCTGGCGCCGCCGCAGTGGAATCCGCTCGACCTGAACCCGCTGCGCGCGATGCTCGCCGAAGCGATCGACTTCGAGCGCGTGCGCAGCGCGAGCCCGATCCGGCTATTCGTCGCGGCCACGCGCGTCGACACCGGTACGCTGCGCGTGTTCCATGAGGGCGAGCTGTCGCTCGACGCGCTGCTCGCTTCCGCATGTCTACCTTGGCTGCATCACACGATCGAAATCGACGGCGTGGCGTACTGGGATGGCGGGCTGGCCGCCAATCCTCCGCTGTATTCGCTGATCGATCACTGCGCAGCCGACGATCTGGTGCTGGTGACGATGCACCCGGCGCGGCGCGCGGTCGCGCCCACGCGCGCCGACGAGATCCACGCGCGGCTGGCGGAAATCGGATTCACCGCGGCGTTCTTCGCCGAATTGCAGGGTGTGCTGTCGGCGCGGCGTGCGGCGCGGCGCCAGTGGCTTCCGATCGGGCGCGCGACTCGCCGGCTGCGCAGGCTGCGCGTGCACGTGATCGACGGCGGCGACCTGACCGCGGAATTGCCGGCCGCCAGCCGCATGAACCTCGAGCGCGCGCTGATCGACCGGCTGTTCGAGCACGGTCGGGCGCGCGCCGGCGAATGGATCGAGCGCGCGCTGCGCACTCGCGGCGTCGAGTCGGATACGGTCGACGCGCTGATTTATTGCGATTGACAGGCCAGGCGAAGGGGCCGGCGAATCGCCGGCCCCGTGCCTGGAGCAGCCTTCGCTAGCGCAGGAACTTCACGGACGTCGCCGTCACGACGCCGGCATTGAGCGTGCCTTCGACGCGTACGAGCTTGCCATTGGCCAGATCAGCGTCGGTGCCGCCGGCGAAGGTCGCGCCGCTGGCGTCGACGGCCTGCCCCTGGACCTTGAAGTTCGACTTCGACACGAAGTCGGTGATCGGCCCGAACAGCCGCGCAGTGGCCATTGCCGGCTGGACCTCGACCCTCTGCGCGACGAGATTGCCGGAGACCAGCGTGGCTTCGACCTCCACGTGCTGCGCGTCGGCCAGCGGCCCGTTGACGATCGTCGTCTGGCTCGTGATCGTGAAGGTCGCGCCGTTGAGCTTGAAGCTCGTCGCGGTCACGTCGGAGATCGCGCCTTCGGCGTCAATCCGGACCGCGCTCGGCCCGGTCTTGAAGGTCACTTCCGTGACGACGAAGGTCGTGCCGTCGAAGCTGCCCTTGACTTCGACCAGCTTGCCGTTGGCGAAGTCGGCCAGCGCACCTCCGGTGAAGGTCGCACTATCCGCGAGCTTCATCGGGATGCCGAGCAGCGTGAAGGTCTTCGCCGTCGAGTTGTAGTCGGCGACGGCTCCGAACAGCCTGAACGGCACGCCCACCGGCGGCGTGAGGAAGGTGACCTGATCGGCCTTGACCGTGCTGCCGTCGATGTGGCCCTTGATGGCGACGAACGCGCCTTCCTTCAGATCGGCCGTCGTGCCGTTCCTGAACACGACCGTGGACGCGCTGGCGTCGACCGGCGTTCCGCGCACCGCAAAGCTCGCGGTCGACACGAAGTCGGTGACCTGCCCGATCAGCATCACCGCGCGCTGCTCGGACGGCGGGATGATCGTCACGCGCGTGGCCTTCAGCACCGCCGCAGTACCGGTGCCGGTCAGCGTGCCTTCGACGCGCACCAGCGCCATGTTCTTGATGTCGGCCGCGGTGCCGTTCTTGATCTCGGCGCTCGAGGCATCGACCTCCAGGCCGTTGACCTTGAAGTCGGAGATCGAGTTGAAGCCGGACACCAGTCCGCCGATCACGAAGCGGCGGCCGTCCAGGACCGGCTTCTTCGCCACGCGGATCGCCTTGGCGGTCAGCGTGTTGCCGACCGGAAGCTGGTCGCTGAACACGAACACCATCTCGTCGTTGGCGATCGTCGCGCCGTCGGGCTTGATCGTCGCGGCTCCGTAGTTGATCGTCAGGTCGCCGAGCGTGAACGTCTTGGCGCTGTCGCTGGCGTTCTTCACGATGCCGCCGACGCGAACCTTGGTTTCACCGCCGGGCGGCTGCACCTCGACGCGCGTGGCGAGCACGTTCTTGTCGGCGTCGATCGTGCCGTGCACCTCGACCCAGTTGCCCGCGCCCAGGCCGGACAGTCCGTCGACGCCTTCGAAGATCGTCATGCCGTCACCGCTCGTGACGACCTTCACGGTCTGACCGAGAACCTTGAAGCTCGACCCCGCGACATCGACCGAGTCCACCGGGCCGATCACCGTGGCACGCACCAGCAGCTTGGTCACCTTGCCGCCGGCATCCACGCTCGCCTCGACCTGTTGACCGACCTTCACGCCGGCCATCGTGATCGCGGTTTCAGCGCGCGGGTCGTCGTCGCGCGCGACGCCGACGTTGCCTTCGGCGTACTCGACGCCGTCGATGATCACGCTGCCGAAGCCCGTGACCGTGCCCGACACGACGGTCGTGTCGACCGCCTGCGGCTGCGCCGTCGAACCGCCCGACGCGCCGCCGCCGCACGCGGCGACGAGCAGCGGCAGAGCGCCGGCGGCGGCCACACGCAGGAGTTGCATCGCATGCTTGAACATTTCTTCTCCCTGTGAAGTCCTCGCACGAACGAGTGGGCGCGAGTCGCGGACGAGTCTCCGGCGTGCGACGGCTCCGGACAAGACCGGCACTCACCCCAATTCGCTATGCCGTTCGGACAGAAACGCCCGCGCATTCACATTCGGTAACAACCTCGCGGCCGGAGCGGGACGAATCTTCGTTTCGATCCCAAATAGTCGGCGACGAATCACTTACGTAGTCGCGCACGGGCGCGCGCGACGCGTCGAAGTAAGATCGCTCAGCCGCAGGAGGCGCGCATGCCCGCATTGCCCAGCACAGTCTCGATCGTCGACGTCGGCCCGCGCGACGGGCTGCAGAACGAGAAGCAGACGATCCCGGCCGCGGTGAAGATCGAACTGGTCGATCGCCTGACCGCGGCGGGATTCCGGAACATCGAGGTCACGAGCTTCGTGTCGCCGAAATGGGTGCCGCAGATGGGCGACGCGGCCGACGTGATGGCGCAGATCCGGCGCAAGCCGGGCGTGATCTACTCGGTCCTGACGCCGAACATGAAGGGATTCGAAGGTGCGCTCGCCGCCAAGGCCGGCGAGATCGTCGTGTTCGGCGCAGCGAGCGAGGCGTTCTCGCAGCGGAACATCAACTGCTCGATCGCAGAATCGATCGAGCGCTTCGCGCCCGTGTGCGAGGCGGCGAAGAAGAACGGCATCCGCGTCCGCGGCGCGATCTCGTGCGCGGTCGGCTGTCCGTACCAAGGCGAAGTCAAACCGCACGCAGTCGCGTACGTCGCGAAGCTGATGAAGGACATCGGCGTGCAGACCATCGGCGTGGCCGACACGATCGGCGTGGGAACGCCGCGCGCGGTGCAGGCGGCGATGGCAGCGGCGCTCGCGCACTTCGATCTGCAGGACGTGTCGGGCCATTTCCACGACACGTACGGCCAGGCGGTCGGCAACGTCTACGCCTGCCTCGAACTGGGTATCAGCGCGTTCGACACCAGCGTGGCCGGGCTCGGCGGCTGTCCGTACGCGAAGGGCGCCACCGGCAACGTCGCCACCGAGGACGTGCTGTACCTGCTGCGCGGCCTGGGCATCGACACCGGCATCGATCTCGATCAGGTGGTCGACACCGGGCAATGGATCAGCGGCATCCTCGGCCGCAAGGCGTTCGCGCGCGCCGGCAACGCGATCGCGGCGAAGAAGTCGATGTGAAGAGACGCGCCGCCGCTGCGTGACTCGCCGTTACAGGTGTCGGCAGCCGACACAGACCATTCACCGCGGCGTGCCGACGGCCCCGATCAGGGCCGTCGCAGCGCCTGCATCGAAACTCCGCCGCTCTCCAGGCTAGAACCTATCTCGGCATCCCCGGCGGCCGCGGCGTGGCCGCCTGGGGATGCAGCGCTAGGCGCGGGGAGGGGACCATTGCTGATGCAAGGACCCGAGCCGCAACGACGCGATGCGCCCCAGGCGACCCCGCCCCGAAGGGTTGCGACGCTGAGCACGCGCTGCGCGCGTGCGCGTCTGACGACGAGGTGGACGACGCAGCGGCGCAGCCGCTGCGTTGGCCGGCGTCTGCGTCGTTGGCGCGCTCGGCCGTAGGCTCGGCTACTGTCCTTCGCGCGCCGCCTAGCATCC
>JAKORH010000277.1 GCA_029777935.1 Pseudomonadota bacterium
ACCTGCGCACCGACCATCCGCACAACACCTACACCCGCACCGGTCTGCCGCCCACGCCGATCGCGCTGCCCGGAAGCGCCTCGCTGTACGCCGCCACCCATCCGGCGCCGATCCGGGCGCTGTATTTCGTCGCGCGCGGCGACGGCTCCAGCGAATTCTCCGACGATCTGACGGCGCACAATCGCGCCGTGGCGCGCTACCAGCTGCGTCGCCCCACCGACAAGGACTGACCCATGCGCGGACGGTTCATCACGTTCGAAGGCATCGACGGTGCCGGCAAGAGCACGCACCTGGACTGGTTCGCCGACGCGCTGCGCGCGCGCGGCGCGACGGTGCTGCGCACCCGCGAACCCGGCGGCTCACCGCTCGCCGAGCGCCTGCGCGGATTGCTGCTCACCGAGGCCATGTCGATCACGACCGAGATCCTGCTGATGTTCGCGGCCCGCCAGGACCACCTCGACACGGTCGTCGGCCCCGCGCTGGCGCGCGGCGACTGGGTGCTGTGCGACCGGTTCACCGATTCGACGTTCGCCTATCAGGGGGCCGGCAGGGGCGCGGGCGGCGAGCACATCGCGATGCTCGAGCGCTGGGTGCAGGCGGGCCTGCAACCCGATCGCACCTACCTGTTCGATCTGCCGCCCGAGGAGGCGGCCCGTCGACGGGCCGGCGCCCGAGCGCCAGATCGCTTCGAGCAGGAGGATCTCGACTTCTTCGGCCGGGTGCGCGCCGGCTACGCGCTGCGCGTGCAGCAGGATCCCGCCCGCTTCGTCACGATCGACGCCCGGCAGGACATCGCCGCGATTCGCGCGGTGCTCCAGGGGTCGATCGACACCTTGTGGGCATGAGCGCATTTCGCCGGAAACGTCGTAAATCTTACGAAATGATCAGAAAGGTAATTGTGCATTCCGCGCGTTCGAGATGGATGATGGGTTCCAATGACGGCGTAATGTCGAGCGAAGGACGGTGATCCAAGTGTATTCGTGGAACCAGGGCGCGCTGGATCGTCTGCTTGCGATGCGTAGGAATCTTCCGCATGCGTTGATTCTCTACGGCCCCTCCGGCATCGGGAAGTCGGCGCTCGCCGAGCGATTCGCCAACGCGCTGCTGTGCGAGTCCCCGACGCCGGCAGGCGACGCCTGCGGCCAGTGCAGCGCGTGCGGCTGGTTTGCGCACGGCAATCACCCCGATCTGCGTCGGCTCGCCCCGCTGTCGGAGAGCGACGACGGCAAGGAGAAGGGCAGTCGCGACATCCGCATCGACCAGGTGCGTGCACTGGCCGAGTTCCTGTCGGTCGGCGGGCATCGTGGCGCGCGTCGGGTGGTGCTGATCG
>JAKORH010000278.1 GCA_029777935.1 Pseudomonadota bacterium
AGCAGACGCTGACCGACGCCAACCTGCTCAAGCTCGAGCTGCGCTACGGCGTGCCGATGACGGTGCCGCTGGTCGGCCGGATCGCGGTCTGGTTGATGCGCATCGTCGATGGCTGCGCGGCACCGTCGGCGCGGCGACTCGGCGCAGTCGACCTCGGCACGCCGTCCCCCGCGGCAGCGCCGCGCGCGTGGACCTGCGCGATGTACCTGGCGCCGGATGCCTCGGGCACGCCGGTGCCGCGATGGCCGGTGCGCGCGAGCGCGACGATCCGCATGCAGAGCCCGGCGCGGCGCAGCGCGATGACGCCGGCGAGGAGCGAGTCGGCGGTCCTGGCGCCTTCCGGGTCGCCCGCGCCTGCCGCGTCAGCTTCGATGACGACGCTGTCTTCGTCGACGAGCGAGTGGCTGCCGATCCCATCCGCCCCGGGGACGTCCGAGGCGTGGCGTCCCGTCTCCGAAGCGGGCACCGATGCTCTGGGGGCGCAGCGGTACACCGTCGTCGGGCCGGGCGCGACCGGTGCCACGGCCGCCAACGACGGCAGCCTGTCGCGCTCGGTAAGCGGGTGGCTTAGCCTGGGGGGCGACCGGACGTTCTCGGTACCCGGGGCATGCCTCTAGCAAAACGCAGGTTCATGCCGGGAGCCGCGCGCCGAGCCATTCGGCAAGTGTGCGCCACGCCTCGGGCCGCGCGAACGTCGCATCGGCGCCGTCGATGCGAAGCAGACCACCCGAGCGGCGCAGCGCCTTTCGCCAGTCGCGATGCTCGTTCGCGAGCGACAGCAGCGCCGTGTTCGAGGGGCCATCGGCCCGCGCCGCGATCAGCAGCCGCGAGCGGGCTGTGCGCACCGCCTCGGGCAACGAGTACCAGATCGCGGACTCCGCGACATCGCCGCGCGCATCTCCGCCATCGCTCGATTCAACGGACGCCGCGGCCGATTCGGCGCCACGCGCCCCGAACAGGCGCCGCCACCAGTTGGGCTTGCGTTCCGCGCTGGGCAACGCGATTTCCGGATCGATCAAGCACAGCGCAGACAGCGGGAGTTCGGCACGTGCAAGCGCGTGCCACGAGTGCGCCGCGTGGGTGGCGCCCCTGCCGACGGCCAGCACCGCCACAAAGGCGTCCGGGTACAGACCGAGTAACTGCCGGGCCGCGGCGACGGCGGCCTCGTCGTAGCGGGGATCCGTGGCCATGGCGGGCGGGCAGTCGCCACCGTCGGAAGCGTCGAAACGCAGCGAGGGCAATCCCCTGCGCGCCAGCTCTCTGGCGAGACGCACGTAAAGGCGCCCCGGTCCCGTCCTCGCGTCGCCCGACGCCGGAACGATCAGCACCACGGTTTCGCTCACCCGGGCCGCGTGTGTGACCACCCCGACTGCTGCGCCTCCGGAACCGACGACCGGAACCGGATCCTCGATCGGGGCGCTGGTCTCGCTCATCGGAGACCCTCCAGGAATTCCTCGGTGGCGAACGATGCTGGCTGCGCGGTCTCGCTTGAGGTCGTGTGACGCGGTCGGGGCGCCTCTTGCGTGGTCATCCAGAAGCGCGCCGTGCCGACCGCGCGTGGCGTCGCGAGGTACCCGGCAGCCAGCCACGCTTCCGTCAGGGCAGCCGTGTGTGCGGAGAGTTCGACGTGACCCGCGGCGGGGTCGACGAACTCCACGAACAATGCCGACGGCGGCGTGCCGTGATCGGAGGTGGGCGGCGGCTGCATGTGCAACTCGCGCAACTCGCCGAGCAGCGCCGGCGACAGCGCGCCGCCTTCGCCTGCGTCGTCGGAAATTCCGCGCCCCGTTGCGGGGGCTTGCCAGAACACGTAGGCGTCGATCAGTTGGTCGAGCGCCACGGCGATGTCCGACGCGAGCAGCGCGCCGTCACGCACGCCCCACAACACGTTCGGCCCCGAATGTCGTTGTCGGGCGATCATCGCAGCGCGTAGAAGATCGGCGCGCCAGCCTTCGAGCGTCGCCTGGCTGGGCTCGCCTGGCGAGTCGCCGGTGCCGAACAGGTCGACCATCAGCACGGCCCAACCGCGTTCGGCCAGTCGCCATGCCTGGTTCGAGAGGGCCTGCCGCGCCGCTGTCCGCTCCGCGCCGAGCGGCTGCACACACAGCACTGCGCCGCGTGGCGGGCGCCGCGTGGGCAACCACCAGACGCCGAAGCGCGCTCCGTCCTGGAAGCCCTCGAGTTGAGTCGGGTCGACGCGCGCGGCCGCTTCGAGCACGCTCGTGGAATCCTGCGTCATCGAGCGGTCGCCGGGTATCCGTGGTTCGTTGTCGCGGCCCATTCTATCGGTGCGGTGCGCGCGCAGGCGCTACCGTCGGTCGGGCGACACATGGCCCGAGGCACCGAAGTTTACGCTCGCTCGAGCAGGCGTCTCAGCACCTGCTGCATGCGGCGCTTCGGGCCCTCTTCACTGTCCGCAAAGCGCAGCTGCGGTCCGACGTGGAAGAGGAAGTAGAGCAGGGCAAAACCATTTCGATGGCGACGGTCGATCCCGCAGTAGTCGAGGAATCCGTGAAGGAACTCCAGTTCCTCGGCGATCGGCCACTCACCCTCGGAGAGCATCGGAATCGTCTCCACGATCGAGAGCCTCGCGTCACAGGACCGCCCCACGCTGTCGACGTAATTGAAGGCGTCGAGTACCGGCGGCGCGGCGCGTCGCGAGGCTTCCCAGTCGATTACGCCGGAGATCGCGCCGTCGGACACGAGGATGTTGCTGCAGCCGAAGTCGCCGTGCGCTATGCCGATGCGGCTCGTCGCGCCAATCGTCGACGCCTGGAACATCGCGCGCGTCGCCTCGCGCAGACCCATGTCCGGGACGTGCGCGAGCACGCGCTCGAGCATCGCCCCGATGTCGGCGCCGGCGTCACCCTCGTCCAGCGCCATCGCCGGTTGCCTGTCGAGTTCCGGGTTCAACGCGCGCAGGAACGCGTTGGCCTCCCGCAACCAGCGGAGCCGCTCCCGCCGCGAGCCGTTCCTGGACAATGCCGCACGCAGCGGTATGCCCGGAAGCCTGCTCTCGGCGAAGTACGCCTGGCCGCCAATCGTGCCCGTGCACAAGGTGTCAGCGGTACTCCAATAATCCCCACCTGTGGCATTTGAAATTTCCCCACCCATCCCTTCGCAAAGGAGCGACAGATGGAAGTGGAAGCAGTGCAGAAGCAGGTGATCGGCGGCGCGGCATCGCCGTCGGCGCAGCCGCCTCGAAGCGGTACCGTGTCCGGATTTCATCGGAACACGGAACTGGACGTGGTCGGTCAA
>JAKORH010000034.1 GCA_029777935.1 Pseudomonadota bacterium
AATCATTCACCGATAGGTTCTTAGGCTCGCCACCAGCAGCAGCAACGCGACGGCCGAGACGAGCGAGGGTTCCATCGCCTCGGCGGTCAGGCGGTGTCCAGCTCGACGCCGCGGCTGACGCGCACGAGATCATCGGGACGGATCGGGAACACGCAGTGCGGAGTGCCGCCGGCTGCCCACACCTCCTCGAACCGCCGCAGCGAACGGTCGACGAACGTCGTCATCGGCTGCGCATGCGCCACCGGCGCCACGCCGCCGATGGCGAAGCTCGATTGAGCACGCACGAACTCCGGCGTGGCGCGCTCGATCGGCTCGCCGAGCGCAGCGGCGATCTTCGTCTCGTCGACGCGGCGATCGCCGGCAGCGATCACCAGCACCGCACGTCCCGAGCCAGCGGCGCGGAAGATCAGCGACTTGGCGATCTGCCCGATCTCGATGCCGAGCGCGTCGGCCGCCTGCTGCGACGTGCGTGCGGCCACCGCGAGCTCCACCACCCGCGATTCGAGGCCGAGCGCGGCGAGCGCGTCCTGCACGCGCTGCGCCGACGCCGGCAGCGGCTTCGGCGCAGACGTCATACGGTCATGCCGCCGGCCACTTCGACCACCGCACCGTTCACGTAGCTCGCCTCGTCGGAGGCCAGGAACGCGTACACGTTGGCGATCTCCTCCGGGCGGCCGAGCCGCTTCAGCGGCACGCGCTCGGTCATCTGCGCCATCACCCGGTCGGGGATCGAGTGCAGGATCGGCGTGGCGATGAAGCCCGGCGCGACCGCATTGCTGCGGATGCCCTTCGGCCCCAGTTCACGCGCCCAGGTCTTGGTGAAGCCGATGACGCCGAACTTGCTCGCCGCGTAGTTGGTCTGGCCGAAGTTGCCGTATATGCCGACCACGCTCGACGCGTTCAGGATCACGCCGAAGCCCTGGTTCACCATGGTGTCGACCACCGCCTGCGCACAGTTGTAGGTGCCCTTCAGGTTCACGTCGATCACCTTGTCGAACTGCTCCTCGCTCATCTTCTGCAGCCGCGCGTCAAGCGTGATGCCGGCGTTGTTGACCAGCACGTCGATGCGGCCATAGCGGGTCTTGGCCGCGTCGACCATCGCGTCGATCTGCGCGCGGTTGGTCACGTCGACGACGAAGCCCTCGACCCGGCCGATGCGGCCGGACTCCGACGCCCTCAGCTCGTTCACCGCGGCGTCCACCGCTTCCCGGCGCAAGTCGCAGATCACGACCACCGCGCCTTCGTCGAGGAATTTCTGCGCGGTGGCAAGACCGATGCCCTGCGCGCCGCCGGTGATCAGGCTGACCTTGCCCTTCAATTTCACTGCTCTCTCCCTATGCCATGTCACAGAATGCCAGCACCTCGTCGAGGTGCCGGGCGAAATCGGAAACCGAGTGATCCGAGCCCTCGATCACGCGCTGGCGGCAGCCGGCGTACTTGGCGACCATCGTGCGCCAGTCGATCAACTCGTCGCCGGTGGCGGCTACCAGCAGGTACCGCTCGGGGCGCGTGATCCGCGGCGTGTCGAGTGCCACCATTTCGTCCAGGTACTCCGCCTTCATGTCGATCGTCGCATCGGAGAAGTACACGGGCTGCGCGCCCAGGTAGTGGCGCAGATCGTCGAACGGGCGGATCGCCGGATTCAGCAGCACAGCGCGGCAGCCGGTCCGCTCCGCCAGCCACGTCGCGTAGTAGCCGCCGAGCGACGAGCCGACCAGGCTCAGCCTTTCCGGCGGCACGCTCGAAAAGACGCGCTGCGCCGTTTCGATCGCGGCGCGCGGTGACGCGGGCAGCTGCGGACAGACGAACTCGTCTGCTCGGCCGCGCGCCGCGAGCGCGTCGCGCAGTTGTGTGGCCTTCTTCGAGTTCGGGCTGGAGCGGAACCCGTGCAGATACAGGATCATGCCGCCCTCGCCTGCGCATCGCGCGCGCCGAGCCGCTCGAGCAGCCTGCCGTGGATGCCGCCGAAGCCGCCGTTGCTCATCACCAGCACCTGGTCGCCTGTGCGCGCTTCAGCGACCACAGCTTCGACCACCGCGCCGATGTCGTCGAACGACCGTGCCTTGGCGCCGAGCGGGGCCAGGGTCTCGGCGAGATTCCAGCCGAGCGCGTTCTTGCCCTCGCGCGCGCCGTAGCAGAACACGCGATCGGCTCCTTGCAGGCTGCCAGGCAGCGCCGCCTTGACCGCGCCCAGCTTCATCGTGTTCGAGCGCGGCTCGAGCACGGCGAGGATGCGTGCCACGCCGACGCGCCTGCGCAGGCCGGCGATGGTCGCCTCGATCGCGGTCGGATGGTGCGCGAAGTCGTCGTACACGGTGACGCCGGCGCGCTCGCCCCGCACTTCCAGCCGGCGCTTGACGCCCCGGAAGCCGGCCAGCGCCTCGATCGCGGTCTCGGGTCGCACGCCGGCATGGTGGGCCGCCGCGATCGCCGCCAGCGCATTGGCGCGGTTGTACGCGCCCGCCAGCGGCAGGACGAGGCGACCGATGCGTCGCTCGCCGGAGCACACATCGAACGAATGCGTCGCGCCCTCGTCGACGTCGGCCGCGTGCCAGCCGCGCTCGACGTTGAAATCGTCGCGCTCCGACCAGCAGCCGCGCGCCAGAACGCGCGCCAGCGCGGCGTCGGCACCGTTGACGACCAGCCGCCCCGACGGCGGGACGCCGCGCACCAGGTGATGGAACTGCGTTTCGATCGCCGCCAGGTCCGCAAAGATGTCGGCGTGATCGAATTCGAGGTTGCCCAGCACGGCGGTGCGCGGAAAGTAGTGGACGAACTTGCTGCGCTTGTCGAAGAAGGCGGTGTCGTATTCGTCGGCCTCGATCACGAAGAAGTCCGACGCGCCCGCGCGTGCCGATACGCCGAAGTCCTGCGGCACGCCGCCGATCAGGAACGACGGCGATAGATCCGCGTGTTCGAGGATCGCGGCCAGCATGGCGCTGGTCGTCGTCTTGCCGTGCGTGCCGGCCACCGCCTGCACCCAGCGCCCGCGCAGCAGATCTTCGCCGACCCACTGCGGCCCGGAGATGAAGCGCGCGCCCGCATCCATGATCGCTTCCATCAGCGGATTGCCGCGCGAGACCACGTTGCCGATCACCCACAGATCCGGCGCGAGCTTCAACTGCGCCGCGTCGAAGCCTTCGATCAGCTCGATGCCCTCGGCCGCGAGCTGATCGCTCATCGGTGGATAGACGTTGGCATCGCAACCGGTGACGCGATGGCCCGCGGCACGCGCGAGCAGCGCCAGGCCGCCCATGAAGGTGCCGCAGATGCCGAGGATGTGAAGGTGCACGGAGTCGACGTGAAAACGCAAACACGCGATTGTACGGTCGGGTGTTTAGACTCCCGGTTCCGCCATTCGCCCGACGACATGAGTACCCCCGATCGCGACGACCTGCGCGCCGAACTGGCGGCCGCGGCGGCCCGGCTGATCGCCGAGGACGGGCTCGACTACGCCACCGCCAAGCAGAAGTCCGCGCATGCGATCCTCGGCGAGGCGCCGGCGCCGCGCGGCGGGTTGCCGGACAACGCGCAGATCGAAATGGAACTGCGCCGCTATCTGGCGACGTTCATCCCCCGGCATGGCGCCCTGCTCGCCGCGCTGAGGCAGCTCGCGCTGCAACTGATGCGGCGGCTGGAGCGCTTCCGGCCCCATGTCGTCGGCGCCGTTCTCAACGGCACCGCGACCGAGCACTCGGACATCCACCTGCAGGTGTTCGTCGACAGCGCCAAGGACGTCGAAATGTTCCTGCTCGAACAGGGAGTCGAGTTCGAGGCGATCGAGGGCGGGCGCGACCCGGGCGCTCCGCTCGAGGTGCTGCAACTGGTGGTGCGGCCCGCGCGCGCCCGCGACATGCCGGCGCGCGTCGGCGTCGTTATCGACGTGCACGACGCAGACGCGATCCGCGTGGCGCCGAAGTACCGATCCGCGGCACCCGGGCTGCATCCGGTCGAGGCCGCGGGCCGCGCGAACGCCGCGATGCTGGGCGCGCTGATCGATGCGTCCGAAGGGCAAGCGTGACCGCGGTACGGCGCCGGCTGCTTCTCGCCGCGACCGCATTTGGCGCGCTCGCGATCGGCGCGTCGGTCGCATGGTGGCGGGCGGCACCGCGGGGGAGCGGTGCCGAGGCGACGGTGCTCTTCGCGGCGAGCTTCGACGACGCGGACGGCGTGGTGCGGCCGCTGGCGCAATGGCGCGGGCGGCCCTTGGTCGTGAATTTCTGGGCCACCTGGTGCGCGCCCTGTGTCGAAGAGATGCCGATGCTCGACCGCGTGCGCGACGAGTACCACGGTCGTGGTGTCGAAATAATCGGAATCGGCATCGACAGCGCCGACAGGATCCGGGCGTTCCGTAACCGGCTCGGCCTGCGCCTGCCGCTGCTGGTCGCCGGTGCCGAGGGCGGCGAGTTGTCGCGCACGCTCGGCAATGATGCCGGCGTGCTGCCTTACACGGTATTGGTGTCGCCGGCCGGCACGATTGGGCTGCAACGTGTCGGGCAGATCAACCGCGATCAACTCGAGGCCTGGCTTGACGATGCGCTGGCAAGCGCCAAACGATCCGAATAGACAAACGGAGCCGATCCGCGGACAATCCGCTCCCATTTCCCGGCATCGGCAGCGAATCCGAACGAAATTTGCCCGATGAGCCGCCGAGCTTCGATCGTTTGGCCATGTGACTGCGCGCTGAACCTGCAGACCCGTGGGAGAGGGCATGGATCTTCGCAAACTCAAGACGCTGATCGACCTGGTCGCCGAATCCGGAATCTCCGAGATCGAAGTCACGGAGGGGGAGGACAAGGTTCGGATCGTCAAGCATGGAGCGGCGGCGCAGGCCGCGATGCCTCCGACGGCCATCTCCACGCTGACGTCGACCGGGCCGGTGCCGCCGGCGCCCGCGCCAGCGTCCGCCGCGGCCGCCGCAGCCGCGACGGTGCCGGCCGCCGAGCCGGTGAAGGGACACGTCGTGAAGTCCCCGATGGTCGGCACCTTCTACCGCGCCGCCAGCCCGGGCGCCGCGCCGTTCGTGGAAATCGGCCAGGCCGTGAAGCCGGGCGACACGCTGTGCATCATTGAGGCAATGAAGCTGCTGAACGAGATCGAGGCGGAGGTCGCGGGCACCGTCAAGGAATGCCTGGTCGAGAACGGGCAGCCCGTCGAGTATGGGCAACCGTTGTTCATCATCGAATAGCCGCGATGTTCGGCAAGGTTCTGATCGCAAATCGCGGCGAGATCGCGCTGCGCATCCAGCGTGCCTGCCGTGAACTCGGCATCAGGACGGTGGTCGTCCATTCGACGGCGGATACCGACGCCAAGTACGTCAAGCTCGCCGACGAGTCGGTCTGCATCGGGCCCCCGCCGTCGAAGGACAGCTACCTGAACGTCCCGGCGATCATCAGCGCGGCCGAGGTCACTGACGCCGAGGCGGTCCATCCCGGCTACGGCTTTCTTTCCGAGAACGCCGACTTCGCCGAACGCATCGAGAAGAGCGGGTTCGTGTTCATCGGCCCGCGTCCGGAATCGATCCGGCTGATGGGCGACAAGGTCTCGGCCAAGAAGGCGATGATCGCCGCCGGCGTGCCGACGGTGCCCGGCTCCGACGGAGCATTGCCGGAGGAACCGCGCGAGATCGTCAAGATCGCGCGCTCGATCGGCTACCCGGTGATCGTCAAGGCGGCGGGCGGCGGCGGCGGCCGCGGCATGCGCGTCGTGCACACCGAGGCGGCGCTGGTCAGCGCGGTGAACATGACGCGGCAGGAGGCGCAGTCGGCGTTCGGCAATCCGGCCGTCTACATGGAGAAGTTTCTCGAGAACCCGCGTCACATCGAGATCCAGGTGCTCGCGGACCAGCACCGCAACGCGGTGTGGCTGGGCGAGCGCGACTGCTCGATGCAGCGGCGCCATCAGAAGATCATCGAGGAAGCGCCGGCGCCCGGCATCGCGCGCAAGCTGATCGAGCGCATCGGCGACCGCTGCGCCGAGGCCTGCCGCAAGATCGGCTATCGCGGCGCCGGCACGTTCGAGTTCCTGTACGAGGACGGCGAGTTCCATTTCATCGAGATGAACACGCGCGTGCAGGTCGAGCACCCGGTCACCGAGATGGTGACCGGCATCGACGTCGTGCAGCAGCAGATCCGCATCGCCGCCGGCGAGAAACTGCCGTTCCGCCAGCGCGACATCGCGCTGCGCGGCCATGCGATCGAGTGCCGCATCAACGCCGAGGATCCGTACAAGTTCACTCCCAGCCCCGGGCGGATCACGGCCTGGCACCCGCCCGGCGGCCCGGGCGTGCGTGTCGACTCGCACGTGTACGCCGGCTATTTCGTGCCGCCGCACTACGACTCGATGATCGGCAAGGTGATCTGCTACGGCGACACGCGCGCGCAGGCGCTGGCGCGCATGAGCATCGCGCTGTCGGAGATGATCGTCGAGGGCATCGCGACCAACATCCCGCTGCACCGCGAGCTTCTGCTGGACGAGAAGTTCGTGCTCGGCGGCACCGGCATTCACCATCTCGAAAAGAAGCTTGCCGCGCGCCAGCTCAACCAGGCCTGAAGGCAGCCTGGACGGCAAGGTGCAGCGCGAAGCCGTGGTCCTCGTCGACGAAGCCGACGTCGAGGCTCTGTCCGACGCACTGTTCGAGGCCGGCGCGCTGTCGGTCGCAGTGGAGGATGCCGACGCCGACGCGGACGCCGAGCTGCCGCTGTACGGGGAGCCGGGCCACGAACCGGCGCAGCGCGCGTGGCGCCGCAACCGTCTGACCTTCATGACCGACGCGGCGATGAACCCCGCCACGCTGCTCCGCGCCGCGGCGGCGGCGATCGACCGCGCGCCGCCCGCGATCGTCGCCGCGCGCGAGATCGGTCCGGCCGACTGGGTGCGGCTGACGCAGGCACAGTTCGCGCCGGTGAAGATCAGCGACCGCCTGTGGATCGTGCCGACGTGGCACGATCCGCCCGAGCCGGACGCGATCAACATCCGGCTCGATCCGGGCGTGGCGTTCGGCACGGGCACGCACCCGACGACGAGGCTGTGCCTGCAGTGGCTGGCGCAGGCGCCGCTCGACGGAGCACGCGTGCTCGACTACGGCTGCGGCTCCGGCATCCTGGCGATCGCGGCCGCGACGCTCGGCGCGCGCGAAGTGGTCGGCACCGACATCGACGCGCAGGCGCTCGAGGCCGCGCGCGCCAACAGCGCGATCAATGCAATCGCCGCCCGTTACACTGCCCCGCAGGGACTCGGCCGCGATGAGTTCGAAGTGATCCTCGCCAACATCCTCGCGCATCCACTGGTGATCCTGGCGCCGGCGCTGGTCGCGCGGCTGGCGCGCGGCGGTCGGCTGGTGCTGTCGGGCATTCTCGACCGCCAGGCGGCGCAGGTGATCGACGCGTACGCTTCGCTCTCCACTGACCTGTCGCTGCAGGTCTGGCGCAGCGAGGACGGCTGGTGCTGCATCGTCGGCGCGCGCGCGACCTGACGCAACGATGGCGCTCGCCACCCGCTGCCCCGGCTGCCACGCGGTGTTCCGCGTGGTCGCCGACCAGTTGAAGCTGCGCGGTGGACTGGTCCGCTGCGGTGCCTGCGGCCACGTGTTCGACGCGATCGGCACGCTGAGCTACCTGGACGATACCTCGGTGCGCCCCGCGGCCTCGCCTCCCGCAGCGGCAGCCGAGACGCAGGCCGCGCCGCCCGCGGAGCCGCTCGAGTCGCCGGTCACCTCCACTCCTCTCGTCGAGGAAGCGACTGCGACGGAGGACGCGCACGCGCCGCCGACCTTCGCCGGCGAGATCGCACCGGCGGCGCTGGAGCAGCCCGCCGCAGCAACTGAAACGCCGCCGCAGCCCGAGGACACGATGGAACCGGAGGCGACGCCGATCGAGCAGACTCTGCCGCCGCCAACGGCTGCGCCGCCTACGGTCGAGGCAGAGCCCGCAATCGACATCGGGGCGCCGGCGTTCTTGCACGAGCAAACGCCGCGCCGGCGCGCCGCGCGGATCGTTTACGGCATTGGGGCCGCGATTGCGGCACTGGCGCTGGCGCTGCAACTCGTGCTGCTGTTCCGGACGGATATCGTCGCGCAGTGGCCTGCCGCGCGGCCGGCCCTCGTCAGCCTGTGCGAGGCCATGCGCTGCACGGTCGGCTGGCCGATGCGCGGCGAACTGCTAGCGGTCGTGGGCAGCGAACTGCAGGCGCTGCCCGGCACCAACGCGCTGGAGCTGACCGCGGTCGTTCGCAATCGCGCCACCGTCACGCTGGCGCTGCCGGCGCTCGAAGTCACGTTGACCGACACGCAGAATCGCGCGCTCGCGCGCAAGGTCTTCAGGCCGGACGATTACCTGCCACCGCCAGAACGGGATGCGCGGCTGGCCGACGGTTTGGCCGCCGGCGCCGACATGACCATTCGCATCACGTTCGAGGCGCGCGGGATCAGCGTCGCGGGCTTCGTCGTCTACCCCTTCTACCTCTGACGCTCCATGGCGACACTGATCTGCGGCTCGATCGCGTACGACTCGATCATGGTCTTCGAAGGCCGCTTCAAGGACCACATCCTTCCCGAACAGGTGCACATCCTGAACGTCGCGTTCCTGGTGCCGCGGATGCGTCGCGAGTTCGGCGGCTGCGCCGGCAATATCGCCTATAGCCTGAAGATGCTGGGCGGATCTCCGCTGCCGATGGCAACCGTCGGCGACGACGCGCAGCCGTATCTCGATCGGCTCGACGCGCTCGACATCGAGCGCCGGCACGTCCGCCGTGTGCCCGGCACCTACACCGCGCAGGCATTCATCACCACCGATCTGGACGACAACCAGATCACGGCGTTTCATCCCGGAGCGATGACGCATGCGCATCTGAACGCGGTGCCCGCGGGCGACGCCGTCCGGCTCGGCATCGTCGCCCCGGACGGGCGGGATGGCATGCTGCAGCACGCGCAGCAGTTCGCCGATCGCGGCGTGCCGTTCGTGTTCGATCCCGGCCAGGGTATGCCGATGTTCGACGGCGACGAGCTGCTGCGCTTCATCGCGCGCGCGCACTACGTCGCGGTCAACGACTACGAGGCGCGACTGCTGGTCGAGAAGACCCGGCTCGGCCTGGACGCGCTCGCGCGCAAGGTCAAGGCGTTGATCGTCACGCGCGGCGGCAAGGGATCGGAGATCCATGCCGATGGTCAGGTGCTCGAGATCCCGACGGCACCGGTGCGATCGATCACCGATCCGACCGGCTGCGGCGATGCGTATCGCGCCGGACTGCTGTATGGCATCGAGCACGGCCTGGACTGGCCCACGACCGGTCGGCTGGCGGCGGTGATGGGCGCGCTGAAGATCGAACACGGCGGCGCCCAGAACCACAGCGGGGACCGCGCGCTGATCGCCGAGCGCTTCGCGCAGGCGTTCGGCTATCGGCCTTGGTAATCCGAACGCATCGGCGGAGCGTCACAAGCGGACACGCTTGCGCGAGACGCGCTCGCTACACTGGATGAACGGCGGCCGCCGTGCGCGGTCGAAGCACGGATCGATTCGGATTTGGAGGAATGGATGCTTGCAGGAACAGGCAGGATGCGACTGGCGCTCGGGCTCGCCGCGCTGGCGATCGTGGCGCTCTCGGGCTGCGCGACTCAGCAACGCTCGGCCAGCGTCTACCGCGCCGGGGAAACGCAGCGTGAGCAGACGGTGCGGATGGGCACGGTCGAGAGCGTGCGCGAAGTGACGATCGACCGCGGACAGACCGGTGTGGGTACCGGGGCGGGCGCCGTCATCGGCGGCGTCGCCGGCAGCAGCGTCGGCCACAACCGCGGCTCGGTGATCGGCGCGGTCGCGGGCGCCGTGGCCGGCGGCATCGTCGGCCAGGCAGTCGAGAATCAGACGTCGAAGGTTCCGGGCGTCGAGATCACGGTCCGTCTCGACAACGGCGATCTGCGCGCGATCGTCCAGGAAGCCGACGGCCAGCAGTTCCGCCCGGGTGATCGCGTGCGCCTGCTCAGCGAAGGCGGCGTGACGCGCGTGACGCGTTGACGCGGAAGGGTAATCGTCAGGCCGCCCGGTTTCCCGTCGTCACATCCCGGCGCGCGCGAACACCAGCAACAGGACGTTGACGATAACGATCAACAGCACCGGCGACAGGTCGACCCCGCCCACGGCGGGAATGATCCGCTGGAACGGCGCGAGGAACGGCCGCACCAGCATTGCCATCGCCGGCGCGACCGGCGCATAGGGATTCACCCAGCTCAGGATCACGTGGAAGATCGTCAGCCACATCACGAGGTACAGCGCCCAGCGCAGCAACTGCGCGAGTGACAGCACTAGCACCTTGAGCAGCGGCCACTCCGACGGGGCGGCGCCGATCAGCAGGAAGATCAGCACCAACTGCAGCACGGCGACCACATAGGCACCAAGCAGGGAAGCCGAATCGATGCGTGCGACCGCCGGCACGACCCGGCGCAGCGGCATCACCATCCAGTCGGTCAACGCGAGCACGAACTGGGCGAGCGGGTTGCGCGCCGGCATGCCGAGCCAACTCATGTACGCGCGCAGCAGCAGCGTGACGCCGAGCAGGGCCGCGGCCGTCTCGATCAGCATTCGCGCGATATCAATGAAAAGCATTTGTCGGCCCGCTACGGCTTGGAGCGGCCGATTTTAGCCAGCCGGCGCGGATCGCCCCAGAAGAAAAAAGGGCGCTGAGAGTCTCAGCGCCCGAGCTTGCGAACGAAGCGTTATGGCCGGCTGCCCGTTGGGAAGGGCCATGCCGCTGCGGGGTTGAGCGCGGTCTTTGCGCCCGGAGCCGCTGCGGTCGACGGCGTCGCTGCCGCCGGAGCCGGGGCTGCTGCAGGTTGAGCCTTGGGTGCAGCAGCTTTCTTTGGAGCCGGCTTCCTGGCCGCCTTCTTCTTGGCAGCCTTTTTCGCAGGTTTCTTCTTAGCTACTTTTTTTTTTGCCGCTTTCTTAGCGGCCTTCTTTGCAGTCTTCTTTTTCGCCGCTTTCTTGGCAGTCTTCTTCTTCGCCGTCTTTTTCTTGGCGGTTTTCTTCTTGGCGGCTTTCTTCGCGGTTTTCTTCGCAGCTTTCTTGGCAGTGGCCATTTGATGCTCCTATGTCAGACAGAGGTTGAGGATGAAACCCGCGCGGTCGAATGGACCGTTCGGGCTATTCATCGGCGCACGCAGATGCTCTGTCGCCGCGACGACCCCAGAAGTGCGTTTGAGGCGCAGATCCGAGCAAAGCGCGGAACGGGCAGCGCACTGACCGCTGACGCTGATGAATCCGGTGCCACCTGCTCCGGCGCTGCGGCGGCGGAGCGGGCGAAATGCGAAGAAGCCGCGTGCAAGGGCGGCAAAAGAAGACGCCGGCACAAAGCCGGCGTCGGTGGAATGCGGGAGCGGAAACTGCTGGCGGCTTCCCCCGGATTTTCGAGAGGGAGCGAGTCCACAAGACCGTTTCGTCCTGCTGTCGACTCGTCTGCCGTGTCTGACGATGAACCTTGAACTGTGACTGTCGGTGTTCAATTCAGCGATCGATCGTGTTTGTTGGAAGCACTGATCGAGCAACCAAACTGAGGTTGCTTTCTACTCTCAAACAATTTGCCACGCAAGAAATTTTTCGCATGACGCGCATCGTGTTGTGTGTTGCGCGCGAATTCTTCCCGCGCATCACTCCCACGACAGCGCGCCGCCCGATTGATATTCGATGACGCGCGTCTCGAAGAAGTTGCGTTCCTTCTTCAGATCGATCATCTCGCTCATCCATGGGAACGGGTTGTCCTCGGCCGGGAACAACGCGTCGATGCCGATCTGCTGCGCGCGCCGGTTGGCGATGTAGCGCAGGTAACCCTTGAACATCGGCGCGTTCAATCCGAGCACGCCGCGCGGCATCGTGTCCTCCGCGTACGCGTACTCGAGGTCGACCGCCCGCCGGAACAGCGCCCGCGCCTCGTCGCGGAACTGCGGCGTCCAGAGCTGCGGATCTTCCAGCTTGATCTGGTTGATGAGATCGATGCCGAAATTGCAGTGCATCGATTCATCCCTGAGGATGTACTGGTACTGCTCGGCCGCACCGGTCATCTTGTTCTGCCGGCCCAGCGCCAGGATCTGCGCGAAGCCGACGTAGAAGAACAGCCCCTCCATCAGGCAGGCGAACACGATCAGCGATTTCAGCAGCTTCTGGTCGGCTTCGATCGTTCCGGTGCGGAAATCCGCGTCGGTCAGCGTGTCGATGAACGGGATCAGGAACGCGTCCTTGGCGCGGATCGATTCGATCTCGTGGTAGGCGTTGAAGATTTCGCCCTCGTCCAATCCCAGCGATTCGACGATGTACTGGTAGGCGTGGGTGTGGATCGCTTCCTCGAACGCCTGCCGCAGCAGGAACTGCCTGCACTCGGGCGCGGTGATGTGGCGGTAGGTGCCCAGCACGATGTTGTTGGCAGCGAGCGAATCGGCGGTAACGAAGAAGCCCAGGTTGCGCCTGACGATCCGGCGCTCGTCCTCGGTCAGGCCGTTCGGGTCCTTCCAGAGCGCGATGTCGCGCGACATGTTCACTTCCTGGGGCATCCAGTGATTGGCGCAGGCAGCGAGGTACTTCTCCCACGCCCACTTGTACTTGAACGGCACCAGCTGGTTGACGTCGGTGGCGCCGTTGATGATCCGCTTGTCGGCGACGTTGACACGGCGCAAGTCAGGCGCCTGCCCACGCTTCGCGGCGGCCGGCACCGCCGGCTGCAGCCGCCGGTTCGTCTCGCGCTCATCATCCCAGGTCAGCATGTCGGTGCCTCTTCCAACGTCATTGGCAGGCTTCGCACTCGGCGAATCCGGGATCGCCGGGCTTCAGCATGCAAACCGCGCCGTCGGCGGTCACCACCCCCAATCCGCCGTCGGACGGCACTGCATTCAGCTGCCCGGCGCGCGTGGTCGTGGACTTCTCCGCGTGCGTGGCGCCGACAGTGCGCAGGTAGTAGGTGGTCTTCAGCCCGCGCTGCCACGCCAGCCTGTAGGTCTCGTCGAGCTTCCTGCCGGAGGCACCCGCCATATAGATATTGAGGGACTGCGCCTGGTCGATCCATTTCTGCCGGCGCGCCGCGCACTCGATCAGCCACACGGGGTCGATCTCGAACGCGGTGGCGTAGAGCTGCCGCAGCTCCGCCGGGATGCGGTCGATCTTCGCCAGGCTGCCGTCGAAGTACTTCAGGTCCGCGACCATCACCTCGTCCCACAGCCCGAGCGCCTTGAGATCCCGCACCAGGTGCTCGTTGACGACGGTGAACTCGCCCGACAGGTTCGACTTGACGAAGAGGTTCTGGAAGGTCGGTTCGATGCAGGCGTCCACGCCGATGATGTTGGAGATCGTCGCCGTCGGCGCGATCGCCACGCAGTTCGAATTGCGCATCCCGTGCTGCCGGATCCGCGCCCGCAGCGCGTCCCAGTCCAACCTGGCAGAGGTGTCGACCTCGACCTGGCCGCCGCGCTGCTCGGCCAGCAGCGCGAGCGTGTCCTGCGGCAGGATGCCGCGGTCCCACAGGGAGCCGGCGTACGACGAGTAGCGGCCGCGCTCCGCCGCCAGCTCGGTCGATGCCCAGTATGCGTAGTAGCAGACCGCTTCCATGCTGCGGTCGGCGAACTCGACCGCGGCCGGCGACGCGTACGGCGTGCGCATCAGGTGCAGGCAGTCCTGGAAGCCCATGACCCCGAGCCCGACCGGGCGATGGCGAACGTTGGAGTTGCGCGCCTTCGGTACCGCGTAGTAGTTGATGTCGATCACGTTGTCGAGCATCCGCATCGCGGTGGCGATCGTGGCCTTCAGCTTCGCGTGATCGAGCGCGTGGCCGCCGGTGCGGTCAGGCGCCATGTGCGCCGGCAGGTTGACCGATCCGAGGTTGCATACGGCGATCTCGGTGTCGGACGTGTTCAGCGTGATCTCGGTGCACAGATTCGAGCTGTGGATCCGGCCTGCGTGCTGCTGCGGGCTGCGCAGGTTGCATGCATCCTTGAAGGTGATCCACGGATGCCCGGTTTCGAACAGCATCGACAGCATCTTGCGCCACAGCTGCTGCGCCGGGACCTTCTTGTGGAGCTTCAGCTCGCCGCGTGCGGCCTTGTCCTCGTAGCGCAGGTAAGCCTCCTCGAACGCGCGGCCGCACTTGTCATGCAGGTCCGGACAGTCGCTGGGCGAGAACAGCGTCCACTGTCCCTTGCTCGCATCCTGCGGATGCTCGGCGCCCTCCATCACGCGCTTCATGAACAGGTCCGGAATCCAGTTCGCGGTGTTCATGTCGTGCGTGCGGCGGCGGTCGTCGCCGGTGTTCTTGCGCAGCTCCAGGAATTCCTCGATGTCGAGGTGCCAGGTCTCCAGGTAGCAGCACACCGCGCCCTTGCGCTTGCCGCCCTGGTTGACCGCCACCGCCGTGTCGTTGACGACCTTCAGGAACGGCACCACGCCCTGGCTCTTGCCGTTGGTGCCCTTGATGTGGCTGCCGAGCGCGCGCACCGGCGTCCAGTCGTTGCCCAGCCCGCCGGCGTACTTGGCGAGCAGCGCGTTGTCCTTGATGGCCTCGTAGATCGAGTCCAGGTCGTCGCTGACGGTCGACAGGTAACAGGACGAGAGCTGCGAGTGGCGCGTGCCGCTGTTGAACAGCGTCGGCGTCGAGCTGATGAAGTCGAACTTCGACAGCACCTCGTAGAACTCGACCGCGCGCGCCTCGCGGTCGACCTCGTTCAGGGCGAGCCCCATCGCCACCCGCATGAAGAAGATCTGCGGCAGCTCGAAGCGGCGCCCCTCATGGTGCAGGAAGTAGCGGTCGTACAGCGTCTGCAGACCGAGGTAGTTGAACTGCAGGTCGCGTTCGGGGACCAGCGCGCGCGCCAGCAGCTTCAGGTCAAACAGGGCGAGCTTCTCGTCCAGCAGCTCGGCCTCGATGCCGTACTTGACGAACTTCGGAAGGTACTCGGCGTAGCGCAGCGTCATCTGCGCCTGCGTGACCTCCTCGCCCAGCACCTCGCGCCGGATCGTGTGCAGCAGCAGCCGCGCGGTGACACGGGAATAGGCAGGGTCCTTCTCGATCAGGGAGCGCGCCGCCAGGATCGCCGATCTGTAGACCTCATCCAGCGGCACGCCGTCGTACAGGTTCCTGACCGTTTCGGCCAGGATCGCATCGGCCGAGACGTAGTCGCTCAGTCCCACGCACGCCGACTCGATCAGCGCGCGGATCCGCGGCAGGTCGACCGGTACGCGCCGGCCGTTCTCCACCATCGAAAGCTGCGGGGCGGCAGGCGTGTGCTCCCTGGCCTTGGCAGCGCGCTCCTGCGTGCGGCGTTCGCGGTACAGCACGTACGCACGCGCGACATCGTGCTCGCCGGCACGCATCAGCGACAGTTCGACCTGGTCCTGCACGTCCTCGATATGGAACGTGCCGCCGGCCGGCTGCCGTCGCAGCAGCGCCGCCACCACGCTGGCGGTAAGCCTTTCGACCTGCTCGCGGATCGCCGCCGACGCCGCGCCCTGCCCGCCACGCACCGCGAGGAATGCCTTGGTCATCGCCACCGCGATCTTGGACGGCTCGAAAGCGACCACCGCGCCGTTGCGGCGGATGATCCTGTAGTCGGCAAACGAGGTCGCCACCACATTGCCGGCCGCGATTCCCGGTGCCGCGGGATGCAGGCCGGCCGGATGCGTGGCAAGGGTCGCACTCGTTTCCTGAAACTGCATGCTGCCTCCGGCTTCCTGATCGAGATCAGCTGCGGCACCCGTCGTCGCGGAGCCTTGGCCACAATCTGTCGGCACTTGCGTCTGGCCGGCCCGCCGCAGCCCGCGAGCGGCGAGCCTTGCTGCCGCTGGCTCGGCGCCGACCGCAATATATTGTGGTCAACCGACTGGCTTGCACAATAAATTGTGCCCGCGATCTTAGGCAGAGTCGCGACCAAACGCAAGCCGGATGATTGCCGCCGCCGCGGGCGCGGCGGGATCCAGGCCGACACCCGCCGGCGGCTCAACCGTCTTCAGGCAGCAGCGCCGCCGGCAGCGCGGCATCGGCCGCGAAGCGCCGCCAGTCGAAGAACGGACCGGGATCGGTCTTGCGTGCGAGCGCGACGTGCTGGTGGCCCCGCACGGCGCGCAGCGGATAGCGGGCGCGCAGCGCGCGTGCGAGGCGCGCGAGCGCTGCATACTGCGCGGCCTCGAAAGCGACAAAGTCGGTGCCTTCCAGCTCCACGCCGAGCGAGAAGTCGTTGCAGGCGCGCCGTCCTTCGAATGCGGACGCGCCGGCATGCCACGCGCGCGCCAGGCAGGAGACGAACTGCGTGACTCGGCCGTCGCGCTCGATCAGGAAGTGGCTCGACACGCGCAGCTCCGTGAGCGTGGCCAGGAACGGGTGCGCCCGCGCATCGATCCGGTTGGCGAACAAGGCCTCGATGGTGCCGCCGCCGAAAACGCCGGGAGGCAAGCTGATGTTGTGGATCACCAGTAGCTCGATCGCGACATCCGGCGGCCGCGCGTCGAAGTTCGGCGACGGGCAGCGGCGCGCGCCGGCGAGCCAGCCGTCGTCGTCGACGTCCGGCACGTCGAGCACGCTGTTCATTTGACGCCGAGCCGCTGCATCCGATAGCGCAACTGGCGGAACGTGAGGCCAAGCAGTTGCGCGGCGGCGGTGCGGTTGAAGCGCGTCTTCTCCAGCGCGGCGCGGATCGCATCGCGTTCGAGTGCGTCCACGTACGCCTGCAGATCGTTGGGCACGCCGTCGATGATCTCGAAGCCGCGCGCCAGCGCCGCCTCGGAAGCCGTACGCTCCCCGAACTCCGCCTCGGCCTCTCCGGTCAGCTCGGCGGCGCCTTCCACCGCGGGCAGCCTCAGATCCTCCGGCTGCAGCTCGCCGCCGGCGGCCAGCGCGACCGCGCGCTCGAGGATGTTCTCCAGCTCGCGCACGTTGCCCGGGAACGAATGCTGGCGCAGCGCGTCGAGCGCGCGCGGTGACAGATGCGCAGGCGCGGCGTGATTGCGTTCCGCCAGCCGCTGCAGGATCGCGTCGGCGAGCAGCGGCACGTCATCGATCCGCTCGCGCAAGCTGGGCGCGCGCAGCTCGATCACGTTCAGCCGATAGTAGAGGTCCTGGCGAAAGCGACCTTCGGACACGAGTCGCGCCAGATCCTGGTGCGTGGCGCTGACGACGCGCACGTCGACCGGTTCCTCGGCGGTCGCGCCGACCTTGCGCACGCTGCGCTCCTGGATCGCGCGCAGCAGCTTGACCTGCATCGGCAGCGGCAGCTCGGCCACTTCGTCGAGAAACAAGGTGCCGCCGCCGGCCGCCTGGAAGAATCCGTCGTGGTCGCGTTCGGCGCCGGTGAATGCACCCTTGCGGTAGCCGAAGAACTCGGCCTCCATCAGTGTCTCCGGAATGGCGCCGCAGTTGACCGCGACGAACGGCTGAGTGCGGCGCGCCGAGCTGTCGTGGATCGCGCGCGCGATCAGTTCCTTGCCGCTGCCGGATTCGCCGTGGATCGCCACGGGCGCCATGCTGCGTGCGAGCCGCTCGATCATCGCGCGCAGCTGCACCATCGAGGGTGCGTTGCCGAGCAGCCGGGTCGCGAAGCGTTCCTCGACCGGCGCCGCCAGGCTCGCCCCCGGCGCGGCGGGCGCCAGCGCCGAGCGCACCAGCAACCGCAGCTGCGCGAGGTCGATCGGCTTGGTCAGATAGTCGAATGCGCCGGCCTTCAGCGCGGCGACCGCGTTCTCCGCGCTGCCGTACGCGGTGATCACTGCGATGGGGAGCGCGTCGCCGTAACGACCCTGCGTGACCTCGCGCACCAGATCGAGGCCGATGCCGTCGGGCAACCGCATGTCGGTCAGGACCAGGCCATAGCGGTTCGCCGTCAGCCGCTCGCGCGCGCGCGCCAGCGACTCGGCGGCATCGACATCGAGTCCCAGCCGCACCAGCGTCAGCGACAGCAGTTCGCGCAGATCCGCTTCATCGTCGACGACCAGCACCGCAGGCAGCCGGCGCGCGCCTGTGGCGTCGACGATCGGAGCTGCAGCGCTGGTCATGGCGGCGGCATGGTATCGAGGAATCCGGCCGTGTCCAGCCGCTCGCCGGATGAGGGTGGGAAGCGGATCAAGAAGCCCGCGCGCTCGGCCGCTCCTTTGCGCCGGACCGCGTAGCCGAGCTCGGCGCGATTGACGATGCAGAATTCGCGCGCCATGTAAAGGCCCAGCCCGGTGCCGCGCGCGCCGGTGCTGAAGAACGGCTCGAACAGGTTCGCGGCCATGTCGGCGGCGATCCCGGGCCCGTCGTCGAACACCCACAACTGCACCGCGACGCGCTCTTCGTTGCCCGGCTCGGCCTCGAGCTGCACGCTGCCCGGCGCGCCGGAGGCGAAGCGCAGCGCGTTGTCGACCAGGTTGTACAGCACCTGCCGCAGGTGAGACGCCTCGAAACGCACGCGCAGCCCGGCCGGCGCCTGCACCGTGATCAGCGCCCGGTCGATCCCGCGGTCGCGCACGAATTCGGCCAGCCACGCGACGACGAACGACGACAGATCGATGTCGTCGCCCAGCGGCGGCTCGCGGCGCGCCGCGCGCAGCACGTCGTCGACTAGGCGATTCAGACGCAGCGCGTTCTCGCGCACGATCGCCGCCAGCCGCTGCGCGCCAGGCTCCTGCACCTCCTCGCACAAGAGCTGCGCTGCGTGCCCGATCGCGCCGAGGGGATTGCGGATCTCGTGCGCGATCGAAGCCGTCAGCCGGCCCATCGCGGCGAGCTTCAGCTGCTGCGCGCGCTGCTCGACCTGGCGCACGTCCTCGAGGAAGACCGCCAGTTCGTCGGACGACGACGCCGCCGGCCGCACGCAGCGTGCGCGCAGCTTCAGGTCCGGCAGCAGCACCGCCTGTTCGTTGCGGCCGGGCGACCGGCCGGCCTCGGCGGCCCAGCGCTGCAGCGCCGCCGCCAGCGGCGCCAGCGTCGGAAACTCGGTCAGATGCCGCCCCGTCAGCTGCGCATCGGCGCCGAGCCCGAGCAGCACGCGCGCCGCACGATTGTTGGCGCGCACGCGCGTGGCGGCGTCGACGACGATCGCGCCCTGCTCCATCTGCGCGATCACGAGCCGGTTGATCTCGAGCTGGTTCTCGATCACCCGGCCGCGGCTGACTGCCAGGCGCTCCTGCGCCGCCAGCCGCGCCGCGAGAAAGCGCAACAGCGCGGCCACCGCGAACAGCGCCGCGCCGTACAGTCCGGCCTGGAACACGATCGCGCTGCTGCCTTCGGCGTCGAGCAGCCGCAGCACGCCGTCGAACAGCATCGCCAGCACCGCGAGCGCGCACACGAAGAACATCGCGCTGGTCGGCAGCAGCAGCGAGGCGCCGGCCAGCGGCAGCAAATACAGGATCGTCACGCCGGTGCGGCTGCCGCCGCCCAGCATCAGCAGCGCCGAGATCACGATCAGGTCGAGCGCGATCTGCAGCGCGACCTGCGCGACGAAACGCTGCCGCACGTACAGCGTGATCACCGCCAGCAGCGCCGCGAGCGCGAAATACACCACGCTGCCGATCGCCACCGGCGTGGCATGCCAGCCGGCGGCGCCGGCGCCGACGGCCACGACCGACAGCACCAGCGCGCTGGCGATCAGCACACGGGTCAGCGCGAAGTATTCGAGGGTGCGCCAGGCCGGCTCGCCGCCGTCGAGCGGCGCCGCGCGCGCCGGTTCGCCGACTGCGGCCAATCAGCCTCCGCTCTTGCCGCGCGCGGCGCGGTGCTCCTCGCAGCAATACCAGCGCCCGCCGGCGGCGATCGCCTCGGACTGCGGCACGTTCAGCCCGCACGCGTCGCAGCGGACCATCGTCTCGACCTTCGCCCGCTGCGGGCCCCCGCCCGCGGCCGTCGCTTGCTGCTTGATCCGCCACCAGCGGTAGCCGATGTACGCGGCCAGCGCTAGCAGCAGCCAGAACAGGATGCGGCTCATCAGATCCGATGCAGGATGACTTCGAGCACGAAGCGGCTGCCGACGTACGCCAGCAGCAGCATCACGAAGCCCGCCAGCGTCCAGCGCAGCGCCTTGCGGCCGCGCCAGCCGAACACGAAGCGGCCGATCAGCAGCCCGGCGAACACGAACCACGAAGCGATCGTGAACACCGTCTTGTGATCGAAGCGCAGCGGGCGGCCGAACAGTTCCTCGGAGAAGAACACGCCGGACAGCAGCGTCAGCGTCAGCAGCGCGAAGCCGGCGCCGATCAGCCGGAACAGCATGCGCTCCATCGCCAGCAGCGGCGGCATCTGCGCCAGCCAGCGCGAGGTGCGCTCGGGCGGGCCGAGCGCCGCGTGCAGTTGGCGGTCGACGGAGGCCATCAGCAGCGCGTGCAGCGCGGCGATCGTCAGCAGACTGTAGGCGGAGATCGCCATGATCAGGTGCACGCGCAATACGCCGGTGTCGGCCGCCGCGGAGATCGCGGCGCCGTGGAACAGCGCCGGCAGCGGCACGGCGACCGCTGCCGCGGGCAACACCAGCATGTCGAGTCCGCGCATCGGCACGAAGAATCCCTCGACCCAGATGATCAGCACCGCCAGCAGCAGCGTGGCTGACAGCGCGTGCGCGAAGCCAAAGCGGAACTCGCCGCTGCCCACCACTGCGTGCATCAGCAGCAGCAGATGGCCGGCCGCGATCAGCGGGATCGCGAACCCGCGCCAGCGGTTCCAGGGCGTGGACTCGCCGGTCTGCACCGCGCGCCAGTTGATCGTCGCGAGCAGCAGGTACAGGGCGGCGACGATCGTGTGACCCAGCACGTAGAATGCGGCGGATTCCATGGTTCTTATATAGCACGCGGATGGTTCGATCCGCGGCTTTCCGGCATGCTCGAATCACTGACCGAAAAGCTGTCGCGCGTCGTCAAGCAGATGCGCGGCCAGGCGCGGCTGACCGAGGCCAATACGCAGGAAATGCTGCGCGAGGTGCGCGTGGCGCTGCTCGAGGCCGACGTGGCGCTGCCGGTGGTGCGCGACTTCATCGCGCGCGTGAAGGACAAGGCGCTCGGCGAGGAAGTGGTCGGGTCGCTGACTCCGGGGCAGGCGCTGGTCGGCGTCGTGCAGCGGGAACTGACGCTGCTGATGGGCGGCGATCTGCCGCCCGAGGCGCGCGAACTGGACCTCGCCACTCAGCCGCCGGCGATCATTCTGCTCGCCGGCCTGCAGGGCGCCGGCAAGACCACCACCGCCGCCAAGCTCGCCAAGTGGCTGCACGACGAGCGCCGGAAGAAGGTGTTGACCGTGTCGACTGACGTGTACCGGCCGGCGGCGATCGAGCAGTTGAAGACGGTGACCGCGCAGGCGGGCGCGGAGTTCTTTCCAAGTTCGGGCGACGATCAGCCGCTTGACATCGCGGCGCGCGCCCTCGAGCACGCGCGGCGGCAGTTCTTCGACGTGCTGATCGTCGACACCGCGGGCCGGCTCGCGATCGACGAGGCGATGATGCAGGAAGTGGCCGCACTGAACGAGCGGCTGCATCCGATCGAGACGCTGTTCGTCGTCGACGCAATGCTGGGGCAGGATGCGGTCAACACCGCGAAGGCGTTCTCCGAGCGGCTGCCGCTGACGGGCGTGATCCTGACCAAGCTCGACGGCGACGCGCGCGGCGGTGCGGCGCTGTCGGTGCGGCACGTGACCGGCAAGCCGATCAAGTTCGTCGGCGTCGCCGAGAAGATCGGCGGACTGGAGCGCTTCGACCCGGAACGCATGGCGGGCCGCATCCTCGGCATGGGCGACATCGCCGCGCTGGTCGAGGACGTGCGCAAATCGATCGACGTCAAGGCGGCGGAGAAATTCGCGCAGCGCATGCAGTCGGGGCAGCGCTTCGACCTGAACGACTTCCGCGACCAGATCGGCCAGATGCGCAAGATGGGCGGGCTGTCGAGCCTGCTCGACAAGCTGCCGGCGCAGTTCGCGCAGGCCGCCGGACCGGTCAACGACAAGGACGCCGAGCGTCAGATCCGCCGCGTCGAAGGCATCATCAACTCGATGACGCCGCAGGAGCGCACCAAGCCCGACCTGATCAAGGCCTCGCGCAAGCGCCGCATCGCCGCCGGCGCCGGCGTCTCGGTGCAGGAGGTCAATCGCGTGCTCAACCAGTTCGAGCAGATGCAGACGATGATGAAGCAGATGAAGAAGGGCGGACTGGCCAAGATGATGCGTGCGATGGGCGGGCTGAAGGGATTCGGCGGCGGCCCGCGCGTGCCGAAGCACTGACCGCACCAAGGCTGACCGAGCCGCGCTCGATCAGGCCGTGTGCGGCGCGCCGCCCGGTGTCGCAGCGCCACCCGGGGCGTCGCCCTCGAGCGCGCGATGCTTGCTGCGATCGGCGGCCAGGAAGAGGTACATGGCTGGTACCACGAACAGCGTGAACAGCGTGCCGATCGCCATGCCGGTGAAGATCACGACGCCCATCGCCTGCCTTCCCGCCGCGCCGGCGCCGGAGGCGATCACCAGCGGCACCACGCCGAACACCATCGCCGCGGTGGTCATCAGAATCGGGCGCAGCCGGGTGCCGGCGGCCTGGATGATCGCGTCACGCTTGCTCTTGCCCTCGTGCTGCAGCGTGTTGGCCACTTCGACGATCAGGATGCCGTGCTTGCTGATCAGGCCCATCAGCGTCACCAACCCCACCTCGGTGTAGATATTCATCGACGCGAAGTCGAGGAAGACGAAGATCATGGCGCCGAACAGCGCCAGCGGCACCGAGATCAGGATCACGGCCGGATCGCGGAAGCTCTCGAACAGCGCCGACAGCGCCAGAAACACGATGATCAACGCGAAAGCGAAGGTCACGGCGAAGCCGCCCGACTCCTGTACGAACTGGCGCGACGGGCCGGCGAAGTCGACCGAGTAGCCGCTCGGCGCGAGCTGGCGCACCTGCTCGCGCAGGTAGTCCAGCGTCTCGCCCTGCGCGCCGCTGGGCACGCCCGAGATCGTGACCGAGTTCAACTGCTGGAAATGGTTGATCGTCTCGGGTTCGACCGAGTACGACAGGCTGGCCACGGTGCTGGCCGGCACCAAGCCGCTCGGCGTCTTGATGTAGAAGTTCAGGACGTTCGACGGGTTCAGCCGATCGACCTGCAGCACCTGCGGAATCACCTTGTACGAGCGGCCGGAGATCGAGAAGTAGTTGACGTAGCCGCCGCCGAGCGCCGCCGTCAGCGCGTTGCCCACGTCCTGCTGGGTCAGGCCCAGCGAGGCGATCTTGTCGCGATCGATCACCACCGTGGCCTGCGGCAGGTCGTACTTCAGGTCGGCGTCGACGAAGTAGAACTTGCCGTCTGCGCGGGCCTTGTCCATCAACTGCTGCGCCAGAGTGTTCAGATTCTGGAACGGCTCGGTGCTCTTGACCACGAACTGCACCGGCAGGCCGGAGGAGCCGGGCAGCGGCGGGAACTGGAACGCCGCGACGCGCGCGCCGGCAATGCCGTTCCAGCGCTGCTGCAGCTCGGTCTGGACTTCGTGCGCGCTGCGGCTGCGCTGATCCCAGGGCTTGAGGATGACGCCACCGATGCCGGTGTTCGGCGCCGGAAAGCCAGTGATCTGGAACATCTGCTGGTATTCGGGCAGCGACTTCGAATCCTGGAACACCTGGTCCGCGTAAGTCTGCATCTGGTCGATGGTGGCGGTCGCCGGCCCCTGCAGCAAGCCGAGCACGATGCCCTGGTCTTCCTCGGGCGCCAGTTCGTACTTGGACATCTTGAACATCAGGCCGAGGCAGACGATCAGGATCGCCGCCATCACGATCAGCACCGGCCAGGTCTTCAGCAGGCTGCCCAGCAGCCGCAGGTAGCCGCCGTGCACCCGTTCGAACGTTCGCTCGATCAGCGCTGCGAACTTGCCGCTGTCCTGCTCGGGCTTGAAGAAGCGCGAGCACATCATCGGCGACAGCGTCAGCGCGACGATGCCCGACACCGTGACCGCACCGGCCAGCGTGAACGCGAATTCGGTGAACAGCGCGCCGGTCAGCCCGCCCTGGAAGCCGATCGGCACGTACACCGCGACCAGCACCACCGTCATCGCCAGGATCGGGCTGCCCAACTCGCGCGCGGCGATCAGCGCCGCCTGGAACGCCGTCTTGCCCTCGCGCATGTGGCGGTCCGCGTTCTCGACCACGATGATCGCGTCGTCCACCACCAGCCCGATCGCCAGCACCAGCGCGAGCAACGTCAGCAGGTTGATCGAGTAGCCCAGTATCAGCATCACGAAGAAGGTCCCGATCAGCGACAGCGGCATCGCGACCACTGGCACCAGCACCGCGCGCAAGGTGCCGAGGAACAGGTAGATCACGATGGTGACGATCGCCAGCGCCTCGACCAGCGTCTTGACCACCTCGCGGATCGAGCTGTTGATGAAATCGGTCGAGTCGTAGACGATCTTGCCGGTCAGAGAGGCGGGGAGCTGACTCTGGATGTCGGGGAACGCATTGCGCACGGCCGCGGCAACGTTCAGGATGTTGGCCGCCGGCGCCACCTGGATCCCGATGAACACCGAGCGCACGCCGTTGAAGGCGACGTTGAAGTTGTAGTTCTCCGAACCCAGCGTGACGGTGGCCACGTCCTGCAGCCGCACGATCGCGCCGTTGGCGCTCTTGATCGCGAGCTGCTTGAACTCGTCCACGCTATGCAGCGAAGTGCTCGCATTCAGCGGCACGGTCACCATGTCGTTCTTGCTCTGGCCGACCGCCGCCAGGAAGTTGTTGGCGGTCAATGCGGCGGCGACGTCGGCCGCGGTGACGCCGAAGGCGGCCATTCGCGACGCATCGAGCCAGGCGCGCAGTGCGAACGTGCGCGCCCCGAGGATTTCGGCGGTCTGCACGCCGTCGATCGAGTTCAGCTTCGGCTGCACCACGCGCGCCAGATAGTCGGTGATGTTGTTGTTCGGCATCTCGTCGCTGTAGAAGCCGATGTACATCGCGTCGGTGGTCTGCCCGGTCTGGACCTTGAGCACCGGCTGCTGCGCCTGTGCCGGCAACTGGTTGCGCACCGACGCCACCTGCGTATTGATCTCGGTCAGCGCGCGGTTGGCGTCGTAGTTCAGGCGCAGCGTGGCCGTGATCACCGACACGCCGAGGCTGCTGGACGAGGACAGGTAGTCGATGCCCTGCGCCTGCGCGACCGCGGCTTCGAGCGGCTGCGTGATGAAGCCGGCCACGGTCGCGGCATCCGCGCCGTAATACGCCGTCGTGATCGTCACGACCGAGTTCTGGGTCTTCGGGTACTGGTTGATCGGCAGGCTTTCGAGCGCGCGCAGGCCGAGCACGACCAGCAGCAGGCTGACCACCATCGCCAGCACCGGCCGGCGAATGAAGATATCGGTGAAGTTCATCGGAAGATTCTCTTCACCTTTCCTGTGGCGTCGGGTTCGGGTTATTGGAAGGCTGGACGCGGTTGTCGACGACCACCGGCGTTCCGTTCTTCAGCTTGAGCTGGCCGCTGGTGACCACCTGCTGGCCGGCCTCGAGGCCCTTGGTGATCGAAATCTGGTCGCCGCGCGTCGGACCGGTCTCGACGAACACCTGATTCGCGACCAACTGTTCGCCTCCGGCCACGGCGGGGGGCTGGCCCGGCTTCGCCGGCGCCGGTTTGGCCTTCGCCACCACGAACACCGTCGAGCCGTACGGGTTGTAGGTGATCGCGGCCTGCGGCACCGTCAGACGGTCCTCGACGCCACCAACGTCGATGCGGACGTCGGCGAACATGCCGGGCAGCAGATCGCGCTTTGGGTTGGCGACAGTGGCCTCGACCAGAATGTTGCGGGTGGACGGGTCGACCTTCGGGTTGATCGCGTTGATCTTGCCGCTGAAAGTCTGGCCCGGGAACGCATCGAGCGAGAGCTTGACGGCCTGGCCCACGGCGAGGCCGTTGAGCTGCTGCTGCGGCAGCGTGAAGTCGACGTAGATCGGATCGAGCGTCTGCAACGTGACCAGCTTGTCGCCGGCATTGACGTATTGCCCGGGCTGCAACGTGGTGATGCCGAGCCGGCCAGCGAACGGCGCGCGGATCGACTTCTTGTCGACCACGGCGGCCTGCTGCGCCACCTGGGCGAGCTTCGTCTTCAGGTCGTTCGTGTCGGCGTCGACCTGGGCCTGGCTCACTGCCTGCACCGCGAGCTGGGCCTGGTCGCGCTTGAGCACGATCGCGGCTTGGTCGGCGGCAGCCTGCAGCGCGCGCAGTTGCGCGGCGTCGGCATCGGCATTGAGCTGCACCAGCAGCGCGCCGGCTCGCACATCCTGCCCCGACTTGAAGTGCACGCTGCGCACCAGCCCGGCGATCTCGCTCGACAGGTCGGCGCCGCGCACCGGCATAAGCGTGCCCACCGCCTTCAGTTGCGGCTGCCATTGCAGCTTCTGTACCTCGATCGTCGACACCGTCTGCGGTTGCGGCTTGGGGACCGCCGCGATCACTTTCCTGATCTGAATAAACTTGCCCAGGGCCAGCGCCGCGATCAGCACCAGCACGGCGCCGATCATGATCAGCATGCGCTTCGTCATTTTCGAGTTCTCCAGCGGTTCGTCGAACCGCGCTTTCAATCCTGCACTGCGGCGGCGGACACGTCGGGCAGCGGGCCTCGATTCCACCAGCCTCCGCCGAGCGCCTGGAACAGCGCGGCCGTGTCCGCATAGCGCGCCGCCTGCGCTTGCGCCAGCGCCGTGTGGGTCTGCAGCCAGGCCTGCTGCGACGTGAGCAACTGCACGTAGCTCACAGCGCCGTTACGGTACTGATCAGTGCTCATGTCGAGCGACTGCCGCGCGGCGGCCTCGGCGTCGGCTTGGGACTTGAGGGCGTCCGCGTCGAACTGCAGCGCGCGCAAGGCATCGGCCACGTTCTGGAACGCCACCAGCAACGTGCCGCGGTATTGGGCGGCGGCCGCATCGAATGCCGCGATGGCCGCGCGCCGCTGGGCATTCAACGCGTCGCCGTGGAACAGCGGCTGGGTCAGGCCCGCCGCCAGGCTCCAGAAGGTCCACGGACTCGAGAACAGGTCGCCGGCGTGCAGCGCGGTGCTGCCGTAGCTCGCGCTGAGCTGGATCTGCGGATACAGGTTGGCGGTCGCCACACCGACCTGCGCGCTGGCCTGGTGCAGCAACGCCTCGGCAGCGCGCACGTCCGGCCGTTGGCGTGCCAGCGTCGACGGCAACGACAGCGGCAGCGTCTGCGGCAGGCTGAAGTTGGCGAGGTCGAATTCGGGCAGGCCCGGCTCGCCGGGAAGACGGCCGGCGTAGACCGCAAGCTGATGGCGAGCCTGAGCCAGCGACTTTTCCAGCGCCGGCAGCGTCGCCAACGTCTGCGCAACCTGGGTTCGCTGCGCCAGCACGACCGACTTGGGCGTAGCGCCGATTTCGAACTGCTTTTCGAGTATTTCGAGCTGGCGCTGCTGGGCGTCGAGCACTTCTCTGGTCGCCTTGAGCTGCGCCCGCAACCCCGCTTCCCTGACCGCAGTGGTTACCAGGTTGCCGGCGAGCATCAGGTAGGTGCCCTCGACCTGGAAGCGCTGCGCGTCGACCTCGGCCTGCGCGCTCTCGATCTGGCGGCGCACGCCGCCGAACAAATCGAGCGTGTACGAAACGTTGACTTGGGCGTTGTACAGCGTCAGCAACTGGCCGCCGGGAGTCTGCGTCTGCACCGCCGCGGCGTGCTCGCGCTCGGCGCCGAGCTGCGCGTCCACCCTCGGAAGCTGCAAGTTCCCTTGCTGTGCACGCAAGCTCTCCTGCGCCTGACGCAGGGTGGCCTGCGCCGCGGCCAGGGTCGGACTGCGCTGGAACGCGCTGCGCAGCAAGTCATCGAGCTGATCGGAATGAAACACCGCCCACCATCGGGCCGGGATGTCCGAACCGACGGCCCATTCCTGCGCAGTTCCGCCGGCGACGGGCGCCTGCGCGGTCTTCGCCGGCAGCGGCGACGCCGTGTAGTCGGTGCCGCGCGCGGCCGCGGGAAGCTGCGGCGCCTTGAAATCGGGCCCCACCGCACACGCCGCCACCGCCATGCCGGTCAGCGCGCAGAATCCTGCCAAGCGAAGCGTCGACCAGAACTGAGGGTTTCGACGATCGGCGCTCCGCGACGTGACCTCGTTGTTGTTCTTCATGATTGCGGGACCGCAGCGTTCGTCGTCAGACGATGGGACACACTAACAGATCGCCGCCCATGCATTGAGCGGGCTGATCTCGTCCGGCGCGGCTGCGACGACCGCGTGCGCGCCACGCGTTCAGGCCCGCGGCACGAGACCGAATGTGATCAGGCGCTGTGGATTGTCGGCGAGCCACGGCCACAGCAGAGCAGCGCGTGCCATGACCAAGCCTCACGCATTGAGGCGACACGGCTTAGCGCCGCGAAGCTGCTCTGGAACACCGCTCCGCTTGCAAACACGGCGGACACGTCGTCGAACAGCCCGGCCCCACTGTCGTCCGGGCATTTCCATCCTTTGCCCAAGGAACACGTTCGCGGTTAGAGAACAAGGCGGGTGGCCGGGTCACCGATTCCGACGACGGCTCACAGACTGGCGCGATGCGCGTGTTCGTAGCCCCAGCGACTCTTCCACGCCGCCCTCACTGCGTTCGGATATTCGGCGCGGCCGCGGCTGCCGTTGTAGCGCCCGAGCGCCAGGAACAGCTCGCCCTTTTCCAGATCGAGGTAGTGGCGCAGGATCACGCAGCCGTAGCGCAGGTTGGCGCGCATGTCGAACAGTTTGCGCGCGTCGCCGTCGCCGATCACGTCGGCCCAGAACGGCATCACCTGCATGTATCCGCGCGCGCCGGCAGTCGACACGGCGTACTTGCGGAAATTGCTCTCGACTTCGATCAGCCCCAGCACCATCTGACGATCGAGTCCGGCGCGGGTGGACTCGTAGTCGAGCGTGCGCAGGAACTCCACGCGCGTCCGGTAATCGATTTTGCGCGGCCGCAACCGTTCCGACATCGCTCCCAGCCAGTCGAGGAAAGCGAGCCGCTCCTCGATGCGCGCGAAGGTCCGTGTCGGCGGCGTGCGATCCGCGATCTGCGCGGCCAGCGCTGCGCGCACCGCGTCGGCCAGCGGCTCGTACTGCTGCGCGCCGGCGCGCGCCGCGCGTGGGTACAGCAGCGCAAGCGGCGCAGCGGCCGATGCGATCACCGCCCCGGCCAGTCGCCGGCGCCGGAGGTCAGGCCCGGGCGCTCGCGAGCTGGCGCCGGATGAACTCGTACGCATCCGTCAGGGGTACCGCGACGGGCGCGAGCGTTCGCCGCTGCGCGTACTCGAGCTCGCCGCTCTTCAACCCGCGTTCGCCGACGGTGACCCGGTGCGGCACGCCGATCAGTTCCCAGTCGGCAAACATCGCGCCCGGACGTTCGCCGCGATCGTCGAGCATCACGTCCACGCCGGCGGCGGCGAGCTCGGCGTACAGCCGGTCGGCAACCTGCCGCACCTGGTCCGATTGCCGGTAGTTGACCGGGCAGATCACCACTTCGAACGGCGCGATCGCATCGGGCCAGATGATGCCTTTGGCGTCGTGGTTCTGCTCGATCGCCGCGCCGAGCAGCCGCGTGACACCGATGCCGTAGCAACCCATCCTCATCAGCGCCGGTGCACCGTTCTCGTCGGTGAAGGTCAGCTTCATCGCCTCCGGATACGGCAGGCAGGCAAACACATGGCCGACCTCGATGCCGCGCTGGATCGCGAGGACGCCCCTGCCGTCGGGCGACGGGTCGCCGGCGACCACGTTGCGAATGTCGGCGACGATCGGTTCGGGCAAGTCGCGACTCCAGTTCACGCCCGTGAGGTGGTAGTCCTCCTCGTTCGCGCCGCACACGAAGTCGCTCATGTTTGCCACCGTGCGGTCGGCGACGACCGTGACCGGCCGGCGCATGTTGATCGGCCCGAGGTAGCCGGGCCGGCAGCCGAACACACCGCGGATTTCGGCCTCCGTCGCGAAGCGATAGCCGTCCCGCAGCCCCGGCAGCTTGCCCGCCTTGATCTCGTTCAGCTCGTGATCGCCGCGGATCAGCAGCAGGAAGATCCTCGCATCGACCGGCTCGCCCTTGTTGTTCTTCTCGTCGACCGCGAGCACGATCGACTTGACCGTGCGTTCGAGCGGCAGCCCGAGCAGCCGGGCAACGTCCTCGCACCTTTCCTTGCCCGGCGTCGGCGTCTTCGTCAGCGGCTCGCTCGGCGCGGCGCGCCGCGCGATCAGCGGCAGCGCCTCGGCCAGCTCGATGTTGGCCGCGTAGTCGGAGGTCGGGCAGTAGGCGATCGCGTCCTCGCCGGTGTCGGCGATGACCTGGAATTCGTGGCTCGCCTGGCCGCCGATCGCGCCGGTGTCCGCCGCCACCGCGCGGTACTTCAGGCCCATGCGCGTGAAGATGCGGCAATACGCGTCGTACATCGCCTGGTAGCTCTTCATCGCGCCCGCCTCGTCGCGGTCGAACGAGTAGGCGTCCTTCATCGTGAACTCGCGCCCGCGCATCACGCCGAAGCGCGGCCGGCGCTCGTCCCGGAACTTGGTTTGGATGTGATAGAAGTTCACGGGCAACTGCTTGTAGCTGCGGATCGACTCGCGCACGATGTCGGCGATCACCTCCTCCGACGTCGGCTGCACCACGAAGTCGCGCTGGTGACGGTCCTGCAGCCGCAGCAGTTCCGGACCCATCTTGTACCAGCGCCCCGATTCCATCCACAGCTCCGCCGGCTGCACCACCGGCATCAACAGCTCGATCGCGCGGGCCCGGTTCATCTCCTCGCGGATGATCGTCTCGATGCGGCGGATCGACCGCAGCCCGAGCGGCAGGTAGCTGTAGATGCCGGCCGCCAGCTTCCTGATCATGCCGGCGCGCACCATCAGCCGGTGGCTGACGACCTCGGCGTCGGCCGGGGCTTCCTTGAGAGTCGAAACGAAGTAGGCAGAGGCGCGCATCGCGTCGAGGACGGGGTCGGGAAGTCGACCGAAAACATGACCGCATTGTGAAACGCGGACCTATAATCGGCCGCAGATGATATAGCGTCAGGTGTTGGCATGCTGGACAAGGACGGCTATCGCCCGAATGTCGGCGTCATCCTGCTCAATTACCGGAACGAGGTCTTCTGGGGCAAGCGCGTCAGGCAGCATTCATGGCAGTTCCCGCAAGGCGGGATCAAGCAGGGCGAATCTCCCGAACAGGCGATGTTCCGCGAGCTGTACGAGGAGATCGGGCTGAAGCCCGAGCACGTGAAGATCGTCGCCCGCACGCGCGAATGGCTTCGGTACGACGTTCCCGAGCAGTGGGTGCGGCGCGAGCTGCGCGGCAATTACCGCGGGCAGAAGCAGATCTGGTTCCTGCTGCGCTTGCTGGCGCGCGACTGCGACGTGTCGCTGCGCCGGTCCGAGAAGCCGGAGTTCGATGCGTGGCGGTGGCAGCACTACTGGATACCGCTCGACGCGGTGATCGAGTTCAAGCGCGAGGTCTATCAGCAGGCGCTGGCGGAGCTGTCGCGCTACGTCTTCCGGCCGAACCGGCGCGGCTTCGGACGCACGCGCCGGCGCGACGATCGGGCAGCGACGGAGTCGCCTGAGGTGATAGAGGCGACCAACCGGTCGGCTTCCTGATACGGGGAAGCGGCACCGATCGCGCCGCGCGCTGCGATTCCTCCGCCGGTTCCGGCTGAGTTCCAGCTTGTGTCTGCGGCCGCCGCTGCGCGGCTTGACCTGCTGCGCAGGTCAGCCTGCGACGCAATCTCGTCCTGAGCTTCAGCTCAGAACGAGATTGTCGCGGTGAATCAGCTCGGGTTCTTCGAAGTAGCCGAGTGTGGCTTCGATCTCGCTGCTCGGCTTGCGCGCAATCTGGCGCGTTTCGGTGCTGTCGTAGTTCGCGAGACCGCGCGCGACTTCGCGCCCGTCGGGTCCGATGCACGCAATCACGTCGCCGCGCGCGAACTCGCCCACGACTTCGACCACGCCGATCGGCAGCAGGCTCTTGCCCGCGCCGCGCAGCGCGCGCGCGGCACCGGCATCGATCACGACGCGTCCCTTCATCTGCAGGTGGTCGGCCAGCCATTGCTTGCGAGCCGTCAGCACCGCGGTGGTCGCCGCAAGTTCGGTGCCGATGCGTTCGCCTGCGGCCAGCCGCACCAGCACGTCGGCCTCGCGCCCACTCGCGATCACCGTATGCGCGCCGCTGCGTGCGGCGCGTTTGGCCGCCAGTACCTTGGAGATCATGCCGCCGCGCGCGATCGCGCTGCCGCTGCCGCCGGCAACCGCCTCCAGCGCGGGATCGCCGGCTTGCGCGCTCCCGATCAGCGTGGCCGAGGGATCGCGTCGCGGATCGGCGCTGAACAGGCCGCGCTGGTCCGTCAGGATCACCAGCGCGTCGGCTTCGACCAGATTGGCTACCAGCGCTCCGAGCGTGTCGTTGTCGCCGAACTTGATCTCGTCGGTCACCACGGTGTCGTTCTCGTTGATCACCGCGACCACGTCCAGCGCGAGCAGCGTCAGCAGCGTCGACCGGGCATTCAGATAGCGGGCGCGGTCGGCCAGATCTGCGTGCGTCAGCAGCACCTGCGCGGTGCGCTTGCCAAGCGCGCGAAAGCTGGTCTCGTACGCCTGCGCCAGCCCCATCTGGCCGACTGCGGCGGCGGCCTGCAGCTCATGCATCTGCTTCGGCCGGCGCGTCCAGCCGAGGCGCTTCATGCCTTCGGCGATCGCGCCGCTCGACACGAGCAGAACTTGCTTGCCACCTTGGTTCAGCTGCGAGATCTGGCGCGCCCATTCCGAGATCGCCGCGAGATCGAGCCCGCGGCCCTCGTTCGTGACCAGGCTGCTGCCCACTTTGACGACCAGGCGTCGGGCCGCGGCGATGACCGACATACTGCTCACGCCGCGTCCTCCGCCACGGTCGGCGCCTCGGCGCCGGCGCTCTGCCGCTGCCGCGACTGGGCGAGAAAGCGATGCACGGCCCACATCAGTTCGCGACAACCCTCGCCGCTGGCCGCCGACACGCAGTGGATCGGCGCGCGCGTGCGCAGACGGCGCCGCAATTCCGCCACGCGCGCTGCCCGCTCGGTCGCAGGAACAAGGTCGATCTTGTTGAGCACCAGCCAGCGCGGCTTGCGCGCGAGCTCAATGTCGTACTTCTTGAGTTCGCCGGCGATCGCGCGCGCGTCCCGGACCGGATCGCGGCTGGCTTCGAGCGGCGCGATGTCGATCACGTGCAGCAGCAGGCGCGTCCGACCGAGGTGGCGCAGGAACTGATGGCCGAGTCCCGCCCCTTCGGCGGCGCCCTCGATCAAACCGGGAATATCGGCGATCACGAAACCGGCCTCGGGCGCGAGCTGCACCATGCCGAGGTGCGGATGCAGGGTCGTGAACGGGTAGTCGGCGATCTTCGGCCGTGCATTCGAGACTGCCGCGATCAGCGTCGACTTGCCGGCGTTGGGCATTCCGAGCAGGCCGACATCTGCCAGCACCTTCAACTCGAGCCGCAGCCAGCGGTGTTCGCCGGGCTCGCCCGGCGTGTGCTGGCGCGGCGCCCGGTTGGTGCTCGACTTGAAGTGCAGATTGCCCAGACCGCCCTTGCCCCCCTTGGCGGCGCGCACGCGCTGCCCGTGTTGGGCGAGATCGGCGATCACCTCTGCCGTCGCCTCGTCCATGATCACCGTGCCGACCGGAACGCGCAGCTCGATGTCGTCGCCGCCTGCGCCGAAGCAATCGGCGCCGCGGCCGTGCTCGCCGTTGCCGGCCGCATGCTTGCGCGCGTAGCGGTAGTCGATCAACGTATTGATGTTGCGGTCGGCGACCACCCAGACGTCGCCGCCGCGGCCGCCGTCACCGCCATCGGGCCCGCCTTTCGGGATGAATTTCTCACGCCGAAACGAGGCACAGCCGTTGCCGCCGCGGCCGCCGATGACTTCGATTCGTGCTTCGTCGATGAACTTCACAATGAAAAAAGCCCTGCCGGCATCGGCAGGGCTTTCCGCTGATCGCGCGCTCTGCCGCGAGCCCGCTCAGGTGCGCGGAAGCACGCTGACGGTCTGACGGTTCTGCGCCCCGGTCACGTGGAACCTGACGGTCCCGTCGATCGTGGCGAACAGGGTGTGATCGCGCCCGATCCCGACGTTGTCCCCGGGGTGGAACCGGGTCCCGCGCTGGCGGACAATGATGCCGCCGGCATTGATCGACTCCCCGCCGTAAACCTTCACGCCCAACCGCTTGGCCTGGGAGTCGCGCCCGTTGCGGGACGAGCCACCTGCCTTCTTGTGTGCCATTTCGTTCCTCGCTTGCCGAACCGTCCGACCCGCTTCAGCCGATCGAATCGATGCGCAGTTCGGTGAAATTCTGCCGGTGGCCGGCGCGCTTCTGGAAATGCTTGCGCCGCCGCATCTTGAAGATCCTGACCTTGGGATGCCGGCCTTGTGCCACCACGGTCGCCTTGACCGATGCGCCGGCAACGAGCGGCGTGCCGACGCGCACCTCGGCGCCCTCGCCGATGGCGAGCACCTGATCGAGCGTCACCTGCGCGCCGACATCGCCGACGATCGACTCGACCTTGATCGTCTGTCCGCTGGCGACACGATACTGCTTGCCGCCGCTCCTGATCACTGCGTACATTCTCTTCTGCTCCTGCCGCTCGCCGCACCGCCGGCAACGGGCAATCGATCCCGGAAAGCCGCGCATTTTCTCACGCTGCGGCAAGCGCGGTCAAACTGCCGGATCGCTGGCCCGCTCAGGACCGGGCGCGGCCGAGCGCACCGCGCCGGCCACCTATAATCCGTACGCAAATCCCCGAGCAACGACCTTGTCAGCGCTGCAGACCGTGCCCGAAGCGCAGTCGTCCACGGACGAACTGGCGCGTCTGCTCGCCCCGATCGCCGACGACATGCGGGCCGTCGACGGCCTGATCCGCGAGCGGCTCGGCTCGGACGTAGCGCTGATCGGTACGATCGCCGAC
>JAKORH010000279.1 GCA_029777935.1 Pseudomonadota bacterium
CGCACGAGCACGTCCATCGACGCCTGTTCGATGAGGACGGCGCCGCTCGTGGCGACCATCACCGGGTCGAAGACGACGTTGGGCAGCGTGTGGCGGTCGATCGCCTCGGCGACGGTGCGCACGATCTCCGGCGCGTGCAGCATGCCGATCTTGACCGCGTCGGCGCCGATGTCGTCGATCACGGCGTCGATCTGGTCGCGCAGCATCTGCGGCGGCACGCCGTGGATGGCGCGCACGCCGCAGGTGTTCTGCGCAGTGAGCGCGGTGATCGCCGTCATGCCGAAGCAGCCGAGCGCGGCGATCGTCTTCAGGTCGGCCTGGATGCCGGCGCCGCCGCCGCTGTCGGAACCGGCGATCGAGAGGACGCGGGGGTATTCGTAGCGGGGAGTCTGCGAGGTCATCGGCTTACCTTTTTGTCTGATTTGGTCCGAAGCGGTCAGGAGAGTCGGCAGAGCAGGCCGCCGTAGAAGGCGAGTTCGGCGAACTGCTGCGTCGCGCCGAGACAGTCGCCGGTGTAGCCGCCAATGCGCTTCCTGAACATGCGCGCCAGCCACCAGGTCGCGCCACCGGCGAAGACGAGCGCGAAAACGACCGGCCAGAACGGCAGGAAAAACAGCGGCACGAGCGCCGGCAAAGCGGCGAACGCGAGCTGGTGGTCGTGCATGCGCTGGTTGAACGGCTTGGCCTTGCCTTCAGCGCGCACGTAGTCGAGCTTGGCGAAGACGACGGTGGCGCAGAAGCGCGAAACGGCGTGCCCGGCGACGAGCGCGGCCGGGATCAGGTGCTCGTCGACTTCGACGAGCGCCAGCAGGCGACTGACGAGCAGCGCGATGAGGCCGGCGGCGCCGACGGCGCGCACCTGCGAGTCGCGCATGATGGCGAGGATCTCGGCGCGGTCGACGCTGCTGCCGAAGCCGTCAACCGTGTCGTTCCAGCCGTCCTCGTGGATCGCGCCGGTAAAGACGATGGCGACGCCGATCGCGAGCGCGACGGCGAGCGTCTTGGGCAGGACCAGCACGGACGAGGCGAAGGCGAGCGCGGCGACGCCGCCGACGAGCAGCCTCGCCGCCGGGAAGAATCCGATCGCGCGTTCGAGAGCAACGGCGTCTTGCCCGACGGCTCCCGGAATGCGCAGGCGGGTGAAGAAACGCACTGCGCCGACGAACGATGCGAACAGGGACGGTGCGGACATCGCGCTTTGCTCTTAACGAACGCGCTGGCTGACGCCGGCCGACTCGAAGCTCGCCATCTGGTTCATGAAGGCGAGCGCCGAGCAGAGCAGCGGATAGGCGACCATGGCGCCGGTGCCTTCGCCCAGGCGCATGCCGATGTCGAGCAGCGGTTTGGCGTCGAGCGCGCGCAGCTGGACGAGGTGGCCGGCTTCGGCAGACTTGTGGCAGAAGACGACGTAGTCGCGCACGTGCGGCTCGATGCAGGAGGCGGCGAGCAGCGCCGAGGTGGCGATCACGCCGTCGCCGAGGATGGTGATGCCGGCTTCGGCGGCGGCGAGATAGGCGCCGACCATCATCACGATCTCGAAGCCGCCGAACTCGGTCAGCACGTCCATCACATCGACGACCACTGGCAGTTGCGCGCGGTCGAGCGCCTGCTGCATCAGCGCGCGCTTGTGCGCGAGGCCGGCGTCGTCGAGCCCGGTGCCGCGGCCGACGCAATCGACCAGCGGCGCGCCGGTCAGGAGGTGCGTGATCAAGGAGGCCGAGCCGGTGTTGCCGATGCCCTTCTCGCCCAGGCCGATCACGTTGCAGCCGCGCGCCACGGCGTCGCGCACGAAGCCGGCGCCGCGTGCCAGCGCCGTTTCGCATTGCGCGCGCGTCATCGCCGGCTCGACCAGGTAGTTGCGCGTGCCGGTCGGCGAGATCTTGGCGTTGATCAGGCCGTCGCGTTCGCCGAAATCGTGCGCGATGCCGGCGTCGATGACGACCATCGTCATCCCGTTCTGGCTGGAAAAGACGTTGGCGCCGGCGCCGCCTTGCAGGTAGTTCTCGACCATCTGCCAGCTCACGTCCTGCGGGTAGGCCGAGATGCCGGCCGTCGCCGCGCCGTGGTCACCGGCGAAGATCAGCATGTGCGGCTTGGTGAACACGGGTGACAGCGTGTTCTGGATGCGCCCGACCTGGAGCGCGACGGTTTCGAGCAACCCGAGCGAACCGAGCGGCTTGGTCTTGTTGTCGATCTTGTGTTGCAGGGCGTGAATCAGTGCATCGTCGAGCGGCCGGATGGCAAAC
>JAKORH010000280.1 GCA_029777935.1 Pseudomonadota bacterium
GGAGCGCTGCTGGTCGTCGATGCCTCGCAGGGTGTCGAGGCGCAGACGGTCGCCAACTGCTACACCGCGATCGAACTAGGCGTCGAGGTGATTCCGGTGCTGAACAAGATGGACCTGCCGCAGGCGAATCCCGACTTGGCGCGCGCCGAGATCGAGGACGTGATCGGCAGCGACGCGCACGACGCGGTGATGGCGAGCGCCAAGACCGGCATGGGCGTGGACCAGATCCTGGAGCGCATCATCGCGCGCGTGCCGCCGCCCAGGGGCGAACCGGACGCGCCGCTGCAGGCGCTGATCATCGATTCGTGGTTCGACAACTACGTCGGCGTGGTGACGCTGGTGCGCGTGGTCAACGGCACGATCCGGCCCAAGGACAAGATCCTGCTGATGGCCAGCGGCGCCACGCACCTGGTCGAGCAGGTCGGCGCCTTCACGCCCAAGTCGAGGCAACGCGAGCAACTGACCGCCGGCGAGGTCGGTTTCGTGATCGCCGGCATCAAGGAACTGCGCGACGCGCGCGTCGGCGACACCATCACGCATGCGGCCAGGCCGGCCGCCACACCGCTGCCCGGCTTCAAGGAGATCAAGCCGCAGGTGTTCGCGGGCCTGTATCCGGTCGAATCGAACCAGTACGAGGCGCTGCGCGACGCGCTGACCAAGCTTCAGCTCAACGACGCGTCCCTGCATTTCGAGCCGGAGGTCTCGCAGGCGCTCGGATTCGGCTTCCGCTGCGGCTTCCTCGGCCTGCTGCACATGGACATCGTGCAGGAGCGTCTCGAGCGCGAGTACGACATGGATCTGATCACCACCGCGCCGTCGGTGGTGTACGAGGTGCTGATGCGAGGAGGGCCGGATGCGGGCTCGGTGCTGCGGGTCGAGAATCCGTCGCGGCTGCCCGATCCGGCCAGGATCGAGGAGATCCGCGAGCCGATCGTCACGGTAACGATCTTCGTGCCGCAGGAGTACGTGGGACCGGTGATGACGCTCGCCACCGGCAAGCGCGGCGTGCAGGTCGATCTGGCCTATCACAGCCGGCACGTGCACCTGACCTACGACCTGCCGCTGGCGGAGATCGTGCTCGACTTCTTCGACCGGCTCAAGTCGGTGTCGCGCGGCTATGCGTCGATGGACTACGAATTCAAGGAATATCGCGCCGCCGACGTGGTCAAGGTCGACATGCTGATCAACGGCGATCGCGTCGACGCACTGTCGGTGATCGTGCACCGGAGCAACGCGCAGTACCGCGGCCGCGAGATCGCCGCCAAGATGCGCTCGCTGATCCCGCGGCAGATGTACGACGTGGCGATCCAGGCCGCCATCGGTGCCAATATCATCGCGCGCGAGAACGTCAAGGCGCTGCGCAAGAACGTGCTGGCCAAGTGCTACGGCGGCGACATCACGCGCAAGAAGAAGCTGCTCGAGAAGCAGAAGGCCGGCAAGAAGCGGATGAAGCAGGTCGGCACGGTCGAGATTCCGCAGGAGGCGTTCCTGGCGATCCTTCAGGTTGAAGAAAAATGAATTTCGCACTGATCCTGTTCATCCTGCTCGTCGCCAGCTTCGCGATGTGGCTGCTCGATGTGCTGTGCCTGAAGAAGAAGCGCCGGGAGGCTGCGGACAAGGCGCTCGCGGACTTCGACGCGCGCAACGCCGGCAAGGTGGGCACCAATGGGGCGGCGGCCGCCGCCGAGCGCGCCGCGCTGGCCGAGCGGATCACGCGCCGGCCGTGGTACCTCGAGTACACCGCGAGCTTCTTCCCGGTGATCCTGCTGGTGTTCGTGCTGCGCTCGTTCTTCTTCGAGCCGTTCCGCATCCCGTCGGGATCGATGATCCCGACGCTGCAGATCGGCGACCTGATCCTGGTGAACAAGTACACCTACGGTGTCCGGCTGCCGGTGATCAACAGGAAGATCATCGACCTCGGTTCGCCCCGGCGCGGCGACGTGATGGTGTTCCGCTTTCCCCTGAACCCGTCGCAGGACTACATCAAGCGCGTGATCGGGCTGCCGGGCGACCGGGTCGAGTATATCGACCGCAAGCTCGTCATCAATGGCAAGCCGGTCGCGGAGAATCCGGACGGCCGCTACCTGGAGGAAGGCCGCCTGCAGTACTACGACGAGTTCACCGAGAATCTGGGTGGCGCCAGCCACAGGATCATCCTGAGCGAAAGCCCGATGGGGGTGCCGATCATGCCGATCGGCCAGCACACGGACCCGCAGGCGTGCCGCTATCAGCCGGACGGCCGAGGCGTCTCCTGCGTGGTGCCGCCCGGCAAGTACTTCGTGATGGGCGACAATCGCGACAACAGCGAGGACAGCCGCTTCTGGGGCTTCGTGCCCGACGAGAACATCGTCGGCCGCGCCTTTTTCATCTGGATGAATTTTGGCAATATCGGCCGCATCGGCGGATTCAACTGACGGGCAGGCAACGGCGGAGACGACATGGACGCGGTCAAACCTGGGCAGCGGCAGCGCGGGCTGAGCCTGATCGGGCTCCTGTTCGTCGGCTTGATCGTCGTGTTCCTGCTGGTGATCGGGTTCAAGATCGTACCGGCCGTCACCGAGTACATCTCGATCGAGAAGGCGATCCGCAAGATCGACAAGGACGGTACCACCGTGGCGCAGATCCGGCGCGACTTCGAAAGGTACGTGGTCATCGACGACATCAAGTCGATTTCCGGCAAGGATCTGGACATCACGAAGGAGAACGACCGCGTGGTGATTTCCTACGCGTACTCGTACCAGATCCCGATCATGGACAACGTGCGGCTGGTGATCGACTTCGCCGGCTCGACCCGCACGCGCAGCAAACCGTGATCGTGGCGCGCAAGGACCACTGGCATGACTCTGGCGGCGCTTGAGCAGCGCCTGGGCTACAAGTTCCAGAATCCGGCGCTGCTGGAACAGGCGGTAACGCACCGCAGCCACGGAGCGGTTCACAACGAGCGGCTCGAATTCCTCGGCGATGCAGTGCTCAACTGCACGATCGCGCAACTGCTGTACCAGAAATACGCACGGTTGAACGAGGGCGACCTGTCGCGGCTGCGTGCCAACCTCGTCAAGCAGTCGTCGCTGGCGGACATCGCGGACAAGCTGGGACTGTCCGATTTCCTTCGACTCGGCGAGGGCGAGATGAAGAGCGGCGGCTTCCGGCGGCCGTCGATCCTCGCGGATACGATGGAAGCGATCTATGGCGCCGTGCTGGTCGACGGCGGCTTCGAGGCCGCACGCGACACGATCGCGCGGCTGTTCGAGCCGGTGCTGAAGAGCGTCGACCCGAAGACGCTCGGCAAGGACAGCAAGACCCTGCTGCAGGAGTACCTGCAGGGCAAGCGCCTGCCACTGCCGGTCTACACGGTGGTCGAGACGCGCGGCGCCGCGCACAACCAGGAGTTCGAGGTCGAGTGCGCGATTCCGAAGCTGGAAATCAGCGTGCGCGGCACCGGCCGCAGCCGGCGCGCGGCCGAGCAGTCGGCTGCCAAGCAGGCGCTCGACCTGGCGCACGCGATGGTGCAGGCGGCGCGGCGCGCCAAGCGCAAGAGCGCGGAGGCGGCGGCCGAGGCGGCACCCGCGACACCCGCGGCCGAGGGCCCGACCGAGGAACCCGCGCGCGACGCGCTTGCCGCGCAGACGGCCGCGGAGAAGGCCTGATGGCCGACGCGCCGTCGGACGTGCGGCCGCGCACGGGTTTCCTCGCGATCATCGGGCGGCCCAACGTCGGCAAGTCGACGCTGCTCAACGCGCTGGTGGGCGAGCACGTGTCCATCACCTCGCGCAAGCCGCAGACCACCCGCAGTCGCGTGGTCGGCGTGCTGACGCGGGGCGCGACGCAGTTCATCTTCGTCGACACGCCGGGCTTCCAGGAACGGCACAGGTCGCTGCTGACGAAGAGGATGAACGAGGAAGTTTCCGCCGCGCTCGCCGACGTCGACGCGGTCGTTCTCGTCATCGAGGCCAGGGGCTGGACCGCGGAGGACGAACGCCTGCTGAAGCTGCTGCCCGCGCGCGGCAATGTGATTCTCGCGATCAACAAGACCGACCTGCTGGGCGAGCGCGACGCGCTGCTGCCTCTGCTGGCGGAGTCCGCGCAGCGTTTCCCGTTCGCAGCGCTGGTTCCGGTCAGCGCCGAGCGCAGACGCCAGCTCGACGAGCTGCTGCTGGAGATCGAGCGGCTGCTGCCGGAAGGTCAGCCGCTGTTCGACGCCGGGCAGTACACCGATCGCAGCGCGCGCTTCCTGGCCGCCGAGTTCATCCGCGAGAAGGCGTTCCGGCTCCTCGGCGACGAACTGCCCTACGGCATCGCGGTGACGATCGAGCAGTGGCAGGAGGACGAGCGCCGCGCGGAAATCGCCGCGGCGCTGTGGGTCGAGCGCGAAGCGCACAAGGGCATCGTGATCGGCGCCGGCGGTTCGAAGCTGCGCGAGATCGGGCGGCTGGCACGGGCCGAGATCGAACGCATGCTGGACAAGCCGGTGCATCTGCAGACGCACGTGCGAGTCAAGCGCGGCTGGACCGAGGATGCGCGCGCGCTGAAGCACCTGGGCTATGAATAGCTCAGCGCGGCGCGCCACCGACTCGCGCGTCGACCACGAGCCGGCGTACCTGCTGCACTCGTACGCGTGGCGCGAGACCAGCCTGATCGCCGAGACGTTCACGCGCGGCCATGGGCGCGTCGCGCTGGTGGCGCGCGGCGCCAAGCGGCCGACCTCGCACTTCCGCGGCGTGCTGACCGCATTCTGTCCGTTGCTCGTCGCCTGGAGCGGGCGCGGCGAGATCAAGACGCTGGTGCGGGCCGAGTGGTGCGGCGGGCTGGCGCCGCTGCGGGGCGATGCGCTGCTGGCCGGCTTCTACATGAACGAGCTGCTGGTGCGGCTGCTCGCACGCGGCGACGCGCACGAGCGGCTGTTCGCCGCCTATGCGCAGGCGCTGGCCGAGCTGACGCGTACGGCGGCACCGGCCGCGACCCTGCGCGCCTTCGAGCTGGAACTGCTGCGCGAAACCGGCTTCCTGCCGGCGTTGGACCACAGCGAGGACGGCGCGCCGATCGATCCGCAAACGCGCTATCGCATCGAGTCGGCGCGCGGGCTGGTGCGCGCAGGCGGCAGCGGCGACGAACTGACGATCCACGGCGCCACGGCGCTGGCTATGGCAAGCGGCGATTTCAGCAACGCGCGCGTGGCGGGCGAAAGCAAGGCCGCGCTGCGACAGTTGATTCGCTACCATCTCGACGGCCGGCCGTTGAACACGCGCCGCATCCTGCAGGACCTGAAGGAACTGTGACCGCGCTCTCCGTCAACCTGAACAAGGTCGCGCTGGTGCGCAACACGCGCGCGCTCGGCATACCGAGCGTCACGCACGCCGCCACGCTGGCACTCGAAGCGGGCGCGGACGGCATTACCGTGCATCCGCGTCCGGACGGCCGCCACGTGCGCGGCGACGACGTGCGCGAACTGGCCGCGCTGCTGAAGCGCTGGCCCGGATGCGAGTTCAACATCGAGGGCAATCCGTTTCATCAACTGCTCGACTACATGCGCGAGGTTCGCCCGCGGCAGTGCACGTTCGTTCCGGACGAGACCGGCGCCTTCACTTCCGATCATGGCTGGGATCTGCCGCGCGACAGCGCGCGGCTGAAGCCGGTGATCGACGAAGCGCGTTCGCACGGCGTGCGCGTCAGCCTGTTCATGGACCCGGTGCCGGAAGCGATGGAACCTGCGCGCGCGCTCGGTGCCGATCGCGTCGAGCTGTACACCGAACCGTACGCGCAGGCGTTCGGCACACCACAGCAGGAGCAGGAACTGGCACGCTACCGTGCGGCGGCCCTGGCGGCGCAGCGTGCGGGCTTGGGCGTCAACGCGGGGCACGACCTGAATCGCGACAACCTCGCCGCGTTCCTGATCGCGGTGCCGGGCGTGGCGGAAGTGTCGATCGGCCACGCGCTGATCGCCGACGCGCTCGAGTTCGGCCTGTCCGATACGGTGCGCAAGTACCTGGCCGAGATCCGGCGCGCGGGCGCGGCGACGCCGCACGCGCTGCGCGAGCACCGGTGATCTACGGCATCGGCACCGACCTGATCGAGATCGAGCGCATCGCGCAGGCGTGCACGCGCCACGGCGACCGCTTTGCACAGCGCGTGCTCGGTCCGGACGAGCAGCGCGTGTATGAAGCGCGCCGCGCGCGGTCGGCCGCGCGCGGCCTGGCCTATCTGGCCACCCGCTTCGCCGCCAAGGAGGCGGTGTCGAAGGCGATCGGGCTGGGCATGCGGCAGCCGATGAGCTGGCGCGCGGTGCAGATCCTGAACGCGCCCTCCGGCCGGCCGCAGGCCGTCGCGAGCGGCGCGCTCGCCGACTATCTGCGCGAGCGGCGGCTGTGCGTGCAGGTGTCTGTGACCGATGAGCGAACGATGGCCGCCGCCTATGCGGTCGCGGAAATCGTGGAGGAGGGCGATAGATGATCGGACCCGTGGTCGTCGACATGGCCGGCCCGCGGCTCACCGACACCGAGCGCCAGAGGCTCGCGCATCCGCGGGTCGGCATGGTGATCCTGTTCAAGCGCAACTACGAGTCCCCGCAGCAGTTGCGCGCGCTGTGCGAAGAGATCCACGCGCTGCGCTCGCCGCCGCTGCTGATCGCGGTCGATCACGAAGGCGGACGGGTGCAGCGCTTCCGGACTCCGCCGTTCACCGCGATTCCGGCGATGGAAGCACTCGGCCGCTGGTGGGACCGCGACGTGCTGATGGCGTGCCGCCTCGCGGTGTCGGCGGGCTACGTGATGGGAGCCGAGCTGCGCGCGCACGGCGTCGACCTCACGTTCGCGCCGGTGCTCGACCTCGCGTGGAATCGCAGCTCGGTGATCGGCGATCGCGCGTTCCACCACGACGCGCGCGTGGTGGCGATGCTAGCCAACCACTTGTGCCACGGCCTGGCGCTTGCCGGCATGGCCAACTGCGGCAAGCACTTTCCCGGCCACGGCTGGGCGCACGCCGATTCGCACGTCGCGGTGCCGGTCGACGAGCGCGCGCCGGCGGCGATCATGGAGGCCGACGCGGCGCCGTACCGCTGGCTCGGAGCGTCGCTCGCGAGCGTGATGCCGGCGCACGTCATCTATCCGCACATCGATTCGAGACCGGCCGGATTCTCGCGGCGCTGGCTGCACGACATCCTGCGCGGTGAGCTCGGTTTCACCGGCGCCGTGTTCAGCGACGACCTGTCGATGGAAGGGGCGAAAGTCGCCGGCGGCATGGTCGAGCGCGCGCAGGCGGCGCTCGACGCCGGCTGCGACTTCGTGCTGGTGTGCAACGACGCCGATGCGGTCGATCAGGTGCTCGACGGCGTGCGCTGGGCGCGCAGCGCCGCGTTCGACGAGCGGGTGGCGCGGCTTGCCCCGCGCGGAGCGGCGCCGGGCATGGAGTCGCTGCAGTCGGCGTCTCTGTATCGCGCGGCGCTGCGCGACGTGGAATCGATTGCGGCTGATTGAGGCACGAGTTCGAGCGCTATCCACCCTCACCCTCGGTCCCTCTCCCGGAGGGAGAGGGATGAAGAGCCGCTCCCTCTGCCTCCGGGAGAGGGGTTGGGGTGAGGGAAGCGGACCGTCAGGCCCGCTCGATGTAGGACCCGTCGTCGGTATTGACGCGGATCTTGTCGCCGGCGTTCACGAACGGCGGCACCTGCACCGTAATGCCGGTCTCCATCTGCGCCGGCTTGAAGGTCGTGGTGGCAGTCGCGTTCTTGATGCCGGGCTCGGTCTCGATCACCTCCAGCACGACGCTGCCCGGCAGCCCGATGCCGAGAGCGCGGCCGTTGTGGAAGTTGATATCGACCTCCATGTTGGGCAGCAGGAAGCCGCTCTGGCCCTCGAGAAACTCGGCGCTCAGGCTGAGCTGCTCGTAGGTCTCGTTGTCCATGAACACGTAGCTCGACCCGTCCTGGTACGAGTACGTCATGTGACGCTTCTCGATGTACGGGCGCTCGATCTTCTCGTCGGTGGCGATGCGCTCGTTGCGCTTCTGGCCGGTCTCGATGTCCTTCATCTCGACCTGCATGTAGGCGCCGCCGCGCCCGCCGACGTGCACGTGGTACTGCTTGAGCACGCGCCACAGGCGCTTGTCCCATTCGATCAGGTTGCCGGCGCGAATTTCGGTCGCAAGTATCTTTGCCATGGCGGGTCCGCGGGCGGCTCGTAGAATCCGGGCCGCATTGAAGTGAGCCCGCGATTATAGGGTCGCGGGCGAGACTCCCCGACCGCGCGCCGTGCCGGAAACCCCAGTCGACTTCGACTCCAAGGCGGTCATCGATGGCCTGCCGAACCTGCCGGGCGTCTACCGGATGCTCGACGCGGACGGCAGCACGTTGTACGTCGGCAAGGCGCGCGACCTGAAGAAGCGCGTGGCGTCGTACTTCAACAAGGGCGTGGGCCCCCGCACCGCGCTGATGCTCCAAAGCGTCGCGCGGATCGACACCACGGTCACCCGTTCCGAAGCCGAGGCGCTGCTGCTCGAGAACAACCTGATCAAGTCGCTGGCGCCGAAGTTCAACATCCTGTTCCGCGACGACAAGTCGTACCCGTTTCTCAAGCTCAGCGACCACGAGTTCCCGCGCGTCGCCTACTACCGCGGCGCGACCGACAAGCGCGCGCGCTACTTCGGCCCGTTTCCGAACGCGTGGGCGGTCAAGGACTCGATCCAGGTGCTGCAGAAGGTCTTCCGGCTGCGCACCTGCGAGGACACGGTATTCGCGCACCGCTCGCGCCCGTGCCTGCTGCACCAGATCCAGCGCTGCTCGGCGCCGTGCGTCGGTCTGATCGACGCGGCCGCGTACGCGCAGGACGTCGAGCGCGCGGTGCGCTTCCTGCGCGGCCAGACCGACGAGGTGATGGCGGAACTCGAAGCGAAGATGCAGTCGTTCGCCGCCGAGCTGAGGTTCGAGCAGGCGGCCGCGGTGCGCGATCAGCTCGGCGCCCTGTCGCGCGTGCTGCACCAACAGGCGATCGAGACCACGGGCGGCGACAGCGATGCCGACATCCTCGCGGTCGTGTCCGAGGGCGGGCAGGCCTGCGTGAACCTGGCGATGGTGCGCGGCCACCGCCACCTCGGCGATCACGCGTACTTCCCGCTGCGCACCGAGGCGGGCGTCGAGGACGCGGAAGTCCTGGAGGCGTTCATTTCACAGCACTACATCGGCCAGAGCGTGCCGCCGCTGCTGGTCGTGAACGGCGAACTGGATGCAGCCGAACTGCAGCAGATGCTGGGCGGCGCGGTGCAGATCATCGGCGGCGACGGCGGGCTGCGGGCGCAGCGCCGCCGCTGGCTCGAGATGGCCGAAGCCAACGCCAGGCTCGCGCTCGCGCGCCGGCTGGCGGAGGAGGGTTCGCAGCAGGCCCGTACGCGCGCGCTGATCGACGCGCTCGCGCTCGAACTGCCCGATTCCGATCCGGCCACGCTGCGCGTCGAGTGCTTCGATGTCAGCCACACGCGCGGCGAGGCCACACAGGCCTCGTGCGTCGTCTATCACCACCACGCGATGCAGTCCTCGGAGTACCGCCGCTTCAACATCGAGGGCATCGAGCCCGGCGACGACTACGCGGCCATGCGTCAGGTGCTGACGCGGCGCTACGCGCCGGCGGCGCGCGGCGAGGCCGCGCTGCCGAATCTGGTGCTGGTCGACGGCGGCGCGGGGCAGGTGAGCGTCGCGGTACAGGCGTTCGAGGAGCTCGGGCTCGACCCGTCGATCATCGTCGGCGTGGCCAAGGGCGAGGAGCGCAAGACCGGGCTGGAGGAACTCGTGTTCGCCGACGGCCGCGCGCCGCTCGCGCTCGGGCGCGAGTCGCAGGTGTTGATGCTGATCGCGCAGATCCGGGACGAGGCGCACCGCTTCGCGATCAC
>JAKORH010000035.1 GCA_029777935.1 Pseudomonadota bacterium
CGGGAGCGGCTCGGCCTGTATCGCTCCACATACTACGATTTGCGCAAAGTCCGATTAAGTCCGGACTCGCGCGAAGGATAATCACACCATGGAAACGCCGATTCTTTCCGCCGCCGCCATTCGCGGGATTCTGCGCGAAGCGCAGCGCGCACACGATCACAGCGCTGCTGAATTGATGCGCGCTGCCGGTCGGCACCTGCGAGCGGCTGCCGACCTCGAGAAGCAGCTCGCCACGAATCCCGAACAACCAGCCGAGCAGGAGAACCCCGCAGAATGACGCACACGACCGACAGCATCGCCGCGCGATTGGCGAAATCGCCAAGCCGGGCTGAGATTGTCGAAATGCAAGCCGCTTGCGCCGCCCGGCAGGCCGCGATCCGTGCGCGTCTGCAGGAGATCGCGCCGCAGCCGGGCGTCGAGCCACCGGCCAGAACGGCTGCCGCGCGCAAGGGGCTCGAGGCACTGCGCGACCTCGATCGTGAGATCGAAGTGCTGCGCGCAGAGTTCGCCTTTATCGACCGGCTGGGCTTCGAACTCCTCGCCGAGGATGACAAGGCCCGCGCGCGTGAAGCCGAGGAAAACATTCCCGGCGCCAAGCGAAAGCTGCCGGGCGCCTTGAAGCGCGTTCGCGCCGCACACGCGGAACTCGTCGAGGCGCTGAGCGCCTTCGACAGCATTGTGACTGTGCTCGACGAGCATCCCTACACACGCGACAAGAAAGTGCCGCTCACCGATGACGAGATCGCCGAGGTGCTCATGCTGCGCGACGAGCTATGGGGACTGCCTACCCTGCGCGTGCCCGGGTTCCCCGACGATCGCGATGCTTACCCGCTGTCCTGGCCGCTCGCCTACGTCACGCGCGGAGGCCCCGGTCACCACATCTACGCGCCGCGGCGTCGGCCGGGTGTCATCGTGTTCGCCCAGGACCACCCGGTGTGCTCATGATCGAATTCCATCCGAGCTTCGCTCGGCGCGCGCAGTCGGCGGTCGCGCGACTCTCAACACCGACTGCTCGCGGGCGCGTTCTTC
>JAKORH010000281.1 GCA_029777935.1 Pseudomonadota bacterium
GATGCAGGTGGTCGCCTTCATGAACACGATCGGCTCGGCCGGCACCGGCATTCCCGATTCCGCCGCATGGTCCGAGTAGTTCAAGCCGATCGCGATGAACTTGCCGATGCCGATGTACGGCACGCCGAGCCTCGGCGTGCCGCGCACCAGGGGCAGCGACGCCGGGTCGAGCCTGCGCAGCTTCGCCAGCTCGCGCGGCGCGAGGATTTGACTGTCGATCTGCGGCACCACGCCCGACAGGTCGCGGATGTTGCCGTCGCGATCGAGCAGGCCGGGTTTCTCGCGGCCAGCGGGGCCGTAGCGCAGGAGTTTCATGATGGCCTTTCTGGTTCAGAGCGACATGCCGCCGTCGACGAAGATCGCCTGGCCGGTCATGAACGACGATTCGCCGGACGCGAGGTAGATGAACGTCTCGGCGATCTCTTCCGCGGTCGCGAGCCGCCCCATCGGCTGGCGTGCGATGAAGTCCTTGCGCGCCTGCACCGGATCGGCGAACGCGTTGATCCGGTCGCCGAGCGACGGCGTGTCGACCGTGCCGGGGCATACGCAGTTGACGCGGATGTTCTGCCTGACGTGATCGATCGCCAGCGCGCGCGTGAAGCCCGCCACCGCCGCCTTGCTCGCCGCGTAGGCGAGCCGGTTCGGCGCTGCCTTGTGCGCGCCGAGGACCGAGGCCATGTTCAGGATCACGCCGCCGCCGGCCGCGATCATCTTCGGCAGCATCGCACGGGTCAATACGAACATGCTGCGCACGTTCAGGTCGAAGCTCGCGTCCCAGTCCTCGAGCGAGCAGTCGAGGATCGTGCCCTGGTGTACGTAGCCGGCGCAGTTGAACAGGATGTCGACCGCGCCGATCTCGTCGACCAGCGCGCGCACGGCTGCGTGGTCGCGCACGTCGAGCGCACGGGTGCGGAGGCCGGGCGTCGCTTCGAGCCCGCGCAGCGGCTCCGGTTGGAGATCCGTGGCGACGACCTGCGCACCTTCGCGCGCAAAGGCAAGCGCGCCGGCCCGGCCCATGCCCTGACCCGCGGCCGTGACCAGCGCCAGCTTGCCCTGCAGTCGTCCCGCCATCGAATCCCCCCGTGGCGCCGCGCGGCGCCGCGTTGACACCACGACAGCGCTGTGCGAAGCTGCCGCGGAATTGGTCTGGCCACTTTACCAGCGCGCGGCAGTGTAGGAGATGCCTGCGTGCTTGTCCATCGCGCATCGAACCCGCGCCGCAGCCGCCATTGCCATGCCATTGCAAGCCGTCGAGGCGCGGCGACTGTATCGCCAGATCGCCGACCAGTTGATCACGCTGATCCGGCGCGGCGAATTCAGGCCCGGATCGCGCCTGCCGGCCGAACGCGATCTCGCGCGCCAGCTCGGCGTCAGCCGGCCTTCGGTGCGCGAGGCGCTGATCGCGCTCGAGGTCGAGGGCTATGTCGAGGTGCGGGTCGGCGCCGGCGTGTACGTGAAGACCCGCGACGGCGCGGCTTCCGCGCGCGCCGCGCTGCCGCCGGACTCGGGTCCGTTCGAATTGATCCAGGCACGACGCGTCGTCGAATCCGAGTGCGCGGCGCTCGCCGCGCGCCGTGCGACGCCCGCGCAACTGCGGCAGTTGCGGGCGGCACTGAACGCGATGAGCCGCGACCGGCGGCGCAACGTCGTGCCGCTGGAGGGTGACCGGCTGTTCCACGAGCGGATCGGCGCCGCGAGCGGAAACAGTGCCTTGGCGCTGCTCGTCGGCACGCTGTGGGTGCAGCGCACGGGGCCGCTGTTCCTGCAGCTCGAGCATCATTTCGATACGCCGGCGTTGTGGCAGGCCGCGATCAGCGAGCACGAAGCGGTGCTGCGCGCGATCGAGCGCGGCGACGCGGCGGGTGCGCGGGCGGCGATGCGGCGGCACCTGGACCGCGCGGCGATGCGCTTCAAGCGCAGCTTCGGCAAGTAGCGGATGGACGAATCACGGGGCGACGACGGCACGCCGGCCGGCCATTCGTCTTGATTCATCCGGCGACCCGATCGGCGATGAATCTTCGCCGCCCGACGTCATTGCCGCCTCCGATGTTGGCACTGGGGGCTCCAGCGGAAATGCAGTGTCATCATCGCGCAAGACACCGGGTCCTCGCTGGAGCCCTTGACTACGATCGGGGCAGGGGACGACGATCGCGCTAGCGCTCGTTCTCGCGTCTTGCCGTTGACGAGGATCTTTGCTGCTGTTTGACCCATAGGTTATGTTGACCTTTCGGTAATTGGATGACGACGCTCACCCAGAAATGTGTCGTTCCCGCGGAATCGGGAATCCAGTGTCTTTCGACGACCAGATCATCGGTTTCGCCACGCGCGACATCCGTGCCGTGGCAGCTCGGCGCTACGATGGAGTTGACCGGCCGCAACACGTTCAAGAGCCGTACGGTCTCCAATAACGAGTCCAGGAAGGAGGGAGTCATGCTGAACCAACCGATCGCAGACGTACTGGCCGGCAAGGAGATCCGCGAGGTGCTCGCGGTGCCGTCGTCGGCGACGGTGGCCGAGGCCGCCACGCAGATGAGCGCGAAGAGCGTCGGCGCGATTGCGGTGCGCACGGGCGGCGGGCCGATCGAGGGCATCTTCACCGAGCGCGACCTGCTGCGCCGGGTCGTCGCCTCCGGACTCGATCCGCGCGCCACGAAGATCGCGCAGGTGATGACGAAGGAGGTACGGACGATTTCCGCCCGGGCCACGGTCGAAGACGCGCTGCGGCTGATGATCGTGCACCGCTACCGGCACCTGCTGGTGCAGGACGGCGCCGTGGTTGCCGGCCTGATCTCCGTGCGCGACCTGATGAGCTTCCTCGTGCAGCCGGACAGCCCGATCGCGGACGAAGGCAAGGTCGGCGTGGTGCGCGCGCGGATGCGCGAGGCGGTGGAGACGGTCTCCAGGCAGCGGTGAGGGCATCGGCGCGGAGGCGCCGCGGGCCTACAATTCCTGCCGATGGCTGCCGACGATCCGACTTCCACCCGGCGCCGCCTCGTGCTGGCGTGCGGCTGCTGCGCGCTGTCGGCGCTCGCGGCCGATGCGCGAGCGGCGGATGAGGCGCCGGAGGACTGGCGCGCCTCGCTGCTGAAGGACAAGCGCGAGCTGTGGCTGGTCCGCGGCGACGACGAGGTGCGCGCCACCTACTGGACCGCGGGGTCCGGCTTCGACCGCAGCCAGTACCGCCAGATCTGCTGGATCCTGCGCGACAAGCACACCGGAGGCATCTTCCCGATGGATCGACACCTGCTGGACATCCTGGCCGGTCTGCAGGCGTGGCTGGCGCGCGAAGGGCACGACGGGCCGATCCAGGTCAACTCCGGCTACCGCACGATGGCGACCAACCGCCACACCGAGGGCGCGGCGCGCAATTCGCAGCACATCATCGGCAAGGCAGCCGACATCGTCGTTCCCAACGTCTCGCCGGTGAAGCTCGCGGGCATGGCGAGCCTGTTCGGCAGCGGCGGCACCGGCTTCTACGTCGGCCGCGACTTCGTGCACGTCGACACCGGCCGCGATCGCATCTGGATCGACCAGAAGCGCCGCGGCTAGCCGAACATTCCCCGCAGCGCCGCGAGTGGCAGTGCGGAACGCGGCGCGTACGGCAGTGTCCACAGCCCGCTGTGCAGCGCGCCGTCGGCGAGCAGCAGCAGCGGATGCGCGAGCACCGCGCCCGGCGCCGCGGCGCCGCCTTGCGTGCGCAGGTCGTGCACCAGCAGCGCGGCCAGCAGCGCGCCGGCGGTTTCGGGCTCGAAGACTTCGACGTTGAACAGGTGTGCGCCGGCATAGGCGGCGCGCATCGCGCGATGCCGGATCACCGACTGCGTGCGCGTGACCGGACCGACGTGGACCGAAACGCGCAGCCCGTCGGCGTGCGCGACCAGGGCCCGCCACTGCTGCAGCCGCTTGGCGAGCGCGTAGTTCGGTCCCTGCTCGGTCACCAGCGCATCGACCACGCCGGCGCGGAAGTCTTCGGGGCCGTCGAGGATGTCCGGCACGTTGGGCGTGAACAGGCGATCGCGGCTCGCCCAGCGCAGCGCGTCCTGCCACAGCCGATTGACGCCGCGCGCGTGCCAGGCCGCCATCGCGCGCTCGGCCGTGTGCGCGGGCACCGCGTAGCAGTCGGTCGGCGTCAGCACGAAGATCGGCACGACGTTGCGGCGTAGCGCAACGAGGTCGCTGATCAGTGCGTCCATCGCCACCGCGAGCCGTACGTGCGCCTCGCCGTCACGGTACGCGATGCAGCCGAGCGCCAACGGTTCGGCCATCGAAGCGAGCCAGTTGCGGATCTGCGGCGTCTCGGTCAGAAGGTCGGCGCCGGCCAGTTCCGGCAGGCGCGGATCGTCGGCCGAGGAACCCTCGCGCACCGGAACGCGCACGCGGCCGTTGCCGTCGCGCGCGATCGCGATCAGGCGCCGCCACAGCGCCGGGTCGGGCACATCCACAGCGATCAACGTGGCCCGCCACGACGCCAGCGTGGCGAGCGGATTCAGTTCCGCGCCGGCGCCGAGCAGCGCGATGTTCCAGTCGGACAGGTCGAGCCACTCCGGGTGCGCGGCCACCGCTTCGATCGCAGCGGCGAGCGACGGCTCGGCCACGCCGCGCTCGACCCATTCGTACGCCTGCGCGATGAGCGCCGGGCCCCCGAGCCGGCGGCCGCGATACGGCACCTCGAGCCGTGGCTCGTCCCGGCCCTGGCCGGCGATCGTCACCGTGTACAGGCGCTCCGCGCACGGCGCGCGCAGCGCGAGGTCGATCGGCATCGCGCTGCCGTCGCGGCAGAACTCGAAGCTGCGGTAGACCGTGTCGAGTCCGCGGCGCGCGATCGCGACGGCTTCGTCGGGGCGCGAGATCATCAGTTCGACCTGCGCGCGGACGTGCACGGGATAGCGTTGGCGCCAGTCGGGCTCGTCGATGATCGCATCGGCCAGCGCCGGCGCGGCGACCTGCACCGCCTCGGCGAACAGGCGCTTGCCCGCGAGCAGCGTGCTGCGGCCGCCTTCGCCGGTGCGCGGGAACGCCACTCCGTGCGCGCCGTCGGTGCGCGCGCTTGCCACGGGCGTAGCGCGCTGGACCTGCGTGTCATCGAGCGAAGCGGCGCGTGGCGGGGGTGTCGAGCTCATAGGATTACCCTCGCGCTACGCGCTCGGGGATTCGACCTTGGGCGGCCCGGCGATCTCATGCGCCGGCGAGTCTAGCCCCGGCCAGCCCGGCGTGGCGCGGTCAGCGTGCGGCCACGGCTTCGTAGTAGCGCGCGCGCAGCACGAGCCGGCGATGCGCAGGCGAATCGACGAATGCCGAGCGGTCGTGCAGCACGTTGTTGCACACGAGCCCCATGCCGGGCTGCAGCCGCGCGCGCAGCACGCGCGGGTCGGTGTCGAGGACGCGCGTCAGCCGTTCGTTGGCGGCGCGCACGGCGGGATCGTCCTTCCATGCGATGCTGCGCGTGCGCGCGGTGTAGCGCATGTGCAGGCGGCCGTCGGCGGTGAGCGAGAACACGGGGCCGGTCTGGTCGCCGCGCGCGACCTCGCCTTCCTCGGAGCGTGCCGGGATCGTCATCGCGTCAGGCAGCATCAGTGCGCGGACGTGCGCGGGGTCGGCGTCGCGCAGCGCGAGGTACGCGAGTTCGTGGTCGAGCAGGCGATTGTCTCCGCCTTCCTCCGCGCGCTGCACGCAGTGCAGGATCATCGCGAGGATGCGGCGCTCCGGCGGGTTGTAGTAGCCGTCGGTGTGCCAACGGATGGCGCGGTTCGTGTACGGAATGTAGCCGCTGCGTGTGCCGTCCTCGGCGACAGCGAGCGCAGAGATGCCGTCGTCGTCGGCCAGGTAGTTGACGTCGAGCGTGCGCAGGCCGAGCTGTTCGCCGAGCCGGCGCGGGATCTCGGCCGCATTGTCCGGCGCGCGCTTCGATGCGTACACCGCCATGTTGGCGCGCGCGCAGCGTTCGATCAGCGCGGCGCGCTCGGCGCCGGTCAACCGCAGCGGATCGCCGACCTCGACCACCAGTTCGTCGAGCGACGCCGGATAGGCGGCAAGCTTGCGGTCGCGCCAAGACTCGTACGCGCCGCGATCGGAAAGGTCGAAAGGCGAGGGCGAGGGCGAAGGCACGGCTACTCGGGCGGAATCGGATCGTCGACCGGAGCATCCATGCCGGGCATCTCAGGCAGCGGGCCGGGTTCGGCCGCTTCGTCGGGCGGCGCAACGATCGAGCCGGCAGTCTTCACCGCGTTGTCGATGACCTTGCGCAACGTCTCGACCGCGTCGGGCGCCTCGATCGACATCACCTGGTCCGTGATCCACGCCCGATCCTGCGTCGCCGTCACGTCGAGCAGCGCGAAGCTGCACGTGCGCATGAAGTCGAGGTTCGGACCTTTCTCGTCGTCGAAGTCGCAGGTCGCGTACTGGTCGGCGCGGGTGTTGAAGAGATCGATGAATTCCCGCTGTACCTTTTCGTACGCGTCGCCGAGCAGGCGCGACTGGTTCTCGGCGTGCAGTTCCGCCAGCCTTATCACCATCGACACCGTGAAGACGCGCCGCTCCGGCAGCGTGAGACGCGAGAACGCGAAGCGGTCGGCGACCTGGATCAGGAACACCAGGTATTCGCGCAGGAACGCGAAGTACTGCTCGTTGGCCTCGATCTCGAACTGCGCGCTGCGCATGCGCTTGATGGTGTTCTGGCCGAGGCGCCACGCGGTGAACGCTGCCACGCTGGCGAGCGTGGCCGGATCGCGCGCCTTGTCCTTGGCGAAGAAACGGCTCTTGGTCCGCCGCAGCACGCCGCCACCGCTCACTGCCTTCTCCTTCTCGCCGCAATCTGTCCCGGGCTCAGTAGCCGCCCTTGCCGTACGGCTTCGGCAGCGCGGCGACGCGCACGCCCTGCTTGGCGGGGCCGCCGGGAAACAGGTCGTACAGCGTCTTGCTGTCGTGCTGCGGCATCAGTTCGGTGAGATCCTTCAGCATGTTGCGGAAGTTCGGCGTGTGGCCGTGCTCGCGATACTGGTCGCGCAGATAGCGGATGATCGTCCAGTGATCGTCGGTGAGCGCGATGCCTTCGGCCTGCGCGATCACGCCGCACACGTCATCGTCGTAGTTCGGCTCCAGCAGGTAGCCCTCTTCGTCGGTTTCCACGGTCGTGCCATTGACTTCGTACGCCATCGTTTCGTTCCTCATTCCTTGCGCAGATAGAACTCGAATTCGCCCGGCGCCGCCTCGTAGCGGTCGATCAGGCGCACGCTGGCGCCGTCGGCCCAGGCGGCGACGTCGTCCGGCGCGCCGGGGCAGTTGGAGATCAGCACCAGCACCTCGCCGCCCGCCAGGCCCTTCAGCAATCGATGCGCCTCGACGATCGGGCCCGGACAGGTGACGCCGCGCAGGTCGAGCACGACGTTGCCCCGGCTGCGTGCGGCGGCGTGACCGCGCAGCAGCGTGTAGGCGACGCGCAAGCCGTCGAGCCGCTCGACGTTCAGCACGCGGTGCCCCGTCTGCTCGGCCCACACGCGCAGGTCGTCGCCGGTGCCGGGACAGTCGGAGATCAATACCATCTGCTGGCCGTCGGGCAGGTCGTCGAGGATCTTCTTCGCGCCCAGCAGCGGCAGCGGGCACGACTGACCCGACATGTCGAGCCGCACGATCGAAGGGTCGCGCACGCGCTGCCTCCGTTACGCGCCGACCGCCGCGATCGACTTGTGCGGCACGAACAGGCCGCAGCCGAGCATCCGGTGCCGGCCGATGCCTTGCCGCTGTGCGCGCAGTGACTCCTCGGGCGACAGGCCGTGCAGCATCAGGCTGAAGCCGGCTTCGCGGCGGCGCTCGATCACGACTTCGCCGCGGCGGCCGACGATCACCTCGGCCTCGATGCCAAGCTCCTCGATCGCGCGCTCGATCCGGGCGACGAAGTCGATTTCGTCCTCGGACCCGACGACGACGAGCCGCGAATGCAGCACCGGATACGGCAGCAGTTCGCGCTGCGTGACGCGGCCGATCTCGAGCGGCGCGGGCAATTCGAGCCGGGCGCCCTGCAGGGTTGCGCAGTCCTCGGCGCGCTCCGCCGGCAGCCGCAACGTCAGCCGCGCGCGCCCTCCGACCAGCATTCGGTCCGCGCACGCGGTCAGCCCGCGCATCGGATGCACGCCTGCCAGCGGCTCCTCGGTGAGCCAGGGCAGCGCCTGCGCCAGCGCGCGGAACAGCGCGTACGGATACTCACGATCGAGCGCGTCGCCCGCGACCGTGAACGCGAAGTCGAGCGAGTCCGTCATCAGGCGTCTTCCTGCGGCTGGCTCCAGCGCACCATGGCCTCGCCCCACGCGCGCGCGGTCGCGGCATCGATGTCGAACACCGTGAAGCGACGACCCTCGCGAATGCGAATGCGCAGCAGGCTGATGCCGCCGTGCACGTAGTCGATCTGCTGCAGCTCGATCTCCTGGCCGCCGATCGGCGCCGTGAGCTTCGCGATTCCGGTGGCGTGCAGCTTCTCTTCCATCTCGCGTCCTGGAAAACAGGTGCGTGCGAATTCTGCCCGCCTTCCTGCGCTCGTTGCCGTCTGTTGCGGCGCACCCCTCCCTTTGGGGTTATGCACGTAATCACCGCGGGTGATGGTTCGGCTCCGGCGGCAACCGTAGGATGCCCGCGGACACCTGCGCCAGGAGGAAACATGGCCAAGCCGATGCACAAGACGCCGATGCTCGACGAGTTGGAAAGCGGTCCGTGGCCCAGCTTCGTGACGGGGCTGAAGCGGCTCGCGAAGGACAAGGACTACATGGTCGACGTGCTCGGCCAGCTCGAAACCTCGTACGAGACGCGCAAGGGTTACTGGAAAGGCGGAACGATCAGCGTGTTCGGCTACGGTGGCGGCGTGATTCCGCGCTTCACCGAACTGAAGGACGAGAACGGCAATCCGAAATTCCCCGACGCGGCCGAATTCCACACGCTGCGCGTGATGCCGCCGGCGGGCATGCACTACTCGACCGACGTGCTGCGCAAGATGTGCGACATCTGGGAGGAGCACGGCTCGGGCCTGATCGCATTCCACGGCCAGAGCGGCGACATCATGTTCCAGGGCGCCAAGTCGGACAAGGTGCAGGACGCGTTCGACGCCATCAACCAGCTCGGCTTCGACCTCGGCGGCGCCGGCCCCGCGGTGCGCACCTCGATGTCGTGCGTGGGCGCCGCGCGCTGCGAGCAATCGTGCTTCGACGAGGGCAAGGCGCATCGCACGGTGATCAACAGTTTCCTCGACGACATCCACCGCCCGGCGCTGCCGTACAAGTTCAAGTTCAAGTTCTCCGGCTGCTCGAACGACTGCATGAACTCGGTGCAGCGCGCCGATCTCGCGGTGATCGGCACCTGGCGCGACAACATCAAGACCGACGAGGCGCTGGCGAAGAAGTGGTTCGCCAAGCACGGCATGACGGAACTGGTCAACGACGTGGTCGCGCGCTGCCCGACCAAGGCGATCCAGATCAAGGAGATCAAGGACGTCCGCAAGGGCGACAAGATCTCCAGCGTGGCGGTCAACGACTCGCAAGCCCTGGAAATCGACAACCGCGACTGCGTGCGCTGCATGCACTGCATCAACGTGATGACCGGCGCGCTGGCGCACGGCGACGACACCGGGGCCACGCTGCTGTGCGGCGGCAAGCGCACTCTGAAGATCGGCGACCTGATGGGCACGGTGATCGTGCCGTTCATGAAACTCGCGACCGACGAGGACCGCGAGGCGCTGGTCGACCTCGGCAAGCGCATCGTCGACTTCTTCGCCGAGAACGCGCTCGAGCATGAGCGCATCGGCGAGACGATCGAGCGCATCGGGCTGGTCGCCTTCCTCGAGGGTGTCGGCCTGGAGGTCGATCCCAACATGGTGTCGGCGCCGCGCACCAATCCGTTCGTCCGCACCGACGGCTGGGACGAGGAAGTGGCGAAGATGCAGGGGCGCAAGAAGGCAGCTTGAGAGGAATGACGATGGCGCAAGTCGAAGCACCAGTGAAACCGGCGGCGAAGACGCCGCGGCGCGCGGTCGAGAGCGGCGTGCCGGACAACACGCCGTTCCTGCATCCGCTGATGCGGAAGAACTACGGGAAATGGAAGTACCACGATCGGCCGCGTCCCGGCGTGCTGCATCACGTGGCCCATTCCGGCGACGAGCTGTGGACGGTCAAGGCGGGTACGCAGCGGCAGATGGACGTGTGGACCATCCGCAAGCTGTGCGACATCATCGACAAGTTCGGCGAAGGCCACGTCCGCTTCACGATCCGCAGCAACCTCGAGATCGGCGTGTCGAAGTGGGACAAGGTCGAGCCGCTGATCAACGCGCTAGAGTCGGCCGGTTTCCCGGTCGGCGGCACCGGCAACTCGGTGTCGATGATCTCGCACACGCAGGGGTGGCTGCACTGCGACATCCCCGGCACCGACGCCTCGGGCGCGGTCAAGGCGCTGATGGACGAGCTGATCCACGAGTTCCGCCACGAGGAGATGCCCAACCGCGTGCACATGTCGACCTCGTGCTGCGAGATCAACTGCGGCGGCCAGGCCGACATCGCGATCATCATCCAGCACACCAAGCCGCCGAAGATCAACCACGACCTGGTGGCCAACGTGTGCGAGCGGCCGGCGGTGGTGGCGCGCTGTCCGGTGGCGGCGATCCGGCCCGCGCTGGTCAACGGCAAGCCATCGCTCGAAGTCGACGAGAAGAAATGCATCTGCTGCGGCGCCTGCTACCCGCCGTGCCCGCCGATGCAGATCAACGATCCGGAGCACTCGAAGTTCGCCATCTGGGTCGGCGGCAAGAACTCCAACGCGCGCGGCAAGCCGACCTTCATGAAGATGGTCGCCTCCGGGATTCCGAACAACCCGCCGCGCTGGCCCGAGGTCAGCGAGGTCGTCAAACGCATCCTGCGCGTCTACAAGGAAGACGCGCGCTCGTGGGAGCGGATGGCCGACTGGATCGAGCGCATCGGCTGGCCGCGCTTCTTCGAGAAGACGGGGCTCACCTTCACCAAGTACCTGATCGACGACTGGCGCGGCTCGCGTTCGAACCTGAACGCGTCGACGCACATCCGCTTCTGAGGCGCCGTGAAGATTGCAGTCCTGGTCAACGAGGGACCGTACCAGCACCAGGCCAGCGATTCCGCCTATCTGTTCTGCCAGGCGGTGCTTGCCAAGGGGCATGAGCTGCTGCGGGTGTTCTTCTATCACGACGGCGTCAACAACGCGTCGAAGTTCACCGAGCCGCCACAGGACGACCGCAACATCGTCGCGCGCTGGAGCAAGTTCGCCGAGGAGCACAAGGTCGATCTGGTCGTCTGCGTCGCGGCCGCCCTGCGGCGCGGCATCGTCGCCGATTCGCTGGCGCCGGGCTTTCGCATTTCGGGGCTCGGGCAGTTGATCGACGCCGGCATCAAGGCCGATCGCCTGGTGACGTTCGGGGATTAGGAGCTCCAGATGGCCGCCAAGAGATTCATGCTGGTCAACCGCAAGGCACCGTACGGGTCGATCTACGCGCTCGAGAGCCTGGAAGTGGTGCTGATCGCGGCCGCGTTCGAGCAGGACGTGTCGCTGGTGTTCGCCGACGACGGCGTGTACCAGCTCAAGAAGGGCATGCAGACCAAGGCGATCGCGACCAAGAACTTCTCGCCGACGTACCGCGCGCTGGAGGACTACGACATCGACAAGCTGTACGTCGAATCCGAGTCGCTGGCCGCGCGCGGGCTGACCGCCGAGGACCTGGTCGTCGACGTCAAGGTCATCGACGCGAAGACGCTCGCCGGCCTGATGGAGCAGCAGGACGTGGTTTTGAGTTTCTGAGGAACTGGAATGCTGCACATCGTCAACAAATCACCGCTGGAAAAGCCGATCCTTGATGCGGTGCTGCGGCTCGCCCAATCGGGCGCGCTGCTGCTGATCGAGGACGCCGTGTACGCGGCCACGCAGGGCAACAGGGCCGAAGGCAAGCTGCGCGACGTGATGGGGAAACTCAAGGTCTACGCGCTGGCGCCGGATCTGCAGGCGCGCGGCGTGGCGGATCGCGTGATCGACGGTGTGGCGACGGTCGACTATGGCGGCTTCGTCGATCTCGTCACCGAGCACCCGAACTGTCAGTCCTGGCTGTAGAAACCATTTCAACGAGGAGCAACACATGCCGACCATCGACGTCAGCGGCAAGAGCTACGAAACCGACGAAGAGGGCTATCTCGTCAATCTCGGCGACTGGAACGAGGACGTCGCCAACGTCATCGCCAAGGCCGAGAGCATCGATATGTCCGAGAACCACTGGGAAGTGGTGAACTTCCTGCGCAAGTACTACGAGGAGTACCAGGTCGCGCCGGCCGTTCGCGTGCTGACCAAGGCGATCGGCAAGACTCTCGGACCGGAGAAGGGCAACAGCCAGTACCTGTACGAACTGTTCCCGTACGGCCCGGCCAAGCAGGCGTGCAAGATCGCCGGCCTGCCGAAGCCGACCGGCTGCGTGTAGGCGTCAGGCGCGGGTTCGGTGTCATTCCCGCGTGAGCGGGAATTCAGTGTCTTTGCCTGGACCGCCTGGATGCCCGCTTTCGCGGGCATGACACGGGCCGCAACAGTCCCGAGTTACTACTCCGATGTCATTCACCAGCATCACTTTCGCGCTGCTCTTCTACGCCGCGACCGTGGTGCTGGTCGCGGGGCTCGCCGTGCGCATCGCCGATTACGCGCGCACGCCGGCGCCGCTGAAGATTCCGACCACGCCCGCGCCGACCACGCGCGGCGGCGTGGCGCTGCGCATGCTGCGCGAGGTCGTGCTGTTCGAAAGCCTGTTCAAGGGCAACCTTTGGACGTGGCTGTTCGGCTGGGTGTTCCACGCCGGCTTCGCGCTGGTGCTGGTGCGGCACCTGCGCTATTTCACCGAGCCGGTGTGGTTCTGGGTCGAGCTCGCGCAGCCGCTCGGCATCCTGGCCGGCTTCGGCATGCTGATCGGGCTGGCGGGACTGCTGGCGCGGCGGATGTTCGTCGAGCGCATCCGCTACATCTCGGTGCCGTCCGACTATCTGATGCTGGTGCTGCTGATTCTGATCGCGGCGTCCGGCCTGTCGCTCAAGTACCTGTTCCGCACCGACATCGTCGCGGTGAAGGCATTCTTCCTCGGGCTGATGCGATTCGACTGGCAGCCGCTGCCCGCCGATGCGCCGCTGTACGTGCACCTGTCGCTGGTGCTGGCGCTGATGGTGATCTTCCCGTTCTCCAAGCTGCTGCACGCGCCGGGAGTGTTCTTCTCGCCCTCGCGCAACATGGCCGACGATCCGCGCGAGTCGCGCCATCTGGCGCCGTGGGCCGCCGAACTGGAGCGCCGCTAGATGGCCGCCGAAGTCACCGCGCCGCCGTTGCGCGAATTTGCCTCTCCCGCGGCGCTCGTTCCCGGCGCGATGGAGAAATCGCGCCCGTACTTCGCGACCGAGAAGATGCAGCAGGCGATCGGCTTTCCCGGCCAGCTCGCCGACGGCTGGGAGAGCCGCGCGCTCGAGCACATGGGCACGCTGCTCGGCAAGTACCGGTCGTTCAAGGTGTTCATGGATTCGTGCGTGCACTGCGGCGCGTGTGCGGACAAGTGCCACTACTTCATCGGCACGCAGGATCCGAAGAACATGCCGGTGGCGCGGCAGGAGCTGATGCGCAGCGTCTACCGGCGCTACTTCACGCTGCCCGGGAAGCTCTTCCCGAAGCTCGTCGGCGCGCGCGATCTGACCAAGGACGTGCTCGACGAGTGGTACACGTATTTCAACCAGTGCTCTGAGTGCCGCCGCTGCTCGGTGTTCTGCCCGTACGGCATCGACACCGCTGAAGTGACGATGGCAGCGAAAGAGATCCTCGACGTCGTCGGCTACGGCCAGAAGTACACCAACGAGATCATCGGCAAGGTGC
>JAKORH010000282.1 GCA_029777935.1 Pseudomonadota bacterium
ATCCTGCTGGTCGAGTCCGACGGCGCGCCGGAGGAAGTCGAGGAAGAGATCGCGCGCATGACGGAGGTGCTGACCGCCTCCGGCGCGACGAAGGTCGCGGTGTCGAACTCCGAAGCCGAACGGCTGCGCTTCTGGGCCGGCCGCAAGAACGCCTTCCCGGCCGCCGGGCGCGTGTCGCCCGCGTACTACTGCATGGACGGCACGATCCCGCGCAAGCGGCTCGCCGAAATGCTCGCCGCGATCCAGCGGATGGAAGTCAAGTACGGCCTGCGCTGCCCGAACGTGTTCCACGCCGGCGACGGCAACCTGCACCCGCTGATCCTGTTCAACGACAACGACCCGGACGAAGTCAAGCGCGCGGAGGATTTCGGGGTCGAGATCCTGGAGCTGTCGGTCGCGCTCGGCGGCACGATCACGGGCGAACACGGCGTCGGCGTGGAGAAGATTGCGCAGATGTGCGTGCAGTTCGGCGAGGCGGAGCTGGCGCGGTTCCACGCGGTCAAGCGCGCGTTCGATCCGGCCGGCATCCTGAATCCGGACAAGGCGGTCCCGACGCTGCACCGCTGCGCCGAGTTCGGCCGCATGAAGGTCAGCGGCGGCAAGCTGAAGTTTCCGGAGCTGGAGCGGTTTTGATGCATGCCACCGTCCGGACTGCGGCCCCTCACCCCAGCCCTCTCCCCGTGATCGGGAGAGGGGCGGAGGCGGGGGTTCGCGAAGCGCGAGCTTCGCGCCGCCGAAGCGACGAGCGCTTGCAAGCGCCCGGCTCCGGGTGAGGACGAGGACGAGGGCACATCATCGGCCCGAGCTCGATGCGTGCTGAACAGAATGCACCAGGCGCGCTCGATGCGCTCGCCGAGCGCGTGCGCGCCGCGGCTGAGGCGAAGACGCCGCTTGCGATCCGCGCCGGCGGCACCAAGGATTTCTACGGCAACTCGGTCGCGGGTGAGCTGCTCGATCCGCGGCAGTACGTCGGCATCGTCGACTACGAGCCGACCGAACTCGTGATCACCGCGCGCTGCGGCACGCCGCTGGCCGAGCTGGAATCGGCGCTCGACGCGCGCGGACAGATGCTCGCGTTCGAGCCGCCGCACTTCGGGAGCGCGGCCACCGTCGGCGGCTGCGTGGCAGCGGGACTCGCCGGACCGCGCCGCGCGTGCGCCGGCAGCGTGCGCGACTTCGTGCTGGGGGTGAGGCTGATCGACGGCCGCGGCAGCGTGCTGCGCTTCGGCGGCACCGTGATGAAGAACGTCGCCGGCTACGACGTATCGCGGCTGCTCGCAGGCAGCCTCGGCACGCTCGGCGTGATCGCCGAGGTGTCGCTCAAGGTGCTGCCGAAGCCGCCGGCCGAAGCCACGCTGCATTTCGAGCTCGACGAAGCCACGGCGCTTCGCCGCGTCAACGAATGGGCCGGCCAGCCGCTGCCGATCTCGGCCACCGCGTGGTGCGGCGGCGCGCTCCGCGTGCGACTGTCGGGCGCGCGCGCCGCGGTCGATGCGGCGTTGGCGAGGCTCGGCGGCGAGCGCGTCGACGCGGTGCAGGCCGCATCGTTCTGGTGCGGCATCCGCGAGCACACCGATCCGTACTTCGCCGTCAACGCGCCGCTGTGGCGCTTGTCCGTGCCTTCGACCGCGGCGCCGCTCACGCTCGCGGGCGAGCAGATGATCGAGTGGAGCGGCGCGCAACGCTGGCTGCGCACGGCGCTGCCGGCGCACGAGATCCGCGAGCGCGCGGCCGCAGCCGGCGGGCACGCTACTCTGTTCCGCGGCGCGGCCGACTCAAATGCGCGCAGCATCGGCGCCTTCACGCCGCTGGCGCCTGCGATCGCCGCGATCCACCAGCGGCTGAAGGCCGAATTCGATCCTGCCGGCATCTTCAATCCCGGCCGGCTGTATTCGGATCTTTAGAAGCCGGCTCCAACGTGCAGACCGCGCTCGCCGATTTCATCCAAGGCACGCCGGAAGGCGACGAGGCCGCCGAGATACTCGGCCGCTGCGTGCACTGCGGCTTCTGCACCGCGACCTGCCCGACCTATCAACTGCTCGGCGACGAGCTCGACGGCCCGCGCGGCCGTATTTACCTGATCAAGCAGGTGCTCGAAGGCGCCGCGCCGACGGAAGCGACGCAGCTTCATCTCGACCGCTGCCTGACCTGCCGCAACTGCGAAACCACGTGCCCGTCGGGCGTGCAGTACGGGCGGCTGCTCGACATCGGCCGCTTGGCAGTCGAGCAGCGCGTCGGGCGCACGCCCGCGCAGCGCATCGCGCGCGCCGCGGTGAAGGAAGGGCTGACGAGCGCGCTGTTCGCGCCCGCGCTCGCGCTCGGTCAGTTCGCGCGCCTGCTGCTGCCGCCGGCGCTGAAGAAGAAGCTGCCACCGAAGCAGAACGCCGGAGCGTGGCCGGCGCGGACGCACGCGCGCAGGATGCTGCTGCTCGCCGGCTGCGTGCAGCCGGCGATGCTGCCCAACATCAACGCGGCGACCGCGCGCGTGTTCGACGCACTCGGCATCGAGCTGGTCGCGCCGAAGGAGGCCGGCTGCTGCGGAGCGCTGCGCTATCACCTGAACGACCACGACGGCGGACTCGCCGATGCGCGGCGGAACATCGACGCATGGTGGCCGCAGCTCGAAGCGGGCTGCGAGGCGATCGTGATCAACGCCAGCGGCTGCGGCGCGCAGGTCAAGGAATACGGCCACCTGCTGCGGCTCGATGCCGCGTACGCGGACAAGGCCAAGCGGGTCAGTGCGCTGACGAAGGATGTCGCCGAAGTGTTGCCGGAACTGCTGCGTGAACCGAGTGCCCTCACCCCCGGCCCCTCTCCCGGGGGGAGAGGGGAGAAGACGAGTGGAACGCGCGTTGTCTTTCACCCGCCGTGCACGCTGCAGCATGCGCAGCAGATCCGCGGCGTCGTCGAGGCCCTGCTGGCAGAACTCGGCGCCGAGGTGCTGCCATTCGCGGAAGCGCATCTGTGTTGCGGCTCGGCCGGCACCTACTCGATCTTCCAGCCGGAGTTGTCGCTGCGGCTGCGCGACCGCAAGCTCGCGCAGCTCGCGGCGCCGCGGCCGGAACTGATCCTGTCGGCCAACATCGGCTGCATCGCGCACCTCGCGAGCGGCACCGACCTGCCGGTCATGCACTGGATCGAGTGGCTCGACCGGCGCTTGAGCACGCGCGATCGCGGCTGATATCCGCAGCAACTCACATCGAAATCGACCCCTCCCGGAAATCGGTCTGGTCGAGCCACACGTTGATCAGCACCGGTTGACCGGCGCGCGCGAGGTCGCGCGCCTGCGCGAGCGCGGCCGGCACATCAGCGGTCTTCTTCACCACGATGCCCGCGGCGCCGAAGCCCTTGATGACCTCGTGATAGTCGGTGCGCGCCAGCACCGTGCCCACGTCGTCGTGCAGGAGCTTGACCTGCTCGCGCGCGATCTGCGCCCAGCTCGCGTCGTTGCCGACGACCGCGATCACCGGCATGCGATGGCGCACGAAGGTGTCGAATTCCGCCAGCCCGTAACCGCTCGCGCCGTCGCCCCAGATCAGCCACACCTCGCTCTGGGGGCGCACGAGCTTCGCGCCGAGCGCGAAACCGGCGCCGACGCCGAGCGTGCCGAACGCGCCGGGGTCGAGCCACGCCAGCGGCCCGCGCGGCCGCACGATGTACGACGCGGTGGCGACGAAGTCACCGCCGTCGGCGACCATCACCGCGTCGTCGGACGCAGCGCGGTCGAGCGCGCGCAAGAACGCGATCGGGTTGACGTGCTCGCCCTCCTTCGCCGCCTGCGCGTCGATGTCGCGCTCGCGCTCGGCGTCGCGCGCGCGCAGTTGCGCGATCCAGTCGGCGCGGTGCGCGCGCTCGCCGAGCCGATCGCCCAGCGCAACGAGCGTCAGGCCCGCATCGCCGACCGCCGCCACGGTCGGCCGGCGGTTCAGCGTCGCGTCCCTGCGGCTGCGGTTGGCCGCGATCAACGACGCGGAGCGGCGCACGTGCCGACCGTAGTCGAGACGGAAGTCGCACGGCACCCCGGCGAGCAGCACGCAATCCGCCTCACGCAGCGCGTTGCGGCGCGCGTGCCGCATCTGCAGCGGATGGTCGCGCCCGAGCAGGCCGCGCGCCATGCCCGACAGGTAGACAGGGATGCCGAGCCGCGTCACCGCCTGCGCGATCTGCTGCGCGCGGTCGGCCTGCAGCAGCGCCTGGCTGCCTACGACCAGCAGTGGCCGCTGCGCGCGTGCCAGCAACTCGGCGGCGCGCGCGATGTCGCCGTCGCTCGCGCGCGGTGCCGCCGCCGGCTGCACGGCGGGCGCAGACATCAGCGCCGCGCCGGCGAACATCCTCTCGGCGTGGCGATTCAGGTACCAGCGCAGCAGCCGATCGCCGAGCGCGGTGCCCTTGCCTGCCGCGTCCGCATACCACTGGCGAATCATTGCCTCGTCGTACAGCAGATCGATCGCGCACTCGACGAACACCGGCCCCGGCACGTCGCTCGATGCCAAGGTCAGCGCCGCCTCGACCGCACCGTCGAGATCGCGCACGCGCTTGACCTGCCACACGCGCTTCACGTGCGGCGCGATCAGCGGCTTCTGGTCGATGTCCTGCAGCGCGCCGCGTCCCTGCAGCGCAGTCGGCGCGGCGCCGCCGAGCAGAACGAGCGGGCTCTGCGCGAGCTGCGCGTTCTTCAGCGCGGTGATCGTGTTGCTCAGCCCGGGTCCCGCGGTCACCGCCACAACGCCGGGCGCGCCGGTCAGCCGCGCCACCGCGTCGGCGGCGAACACCGCGGTCGCTTCGCTGCGCGTGTCGACCACGCGGATGCCGCGCGTCTTGGCGCCGATCAGGATCGGCGAGATATGGCCGCCGCACAGCGTGAACAGATACGGCACGCCGTGCGCGCGCAGGACGGCGGCGATGCGATCGCCGCCGTTCATGCGCGGCCGATCCGCAAGAGGTGCGTTGCCGCGTGCTGAGCGCTGCCCTCACCCTCGGTCCCTCTCCCGGAGGGAGAGGGATGCCAAGCCCCTCTCCCTCCGGGAGAGGGGTTGGGGTGAGGGGCAGAGGTCCCGCTATCGGATCGTCGATGCATCGTGCGGTTTCTCATTTGCAGAACGTGCAATGTGCTCCGCCACCAGCACCTTGTAGTCGACCTTGCCGACGCGTGTCTTCGGCAGCGCGTGCCGGAACTCGACTTCGCGCGGGCACGACCACTTGATCAGCCGCTCGCGGCAGAAGTCGATCAGTTGCTGCGCGGTGGCGTCGGTCTCCGGCACGCCATCCTTCAGCACAATGACGGCCTTGACGCGCTCGACCTGCGCGTCGTCCGGCACGCCGATCACGCACGCCTCGGCCACTCGCGGATGCTGGTACAGCACGCTTTCTACCTGCGCCGGGTACACGTTGAATCCGGATGATTTGATCATCCGCTTGGCGCGCACCGTGAAGTAGAAGAAGCCGTCCACGTCGCGCTTGCCGAGGTCTCCGGTGTGCAGCCAGGTGTTGCCGTCGTCGTGCACGCGCAATGTCTGCGCGGTGGCCTCCGGATCGTCGAGGTAGCCCAGCATCACCGCGGGACCGGCCACGCAGATCTCGCCTTCCTCGCCCGGCGGCAGCGGTTCGGTCGTGCCGAGGCGGCAGATCTTCGCGTCCATGTCGGGGAACGGAATGCCGATCGAGCCTTCGCGGTACTCGGTCAGCGGCATCGCCATGATCGCGGTCACCGCTTCGGTCAGGCCGTAGCCCTCGAGCAGCCGCACCTTGCCGCCGCCCGCGGCGACCAGCGCTTCGAAGCGTTCCTTGACCGGGCGCGACAGCGTGTCGGCGCCGGAGAAGCAGGCGCGCAGGCACGACAGGTCCGCCTGCACGAGCGACGGATCCTTCGCCAGCGCGTCGAACAGCGTCGGCACGCCCACCAGCAGGTTCGGCCGCGCGGTGCGCAGCAGTTTCGCCACGATCTCGGGCGAAAACTGCGGCACCAGGATCGACTTGCCGCCGGCCATGAACGCCGCGTTCACGCACACGCCGAGTCCGAAGCCGTGGAAGATCGGCAGGATCGCGAGGATCGAATCGCCGTGGCCCATCCCGCCCCACGCGGCCGCCTGCATGCCTTCGGCGATCAGGTTGCGGTTCGACAGCACGATCCCCTTCGGCACGCCGGTCGTGCCGCCGGAAAACAGGATCGCTGCCGGATCGTTCGTGTGCTGCTGCGCGGCGGGATCGTTCGTGGGCCGCTGCGCGGCCGGGACGCGCGGAAGCGCACCTGCCATCAGCGCCTTCCACCATTGCACGCGCGCATCGTTCGGCACGGCCGGGATCTTGCGGCCCTTGGTCAGCCAGAAGCCGGCGCGCTTGAGCGGCGACAGGTAGTCGCCGATCTTCGCCAGCACGAGGTACTGCAGCGGCTGCTTCGGCCGCACCTGCGCGAACACGCCGTAGAAGGCATCGAGCGTCAGCGCCACGCGCGCGCCGCTCGCGTTCAGGTAGTGCTCGATCTCCGGCGCGGTCGACAACGGATGGATCAGCGCCGGCACGACGCCGAGCCGGTTGGCCGCGTAGAACGCGACGATGCCCGCGGGCGCGGTCGGCATCGAGATCAGCAATCGCTCGCCCTGCTTCATTCCCAGCGCGGCGAGTGCGTCGGCGCAGCGGTCGATCGCGGCCAGCAGTTCGCCGTACGTCGACGTGGTGCCGAAGAAGTCCCACGCGACCGCGTCCGGCGTCTTCTTCGCGGTCGCCGCGACCGCCTCGTACAGCGTGACCGGCGGATACGCCAGACTGTGCGGGACCGAGCCGTAATAGCGCAGCCAGGGGCGGTGCGGTTCGGTTGTCATGGGTTCGCGCGGCAGGAAGCCCGCGCGAACTGTAATGCTTTCTCAGCGCATCGGCTCTACGGTTCCCGAACCACGCACTTTCTTCGTGAGCCGCGGCGCACCGCGGTAGCGTACGTCGCCGGAACCGGCGAGATCGACCTCCAGGCTCTGCGCCGCGTTGACCAGCACGTCGCCGCTGCCGCGGATGCGGATCGCTGCCTGATCCGCCTCGACCTCGGCCAGCTTGACGTCGCCGGAGCCTTCGACGACTACGCCGACCGAGCGCGCGCGGCCACGTGCGGTCACGTCGCCGCTGCCAGCCACCGAAACGGCCAGCGCGCCGACATCGATCCGATCAAGCGTCACGTCGCCCGCGCCGGTAATCGCGATCTCCAGCACCGGCGCCTGGATCGGGTCCGCTTGCACGTTCCCCGATCCCTTGATCCGGATCGCGTTCAACTGCTTGAACTCGACCGTCGCCTTCAGCGGCGTCCGGGTCGAAAGGGAGGTCCCGCTCCTGGTTTCGATTTCGAGCGCGCCGTCGATCACGCGGGTCACGATCAGAGGCGCGATGTTGTCGTCGGCGTGCAGCGTCACGCGCTCGTCGCTGCCCGCCTTCAGCGTCACGTCGACCGGCGCCCTGAGCACCAGCGCCGAAAAGCCGGACAGCGGACGCACTTCGTCCACCGCGTTGCCCGAGCCGCGGATTCTGGCCCCGAGATCGAACAGGCCGGCCGCAAGCACCGGCGTCGCCGCCAGCGCGAGGGCGGACAGCAGCCACAGGGATCGTCGCATCCGGGCCTCCAGGCAATCGTCGGCGGCAGTATCGCAAGCGGGCCGCGCGGGCGCGGCCGCCGTGCGACGAGGCGCACAACGCGCGCTCCGGATTGCAATCCGCGGCGACGGCCGGTCTGCTGACAGCACGCTGTCAGCAGTCGGTGCGCAGCATCGAAGGCGTGCCACGGCACGTCCCGCGAAGCCCACTCGACGAGGAACCTCATCTACCACGAGGACGCCATCATCTGTTGAGCGTTCCGGACGTGGTTGGCGTTCTTCGGCACGGTTGTGTCATCCCCGCGAAAGCGGGGATCCAGTGCCGTGCAACGAAAGAGGCTGGGTTCCCGCTGCCGCGGGAACGACACATTCCTGCATGAGCGCCGTCATCCAAGTGCTGAAAGGTCAGCAGGTTCTGCTTCCGAGGAGATGTTCGGTCGCTCGCCGCGTGACGCGCGCTGCGCGCGGACTTCCGCGAGTTCCCCGCATCGAGCGGCTGCGCGTTCTCGACGCGCGATTCGCCGACAAGGCGGGCGGCGATTGCAGGGTTTCGTGCGAACGTTGCAGAAAGAAAGGCGAGCGTCGCGCCGGCCGCGACGCCGCGATCGGATGCCTACCTGATGCCGAGCATCGCCTTGGCGCGCTCGATCGTGGCCAGGCACTCGGTGGGCTTGCCTTCGCCTTGCAGCTTCTGCGCTTCGTCGCGCAGCCGGCGCACCTCGCCGGCGCGCGGCGGATCCATCTTCGTGTTCTTCTCCAGTGCCTCGTCGACCTTGCGAATCTCCTCCGTGCAGTTGCTCATCTGGGCATAGGCGCCCATGCCCCACGACATCGCGGTGGTGGCGAGCATCGCGTACAGGAACTGCTTCATCGGAACCTCCTTGCGTGAGTTGCACGATGCGCTTGCGCGCAGTGGCAACCTTAGTCACGCGCGGCATGCGGCGAAATCCACCGCGTTCGCTAATGACGATCGGCGAGACGCGCACGATGCGCAACGCGCGCGGAACATCGCGCGCGTGTCGCAGTCGAAGGGCAAGACACCGCTACCAATATCGCGTCAGGCGTGGATGTGTCACTCGCGGCGCGTGTCGCGCCTACGCCGGGTAGATGCACTCGGGAAATCCAGCGACTTTGCGCGAAAAACGCTGGGTCTCCGCTGGAGCTGCCCTCGAGTGCTTGAATCGGGGGCGGGGACGACACCGCACTCGATGCGTCATTCCCGCGCAGGCGGGAATCCAGTGCTCGCGCCGCACCGACTGGATGCCCTCTCGCGCGAGCATGACACCTCTATCCGAGCGCCGGCGAACGGACTGTCTTCACGCCCGCGTCGGCCAGCGAGCGCAGCGCCGCGGCGAGCGAGCCGCCGGTGTCGATCGCGCGGCACGCATCGTCGATCAACAGCGCCTCGAAGCCGGCGCGCCGCGCATCGAGCAGGCTCCACGCGACGCAGAAGTCGGTCGCCAGCCCGGCGCCATACACGGTGCGGATGCCGCGCTCGCGCAGCAGGCCCGCAAGCCCCGTCGGCGTCGCGCGATCGGCCTCGACGAACGCCGAGTAGCTGTCGGTATGCGCGTGATAGCCCTTGCGCACGATCGCCTGCGCAGGCGTGGCGTCGAGCGCGGCCGCGAACGCGGCGCCGTGCGTGCCCTGCACGCAGTGGTCGGGCCACAGCACCTGCGCGCCATAGACCAGTTCGATCGTCTCGAACGGCCTGCGGCCGGCGTGGCTGGTCGCGAACGACACGTGCTGCGGCGGATGCCAGTCCTGCGTCAGGATCACGTTGGCGAAGTGCGCGGCGATGCGGTTGATGACCGCCACCACTTCGTCGCCGCGCGGCACGGCGAGCGCACCACCCGGCAGGAAATCGTTCTGCACGTCGATCACGAGCAGGACTTCGTCGCCTCTCATGACTGCCTCCTTGACGCGCCCTGCAGGCGCGCGCGCACGAGGTCGATGTGGCCGCGCAGCGCGTACAGCTCGTCTGCGTACGACAGCGGCACGTGCACGTGTTCCACCCTGGCGTCGAGCGCGTCGAGCCGCTCCAGCAGCCGCGCCGGTTCCGCCGTTACCGCGGCGGCCGATTCCTCGATCTCGCGCAACTGCGCGTACCAGCGGAAGATGCGCGAGCGGATGCGCAGCGTGTACAGCGGCGGCACGACGCGCGACAGCGGGATCAGCACCGCGATGATCGACACCAGCACGACCCACATTCGATCGACCAGATTGGCGAGCCAGAACGGAAGGTAGCGCTGCAGGAATGGCGGGCCACCAGCATAGAAGCGCTCGGCCTCGCGCGCGAGCGGGAATTCAGTCACCGCGGCATTCGGAAACTGCCCGACCGCGCTGAACCACGAGGTGCCGCCGTGGATGCGGCGCGCCGCCTGCGCGAAGAGCTGGATGATCGCCGGATGCGTGCCTTCGCGCGCGACCATGGTCGCAGTCGGCGCGATCAGGCGCACGTTGTGCGGCGGCCGGTCGTTCGCCAGGTCGGCCACGCCGCGCGGCAGCTTCAGCGCATCGACGAACGCGAACTGGCGCGCATAGGCATCGGCCTGCACGAAATCGAGCAGCCCGATGCCCGGCGTCTGCAGCAGCATCCGCACCAGCGGCGATTCGGGTGCTGAGACGGTGATCAGCACGTCGATCTGTCCGTCGAGCAACGCGACGACCGCGGGCGTCGGCGCCAGCCGCATCAACGTCAGGTCGTTCTGCTCGATGCGATTCGCGTGCAGCAGCTTGGTCACCAGGTTGGCCGCGCCGCTGCCGACCGCGCCGATGTTCACGCGCAGGCCCTTCAACTGCGTCAGCCGTGTCAGCGCGGCGGCCTCGCCCGCGCGGGGCGCTTCGCGCCTCACGGCGGCCTCGCGATAGAACACCCACACCGGCTCGTAGAACAGATTGCCGAGCGCGACCAGCCCCGCGTTGCTGTCGGCCTCGTCGACCGCGTACAGCGCATCACCCGCGCCGCCCTGCACGAATGCCAGATCGACGCCGGAAGACGGATCGCGCAGCAGCCGAAGGTTCTCCGCCGCGCCGGCGGTGGAGCGCAACTCGACCGTGATGCCGTAGCGCGCGAGTTCCTGCGCGTAGCGCTTGCCGAACTCCGCGTACGCGCCCTGCTCCGGACCGGTCGCCAGCACGACCTTGCGCGGCGGCGCGGGCTTGAGCAGCACGTACGCGCCCCACAGCGCGAGCAGCGCAATGAGCACGAACGGCAGCGCACTGACAAGAAGTGCGCGCAACGAGATCAGCGCGTGGCGGAGAAGGTGTGACACCGAGGCTCTGTCGCCCCGGCGAAGGCCGGGGCCCAATGTGCGATGGTAATTGGGTCCCGGCCTTCGCCGGGACGACGCGCGAGCGTCACACCGCCTTGCCGATCTCCTCGATGACCTTCTTCGCGTCGCCGAAGACCATCATCGTCTTGTCCATGTAGAAGAGCTCGTTGTCCAGTCCCGCGTAGCCGCTCGCCATCGACCGCTTGTTGACGATCACCTGGCGCGCCTTGAACGCCTCCAGGATCGGCATGCCGGCGATCGGCGACTTCGGATCCTTGGCGGCGGGGTTGACGACGTCGTTGGCGCCGAGGATCAGCGCGACATCGGTGTCGGCGAACTCCGGATTGATGTCCTCCATTTCGTACACCTGGTCGTACGGCACTTCGGCCTCGGCCAGCAGCACGTTCATGTGGCCCGGCATGCGGCCGGCGACCGGATGGATCGCGTAGCGCACGTTGACGCCCTTGGCGCGCAGCTTGTCGGCCATCTCCTTCAGCGGGTGCTGCGCGCGCGCGACCGCCAGGCCGTAGCCCGGCACGATGATCACGCTGTCCGCGTTCGCGAGCAGGAACGCCGCGTCGTCGGGCGAGCCGCTCTTGACCGGGCGCTGCTGCGCGCCCGCGGCCGGCCCCGCGACCTCGCCGCCGAAGCCGCCGAGGATCACGTTGAAGAACGAGCGGTTCATCGCCCGGCACATGATGTACGACAGGATCGCGCCGCTCGAGCCGACCAGCGAACCGGCGATGATCAGCATCGAGTTGTTGAGCGAAAAGCCGATGCCCGCCGCCGCCCAGCCCGAGTAGCTGTTCAGCATCGACACCACGACCGGCATGTCGGCGCCGCCGATCGGGATGATGATCAGTACGCCGAGCGCGAACGCGATCGCCAGCATCACCAGGAACGGCAGCCATTCCTGCGTGGCGACGAACCAGATGCCGGCGGCGATCATCACGATCGCGAGCAGCAGGTTCAGCATGTGCTGTCCGGAGAAGACCACCGGCGCGCTCTTGAACACGCGCAGCTTGTACTTGGCCGACAGTTTCCCGAATGCGATCACCGAGCCCGAGAACGTGATCGCGCCGACGAACGCGCCGATGAACAGTTCCACCTTGTTGCCGGTCGGGATCGCGCCGCCCTTCTCGACGATCGAGAACGCCCACGGCTCCGCCACCGCGGCGATCGCGATGAACACCGCGGCCAGGCCGATCATCGAGTGCATGAACGCCACCATCTCGGGCATCTTGGTCATCTCGACCTTGAACGCGATCGTGGCGCCGACCGCTCCGCCGACGACCATTCCCAGCAGGATCCAGCCCATGCCGGCAGTTGCGATCTCCGGCGCCAGCTTGTAGATCAGCGCGACGGTCGTGAAGATCGCGATTGCCATGCCGACCATGCCGAACGCGTTGCCGGCGCGCGAGGTGGTCGGATGCGACAGGCCCTTCAGCGCCTGGATGAAGCAGACCGAGGCGACGAGGTACAGCAGGATGACGACGTTGTGACTGAGGTGCATGGTTCAGCCTCCGCGCACGCTCAACGCGGGCTTCATTCCCGCCCCCGATAAATACACTCGGGGGCAGGCTCCAGCGGGAATCCAGCGTCTTTCAAGCAAGAGCCACTGGGTCCCCGCTTTCGCGGGGACGACATCCTCCCGAACGGAGTCCTTCATTTCTTCTCCCCCTTCGGCTCTTTCTTCTTGAACATCTGCAGCATCCGCTGCGTGACGAGGAAGCCGCCGAACACGTTGACCGACGCCAGCGCCACCGCCAGCACGCCCATGCTCTTGCCGAGCCCCGTGTCGGTCAGCGCCGCCGCCAGCATGCCGCCGACGATGATGATCGCCGAGATCGCGTTGGTCACGCTCATCAGCGGCGTGTGCAGCGCCGGCGTGACGTTCCA
>JAKORH010000283.1 GCA_029777935.1 Pseudomonadota bacterium
CACGCCCCGGGACAGCCGTCCCAGAAGCGCTTCGAGACGCTGCTGTGGGACCGGTTGCGCCGATTCGACCCGGCACGGCCCATCCTCGTGGAGTCGGAAAGCCGCAAGATCGGCCAGTGCCAGGTGCCGGAGGCGCTGATCCTCGCGATGCGCGCGTCCCCCTGCGTGGTGGTCGAGGCATCGGATGCGGTGCGCAGCACCTTGCTGCTGCGCGAATACCGGCACTTCGTCGAAGACCCCGAACGGCTGCGGGAACGGCTGCAGGCGCTGCACGCACTGCACGGCGCCGAACGCATCGCGGGCTGGATGTCCCTCGCGCGCGCCGGCGATTGGGACACGTTCGTGCGCACGCTGCTCCACGAGCATTACGACCCGGCCTACGACCGCTCGATGAAGCGCAACTACGCCCGCCTGGAGCAGGCGCACCACGTGTCGCTCGAAGGGATCGACGATGCCGGGCTCTCCGACGCGGCGCGGCGTGTGCTCGCACTGACGCACTGACGCCCGGCAGCAGCGCAGCGCACCGCTGCGCAGGGGGTTCAACCGGAAGCAGCGCGTCGTACCGCTGCGCAGGGGGTTCAGCCGAAAGCGCCGCGGCCCCGCGGGATCAGCCGATCAGGCCCGACTGAGTCTGACCAAGTCTGACTCAGACTGACTCAGCGCGACTTAACGGAACTCAACGGCACTCAACGGCACTCAACGGGACTCGGCCTGCGCGGCGATCCGATCGGCATGGCGCACGACCTTCGAACGCGCCTTGAGCGCCTCGATGAGGTCGGCGCTGTCCTGCTGTCCGTAGAGCTGCAGGATCTGCTGCTGGTATTGCGCGCGGCGCGCAGCGATCTGCTCGGGACCCGGATCGGTCACGCGCTCGATCGCATAGATCGCATAGCCTTCGGCACCGAGGTCGACGCCCACGAAGGCGGGGAGCTTCTCGACCTGCTTGCGAAAGACCGCGTCGACGGCCGAGGGCGGAATCTGCGGCGCCGCCGCACGCGCAATCTTCTTGACTGCACCGAACCCCTGCACCGAGGGCGCAGCCTCGAGTTCCTTCAACCGCACCTGCCCGGCTTCGGCAGCGAGCTTGCGCGCCCCGGCGTCGATCACCCGTTCGCGCACCTGCGCCGCCACCGCCTCGAACGGCTTGCGCTGGGCGGGCCGGTACTCGACGATGCGCGCGGACACCAGCGTATTGCC
>JAKORH010000284.1 GCA_029777935.1 Pseudomonadota bacterium
GCAAGGACGTGATCAAGTCCGGCGGCGAGTGGATCAGCTCGATCGACATCGAGAACGTCGCGGTGTCGCATCCGGCGGTGGCCATGGCCGCCTGCATTTCCGCCAGGCATCCGAAGTGGGACGAGCGGCCGCTGCTGGTCGTGGTCCGCAAGCCGAACGCGCAGGTCACGAAGGAGGAACTGCTGAAGCACTACGAGGGCAAGATCGCCAAGTGGCAGATCCCCGACGACGTGGTGTTCGTCGACAGCATTCCGCTCGGCGCCACGGGCAAGATGCTGAAGAACCGGCTGCGCGAGCAGTTCAAGGACTACAGGCTTCCGACCGCGTAGGACGCTTTACGCTCGAAATCGCGGTCAGTATTCTCCACCACCACTCGGCACAACGACTGCAGACAAGAGGAGACGCCATGATGCGCAGACTCGCGACAATCGCGTTCGCCGCCGCCGCGGCACTGTTGACCACCGGCGCGCTGGCGCAGGGCAAGGCTGCCGGCGAGCAGACGGTGAAGATCGCCTTCATCGATCCGCTGTCGGGCCTGATGGGACCCGTCGGCAGCAACATCCTGCGCAGCTACCAGTTCGTCGCCGACATGGCGAACAAGGAGCAGTGGGCCAAGGGCTACAGGTTCGAGGTCGTGCCGTTCGACAACAAGCTCAGCCCGCAGGAAAGCCTGAACGCGCTGAAACTGGCCATCGACCAGGACATCCGCTACATCGTGCAGGGCAACGGCTCCAGCGTCGCGCTGGCTCTGACCGATGCGGTCAGCAAGCACAATGAGCGCAACCCGGGCAAGGAAGTGCTGTTCCTGAACTACGCGGCGGTCGACCCGGATCTGACCAACGGCAAGTGCAGCTTCTGGCACTTCCGCTTCGACGCCAACTCCGACATGAAGATGGAGGCGCTGACCTCCTACATTGCCAAGCAGAAGGACGTGAAGAACGTCTACTTGATCAACCAGGACTACGCCTTCGGGCACCAGGTGCGGCGCGCCGCCCGCGAATACCTGGCGCGCAAGCGCCCGGACATCAAGATCGTCGGCGACGACCTGCATCCGCTGGCGCGCGTGACCGACTTTTCGCCTTACGTGGCGAAGATGAAGGCCGCCAACGCAGACACGGTGATCACCGGCAACTGGGGTTCGGACCTTTCGCTGTTGATCAAAGCGGCAAAGGATGCCGGCCTGAACGCCAACTTCTTCACCTACTACGCGACGACGACGGGCGTGCCGACGGCGATGGGATCGAGCGGCGTCGGCCGCGTCCACTACGTCGGCTACTGGAACCTGAACGGCGACCCGTACGACAAGGCGGCCGTGGGTGAGAAGATCTTCATCGACTTCAAGAAGCGGTTCAACGAAGACTACTACACGCTGGCGACGTATAGCGTGCTGCGCGTGCTGGCCGAGTCGATCAACAAAGCCAGGTCGACGGATCCGGTCAAGGTCGCATTCGCAATGGAAGGGATAAAGCTCTCCAGCATCAACGGCGAGATCGAGATGCGCGCCTCCGACCACCAGCTGCAGCAGCCGCTGTGGATCACGAGCTGGCAGAAGGCGGGCAGCAAGGACGTCAAGTACGACTCCGAAAACACCGGCTACGGCTGGAAGACGGAGGAGCTGCTGCCCCCGTACGTGGCCGCGCAACCGACCAGTTGCCAGATGAAGCGGCCGGCCAAGGCGGGCTGATCGGCGCTCACCAAACGTGACCGGCCCGCAGCGGCCGGTCATTTTTTTCCGTGACCGTCGAACTCGCGTTGATCTCGCTGCTGAACGGCATCAGCTACGGGCTGCTGCTGTTCATGCTCGCGTCGGGTCTGACGCTGATCTTCTCGATGATGGGCGTGCTGAACTTCGCGCACGCGAGCTTCTACATGCTCGGCGCCTACTTCGGCTACCAGATGTCGCAGTGGTTCGGCTTCTGGCCGGCGCTCGTGATCGCGCCGCTCGCGGTCGGCGCGCTCGGCGCGCTGGTCGAGCGCTGGGCGCTGCGCCGCGTGCACCGATGGGGACACGTCCCCGAGCTGCTGTTCACGTTCGGGCTGTCGTACATCATCGTCGAGCTGGTGCAGGTGATCTGGGGCCGGCCGCCGGTGCCGAACCGGCTGCCCGCTGAGCTGCAGGGCACGCTGTTCACGATCTTCTCGACCAACTTCCCGCTGTCGCGCGGTTTCATCATGCTGGTGGCGATCCTGATGCTGGCGGCGCTGTGGCTCGTAATCACGCGCTCGCGCATCGGGCTCGTGATCCAGGCCGCGCTGACGCATCCGCAGCAGGTCGAGGCGCTCGGCCACAACGTCCCGCGCGTGTTCATGCTGGTGTTCGGGGCGGGCAGCGCACTCGCGGGGCTCGCCGGCGTGATCGGCGGCGCCGTCTACGTGACCGATCCCGCGATGGCGTCGACCGCCGGCGCCATCATCTTCGTCGTGATCGTCGTCGGCGGCATGGGGTCGCTGTCGGGCGCGTTCTTGGCGTCGCTGCTTATCGGCCTGATCGACTCGTTCGCCAAGGTCATCGACAGCTCGCTCGCCGACGGGTTGGCGGCGCTCGGCGTCGCGGTCACGCCGCAGACGCTGCTCTACAGCGTGTGGGGGCTGAAGGTGTCGCAGGTCGCGCCGGTGCTGCCGTTCCTGCTGCTGGTGCTGGTGCTGATCGTGCGGCCGAAGGGCCTGCTCGGCACGCGCGAGGACTGATGCGCGGCGAGGACGAGCACAGGATCGCCGCAACCGACACGCCGGCTCCGGTGCTGCGGTACCGGCCGCTGAATCTCGGCCGCTGGGTGATCTGGGGATCGGTGGCGCTGCTGTTCGCGCTGCTCCCGCTTGTCTTCAGCTCGGACTACGCCCGCACGCTGCTGTCGCAGATGGGCATCCTGATCATCTTCGCGCTGTCGTACAACATGCTGCTCGGCCAGGGCGGGATGCTGAGCTTCGGCCACGCCGTCTACTCGGGGCTGGGAGCGTATTTCGCGATCCACGCGATGAACCTGATCGCCAGCGGGCAGCTCGCGCTTCCGGTCACGCTGCTGCCGCTGGTGGGCGGGCTGGCCGGCATGTTGTTCGGCATCGTGTTCGGCTATGTCACGACGAAGAGGGCCGGCACGCCGTTCGCGATGATCACGCTCGGCCTCGGCGAGCTGGTGTTCTCGTGTTCGCTGATGTTTCCGGCGTTCTTCGGCGGCGAAGGCGGCGTGAGCGGCAACCGTACCTCCGGCGGACCGCTGTTCGGCGTGGCCGGCTGGACGCTCGGATCGCAGGTGCAGGTGTACACGCTGATCGCGCTCTGGTGCTTCGCCTGCATGGTGGCGATGTACGCGTATACGCACACCCCGCTCGGGCGCATCGCCAATGCGGTGCGCGACAACCCAGAACGCGCCGAGTTCATCGGCTACAACACGCAGCGCGTGCGCTGGTTCGTGCTGATCCTGTCGGCGTTCTTCGCCGGCATCGCCGGCGGGCTGTCGGCGATCAACTTCGAGATCGTCACCGCCGAGAACGTCAGCGCGGTGCGCTCCGGCGGCGTGCTGCTCGCCACCTTCATCGGCGGCGTGGCGTTCTTCTTCGGGCCGATCCTCGGCGCGGTGGTGTTCACGCTGTTCGCGGTCGCGTTGTCGGAGCTGACCAAGGCGTGGCAGCTCTATCTCGGCGTGTTCTTCGTGCTGCTGGTGATGTTCGCGCCCGGCGGGCTGTCGAGCCTGATCCTGATGAACCTGCGCGTGCTGAAGTTCCGCAAGATGAAGCGACTGCTCGACCCGTACGTCGGCGTCATCCTGTCGGCGCTGACGCTGGCGGCCGGTTGCGTGATGCTGATCGAGATGACCTATCACTGGACGCTTGACATCGCGCTCGGCTCGAGGATCCGTGTGTTCGGCTTCCCGGTCGACGTGGCGCAGCCGCAGAGCTGGGTGTTCGCGCTGGCGCTGGTGGCGGGCGGCGCGGCGGCATTCGAATTCGGGCGGCGGCGCTTCAAGGCGGCGTGGGACGAGATCCAGGTCGAGATCGAGGACTGGATCCGCGACAACCCGGAGGGCGCATGAGCCCGCCGGGCCGCCCCAAGGGCGAATCTCCGAGCGCGCAGCGCGAGGGTAGTCCAGTGAGCCCGCCGGGCCGCCCCAAGGGCGAATCCCCGAGCGCGCAGCGCGAGGGTAGTTCAACGACGGCGGCCGCGCTGGAACTCGTCGGCCTGACGAAGAGCTTCGGCAGGACCGAGATCATCCGCGGTGTGGACCTCGTCGTGCCGCCCGGCGAGCGGCACGCGATCATCGGTCCCAACGGCGCAGGCAAGTCGACGCTGTTCAATCTGATCAGCGGCCGCTTCCCGGCCAGCAGCGGGACGATCCGGCTGAACGGCGCCGAGATCACGGCTCGCAAGCCGTACCAGATCAACCGGCTCGGGCTGTCGCGCAGCTTTCAGATCACCAACATCTTCCACCGGCTGTCGGTGTTCGAGAACCTGCGCTGCGCGGTGCTCTGGTCGCTTGGCTACCGGTATTCGTTCTGGCACAACCTGAACAAGCTCCGCGACGCCGAGGAGCGCGCCGAAGCGATCCTGTACCGAATCGGCCTGCGGCGCCGGCGCGACAACGCCGCGGGGCTGCTGACGTATGCCGAGCAGCGCGCGCTCGAGATCGGTATCACGATCGCGGGCGACGCCAGCGTAATCCTTCTCGACGAGCCGACCGCAGGCATGAGCCGCAGCGAGACCGTGAATGCGGTCGCGCTGATCCGCGACGTCACGCAGGGCAAGACGCTGCTGATGGTCGAGCACGACATGAGCGTCGTGTTCGGGCTGGCGGACCGCATCTCGGTCGTCGTGTACGGCGAGATCATCGCCACCGGCAGCCCCGCCGAGATCCGGGCCAACGCGAAAGTGAAGGAGGCCTACCTTGGCCAGCAGGCGTGAGACGCGCAGGGGCGCAGTCAACCACAGAGGCACAGAGGCACAGAGGAAGAACAGCACGGGCTTTCTCTGTGCCTCTGTGCCTCTGTGGTGAAACGGCTGTTGGCGATGCTCGAAGTCCGGAACCTGCAGGCGTTCTACGGCAAGAGCCACGTGCTGCACGGCGTGGACCTCGACGTGGGGCCGGGCGAGATCGTCAGCTTGCTCGGCCGCAACGGCGTCGGTCGCTCGACCACCGCGAAGGCGATCATGGGCATGGTCGACTGCACCGGCGCTGTGCGCTTCAACGGCCGCGACCTGACGCGCCTGAAGACGTACGAGATCGCACACGCCGGCGTCGGCTACGTGCCGGAGAGCCGCGATGTCTTCCCGACGCTGACCGTGGCGGAAAACCTCAAGCTCGGACTGAAGGGCAAGCGACCGGGGCGCTGGAGCTTCGCCGACTGCTATCGCCTGTTCCCGCGCCTGCAGGAGCGCGCGCACACGCAGGCCGGCGTCCTGTCCGGCGGCGAGCAGCAGATGCTGACGCTGGCGCGTACGATGATGGGCGACCCCGACCTGGTGATCATCGACGAGCCGACCGAGGGCCTGGCGCCGAAGCTGGTCGAGCTGGTAGCGAACTTCCTGCGCGCGCTCAGGGACAAGGGCGTATCGATTCTGCTGATCGAGCAGAAGCTGACCATCGCGCTGGCGATCTCGCAACGCCTTTACGTGATGGGCCACGGCCACATGGTGTTCGAGGGCACGCCCGATACGCTGCGCGCCAACCGGCTGATCCGCCAGGAGTGGCTCGAGGTCTGAGCGCGAACCCGCGTGATTTGCACGGCGCACGTCGCGCTGATAAAAACCGGGCAGCGACTGCGCCATCAACAAGGGGGGATCGACAGTGAAGGTCTGGGTGGAGGTGCGGGACGATGTCGCGGTATTGCAGATCGACAATCCGCCGGTCAACGGCTTGAGCCACGCGACGCGCAACGGCCTGCGCGCCGGCCTGCAGCACGCGCTCGACAACCCGCGCGTCGCGGCGATCGTGATCACCGGCACGGGCGCGGTGTTCTCCGGCGGCGCCGACATCAGGGAATTCAACACGCCGGCGGCGCTGGCCGAACCCAACCTGGCGCAGGTGATCGACGCGGTCGAAGCATCCTACAAGCCGGTGATCGCAGCGATCAACGGCGTGTGCATGGGCGGCGGGCTCGAACTCGCGCTCTCCTGCCACTACCGCGTGGCGACGCCGAACGCGACGATGGGCCTGCCCGAAGTCAAGCTCGGGCTGATTCCCGGGGCCGGAGGTACGCAGCGCCTGCCGCGCGCCGTGGGTGCCGACAAGGCGCTGCGGATGATCGCGGGCGGCGAGCCGATCGGCGCCGAGGACGCGTTGAAGAGCGGTCTGATCGAGCGCGTGGTGGCCGCCACGAGCTTCCAGGGTGTGCTCGATTTCGCCCACGAAGTCGCCGACACGATGCCGCGGCCGCGGTTGCGCAATTTGGCCGTGCAACTGCCGAACGGGATCGACGCGGCGTCGTTCTTCGCCGGCGCGCGCGTGCAGGTGGCGCGCGAGGCGCGCGGGCTGACCGCGCCGCTCAGATGCGTCGACGCGGTCGAGGCCGCGGTGCTCAAGCCTTTCGACGAAGGCCTGTCGTTCGAGCGGCAGATCTTCGTGGAACTCGTGCAGTCGCGCGAGTCGAAGGCGCTGCGGCACGTGTTCTTCGCCGAGCGCGAGGCCGGCAAGATTCCCGACGTGCCGGCCGGCACGCCGACGCGGCCGATCGAGCGCGCGGCGATCATCGGCTTCGGCACGATGGGCGGCGGCATCGCGATGAGCTTCGCCAACGCCGGCATTCCGGCGACCGTGATGGAAATGAACCGGGCCGCGCTCGAGAAGGGATTGGCCACCTGCCGCGCGAACTGGGAGGCTACCGCGCGCAAGGGGCGGCTGACGATGGACGAGGTCGAGCGGCGCGTCGCGCGCCTGACGCCCACGCTGGCGGTCGAGGATCTGAAGGACGCCGACATCGTGATCGAGGCGGCGTTCGAGGATCTTGCGGTCAAGCAGGACCTGTTCCGCAGGCTCGATCAGGTGATGAAGCCAGGCGCGATTCTGGCGACCAACACGTCGACGCTCGATATCGACGCGATTGCCGCCGTCACGCGCCGGCCGCAGGACGTGCTCGGCACGCACTTCTTCAGCCCCGCCCATGTGATGCGACTGCTCGAAGTCGTGCGGGCCAGGCGCACCGGCAAGGACGTGCTGGCCACCGTGATGAAGCTGGCGCGCCGGCTGAAGAAGGTCGCGGTCGTCTCGGGCGTGTGCGACGGTTTCATCGGCAACCGTATGCTCGAGCAGTACGTCCGGCAGTCGTTGTTCCTGATCGACGAGGGCGCGAGTCCGCAGAAGATCGATGCGGCGCTGACCAAGTTCGGCCTGGCGATGGGCCCCTTCGCGATGTACGACATGGCCGGCATGGACATCGGCTACGCGATCCGGCAGCGGCGCTACCAGGAGAAACCGCACATCACCTACTCGCGCGTCGGCGACCGCGTGGTGGAGCTTGGACGGCTCGGACAGAAGACCGGCAAGGGCTGGTACCGCTACGAGCCCGGCAGCCGCACGCCGATTCCCGATCCGGAGATCGACGCGCTGATCGAGTCTTACCGCAAGGAGATCGGCATCAAGCCGCGCGCGATCTCCGACGAGGAGATCGTGCAGCGCTGCATCTACGCGCTGGTCAACGAGGGCGCGCGCATCCTCGAGGAAGGCATCGCGCTGCGCGCGAGCGACATCGACGTCGTGTACCTGACCGGCTACGGCTTTCCGGCCGCCACCGGCGGACCGATGTTCCACGCGCAGTCGGTCGGCTTCGACAAGGTGATCAAGTCGATGGAACGCTTTGCCGGCAACCAGCATGCCGATCCGGCATTCTGGAATCCGGCGCCGCGGCTGCGGCGGGCCGCAGTCGAGGGACATTGGTAAGGCGACGAGCCGGAGAAGCTCTCGCCGTGATCGAACGCCGTCTGCTCGGATTCCTTCTCTACGACTGGCTCGACGCCGCGTCGCTGACGCGGCGCGCCCGCCATGCCGAGCACTCGCGCGCGACCTTCGACGCCGCGCTCGAAGCGGCGGCGCAACTGGCCGTGCGCGAAATTGCCCCGCACAACCGCGCGGCGGACAGCACCGAGCCGCGCTTCGATGGCGAGCGCGTGCACCTGATCCCCGAGATCAAGCGCGCGCTCGACGCGTTTGCAGAGGGCGGATTCCTGGCCGCGGCCGCCGACGCGGAGTACGGCGGCATGCAACTGCCGGCGCTGATCGAGAAGGCATGCTTCGCGCAATTCGATGCCGCCAACGTCGCCACCGCGGCATACGCGATGCTGACGATCGGCAACGCCAACCTGCTGCTCGCGCATGGCAGCAGGGCGCAGATCGACGCGTTCGCGCGGCCGGAACTCGCGGGCCGTTTCTTCGGCACGATGTGCCTGTCGGAGCCGCAGGCGGGTTCGTCGCTGTCGGACATCCGCACGCGCGCGGCATTCGACGGCGACTCCGCCTTGGGACCGCGCTATCGCCTGTTCGGCACCAAGATGTGGATCTCGGGCGGCGAGCACGAGATGAGCGAGAACATCGTGCACCTGGTGCTGGCGAAGATTCCTGGCGCGGACGGCCGGCTTCCGACGGGCGTGAAAGGCATTTCCCTCTTCATCGTGCCGCGCCTGCTGGTCGACGGCGACGGCGCGCCCGGCGAGCGGAACGATGTGGCGCTCGCGGGCCTCAATCACAAAATGGGCTACCGCGGCACCGTGAACACACTGCTCAACTTCGGCGAAGGCAGGTTCACGCCGGGCGGCCGTGCCGGCGCGATCGGCTATCGCGTCGGCGAAGCGGGGCAAGGGCTCGCCATCATGTTCCACATGATGAACGAGGCGCGCATCGGCGTCGGGCTGGGGGCAACGATGCTCGGCTACGCCGGCTATCGCGCGTCGCTCGACTACGCGCGAACGCGACCGCAGGGGCGGCCGGCCGGCCCGCAGGGCAAGGACCCGACCGCGCCGCAGGTGCCGATCGTCTTGCATGCCGATGTACGCCGCATGCTGCTGGCGCAGAAGGCGTACGTCGAAGGCGCGCTTGCCCTGAACCTGTACTGCGCGCGCCTGGTCGACGAGGAAAGGACCGCGCTAGCGGACGAAGAACGGCGCCGCGCCACGCTGCTGCTCGACATGCTGACTCCGATCGCGAAGAGCTGGCCGTCGCAGTGGTGCCTGGAGGCGAACAATCTCGCGATCCAGATCCTGGGCGGCTACGGCTACACGCGCGATTTTCCGGTCGAGCAGTACTGGCGCGACAACCGCCTGAACATGATTCACGAGGGCACGCACGGCATCCAGGCACTCGACCTGCTCGGACGCAAGGTCGTGATGCAGCAGGGCGCCGGGCTGGCGCTGCTGAGAGGCACGATCGCCGCCACGATCGCGCGCGCCGCATCGGCCGCGCATCCGGACACACGCCGCTTCGCGGCCGAACTGCAGGCTGCGACGAGCCGGATCGAGCAGGCGACGCGCAAGCTGTGGGCGCTCGGCAATCCCGAAGCCGCGCTCGCGCACGCCACACCCTTCATGCAGGCGTTCGGCCACGTCGTGGTGGCCTGGATCTGGCTCGACCTGAGCCTCGCCGCGTCGAGCATCCACACGCCGGCCGACGACGACTTCCTGCACGGCATCTGGCATGCGTGCCGCTACTTCTTCGTCCACGAACTCCCGCAGGTCGCGGTCTGGCTCGGCCCGGCCGAAGTCGGCGACTCGACCCTGCTCGAAACCCGCGACGCCTGGCTGTAGCCGTCCTGCCCGATCTTCAAGCCTCGATCCTCGATCCCAGAGAGCCATGTCCCTCGAGCAACTGTTCGATCTCACCGGCCGCACCGCGCTCGTAACCGGAGGTTCGCGCGGCTTGGGCCTGCAGATTGCCGAGGCGCTCGGCGAAATGGGCGCCCGCCTAGTGCTCTCGGCGCGCAGGGCCGACGAACTCGAGTCCGCCGTGGCGCACCTGAATTCGACCGGCTGCGACGCGAGCGGAATCGCGGCCGATGCCGCGCAGCCCGGCGACATCGCGCGCCTGGTCGACGAGACGCTGGCGCGGCTGGCGCACGTCGACATCCTGATCAACAACGCGGGCGCGACCTGGGGCGCGCCGGCCGAGGACCATCCGCTCGACGCATGGGACAAGGTGATGAACCTGAACGTGCGCGGCACGTTCCTGCTGACGCAGGCGATCGGAAAGCGCTCGATGATCCCGCGCCGGTCGGGCCGCGTCGTGATCGTCGCCTCGATCGCGGGCCTGCGCGGCAATGCCCCCGGCACGATGAAGACGCTCGCCTACAACACCAGCAAGGGCGCACTGGTGAACTTCACGCGCGCGCTCGCCGGCGAGTGGGGTCCGTACGGCATCACGGTCAACGCACTCGCGCCCGGCTTCTTCCCCTCGAAGATGACGCAGGGCGTGCTGCAGCAGTTCGGCGCCGACAAGCTCGCCGAGCGCGCGCCGCTGGCGCGCATCGGCGGCGAGGAGGACCTGAAGGGCGCTGCGCTGCTGTTCGCTTCCGACGCCGGGCGCCACATCACCGGCCAGATCCTGGCGGTCGACGGCGGCGTGACCGCAGTGTGATCGCAGGATGCCGGCCGACCCCGACGGTGTGCCGTTCGTGTGCAACGGGGCGCGCCACCCCGTGGCAAGGCGCCCGGCACGATCAAGTTTCACAATCAGCGCGAAGCCGCGCACGGACGGCAGGAAACCATGGACGACTTCAAGGACAGAGTGGCGGTGATCACCGGCGCCGCCGGCGGCTTCGGGCGCGAGTTCGCCCGCACGGCGCACGAACTCGGCATGCGGCTGGTACTCGCCGACGTGGAGCGCGGTGCGCTCGAAGCCGCGGCCGAGGAACTGCGCTTTGCCGGCGCGCGCGTGCTCGCCGAGGTGGTCGACATATCCGACGGCGAGCAGGTCAAGGCGCTCGCCGACCGCACCTACGCCGAATACGGGGCCGCGCACCTGCTGTTCAACAACGCGGGCGTGGGCGGGGGCGGCTTCGTGTGGGAGAACGACGAACGCGACTGGCGCTGGACGCTCGGCGTGAACCTGATGGGCGTGGTGCACGGCATCCGTCACTTCGTGCCGCGCATGCTCGAGGCCAATCGGCGCGGCGAATCCGGCCACGTGGTCAACACCGCGTCGATCGCCGGCCTGCTGTGCCCGCCGCTGATGGGCGTGTACAACGTGTCCAAGCACGCGGTCGTGGCGCTGACCGAGACGCTGTACCACGATCTCGCGCTTGCGAAGTCGACCGTCGGCGTGTCGGTGCTGTGCCCGGCGTTTGTGCCGACCGGCATCGCGCAGTCGCACCGCAACCGGCCGGCTGGCCTCGCGCCAGCCGCGCCGCCGACCCCGTCGCAGAAGATGGCGCAGGCGGCATCGGAGAAAGCGGTCTCATCGGGAAAGATGACCGCGGCCGAGGTCGCGCAGATCACGTTTGACGCCATTCGCGCCAACCGGTTCTACGTGTTCACGCATTCGAGGATCATGGCCGCGGTCGAGGCGCGCTTCGCTGCGATCCTGGCGGGCGGCGCGCCGGCTGATCCGTACGCATCGAACCCGGCCACGCGACCCGTGACCTGAACCGGGGCCGCGCATGGCGGTCGAAGGGCTTCCTGCCGCTGCGGCCGAACCAATTCGAACAAGGCAATCCATGCTGAAGCTCAGTCGCCTCTTCTTCCTCATCGCGCTGCTCGCGGCGCAGTTCGCTTCCGCGCAGACCGCGTCGCCGGCGGGCGTGCAGCGAGTGGTCGAGTTCGAGGGCATCACCGAATACCGCCTCGACAACGGCCTGCGCGTGCTGCTGTACCCGGATGCGTCGAAGCCGACGATCACCGTCAACGTCACCTACCTGGTCGGCTCGCGCATGGAACGCTACGGCGAGACCGGCATGGCGCACCTGCTCGAGCACCTGATGTTCAAGGGCACGCCGGGCAATCCGCAGGTCAAGGAGGCGTTCACCAAGCGCGGTTTCCGCTTCAACGGCACCACGAGCTACGACCGCACCAACTACTTCGAGGTGTTCAACGCGGGAGCCGAAGACCTGCGCTGGGCGCTCGCGACCGAGGCCGACCGCATGGTCAACTCGTTCATCGCGAAGAAGGATCTCGACTCGGAGATGACGGTCGTGCGCAACGAGTTCGAGATGGGCGAGAACGATCCCGACAACGTGATGTTCAAGCGGCTGGTGGCGGTGATGTACGACTGGCACAACTACGGCCACCCGACGATCGGCAACCGCAGTGACATCGAGCACGTCGCGATCGAGAACCTGCAGGCTTTCTATCGGCTCTACTACCAGCCCGACAACGCCGTGCTGCTGATCGCCGGCAAGTTCGACCCGGACCAGGCGCTGCAATGGATCGCGCAGTACTTCGGGCCGATTCCGAAGCCGACGCGCAAGCTGCCGCGGTTATGGACCGTCGAGCCGACGCAGGACGGCGAGCGCAGCGTGATCGTCCGCCGCAAGGGCGACGTGCAGATCGTCGCGGTCACTTATCACACGCCGGCGGCGCCGCATCCCGACAGCCGCGCGCTCGGCTTCGCGGCGCAGATCCTGAGCGCGACGCCGACCGGACGACTGCACAAGGAACTGGTCGAGACCGGCATGGCGGCGCAGGTGTTCGGCTTCGACTGGATCACGCACGATCCGGGCTTCATCGGCTTCGGCGCCGTGGTCCGCAAGGGCCAGCCGCTGGCGCCGGTGCGGGACAAGCTGATCGAGGTGGTGGAAAGCAGCCTGCAGAAGACGGCGCCGAGCGCCGAGGAGATGGACCGCGTGCGGCGGCAGTCCGAGACTGCCGCCGAGCGCACGCTGAACGACCCGCAGGCGATCGGGGTGCAGCTATCCGAATACATGGGCGCGGGCGACTGGCGCCTGTTCTTCCAGTTCCGCGACGCCATGCAGTCGGTGCAGCCGGCGGCGGTGCAGGACGCGGCGCAACGCTACTTCAAGCGGGACAACCGCACGGTGGCGGAGTTCATCCCGGAGGACAAGCCGCAGCGCGTCGAGGTGCCGGCGACGCCGCCGCTGGCGGAGGTCCTGAAGGATCTGAAGCCGCGCGCCGCCGCGGCTGCCGGAGAGGCGTTCGACGCATCGCCCGCCAACATCGACGCTCGCACGCGGCGCGAGAAGTTCGGCGATCTGGACGCCGCGCTGCTGCCGAAGCTCAACCGCGGGCAGACCGTCAGCGTCAGCCTGAACTTCGAGTTCGGCGACCTGAAGACGCTGTATGACCGCGAAGCGGCGGCGCAGCTCGCCAACGCGATGCTGACGCGCGGCACGAGCAAGTACACCCGCCAGCAGATCAGCGACGAACGCACGCGGCTGAAGATGCAGGGCGGGTTGCTCCGTTTCCGCACCGATCGCGCGCACGTCGTCGACGCGCTGCGGTTCACCGCGCATCTGCTGCGCGACTCGACCTTTCCGGCATCCGAGTTCGAGCAGCTTAAGCGCGAAGTGGTGGTCGCGGCCGATGAGGCGAAGAACGATCCCGACCAGCGCTCGTTCGAGCTGCTGCGGCGCCAGTTCAATACCTATCCGAAGGGCGACCCGCGCTATGTCTATTCGACCGAGGAGTGGATCGACGCCATAAGGGCCACCACGCGCGACGACGTGCAGCGGTTCTATCGCGACGTGTTCGGCACCGCGCGCGGCGAGATCGCGGTCGTCGGCGATTTCGACTCGGCGCAGGTGGAGAAGGTCATCCGCGAAGACTTCGCTTCCTTCGGCTCGAAATCGCCGTACGCGCGCATCGTGCGCGACTATGCCGATATCCCGGGCAAGCGGCTGACGGTCGACACGCCGGACAAGGAAAACGCGTTCTTCCGCGCGCGCATCGCGCTGAAGATGCGCGACGACGATGCGGACTACCCGGCACTGCTGCTCGCCAACTACATGTTCGGCGGCTCGGGCGGCGGCAGCCGCCTGTGGGACCGCGTGCGCGAGAAGGAGGGGCTGAGCTACTCGATCGGCAGCGGCGTCAACGTCGATCCGTTCTCGTACGCGGCCACGATCGGCTTTGTCGCGATCGCCGCGCCGCAGAACATCGACCGCGTAGAGCAGTCGATCCGAGACGAGTTGGCGCGCGCGCGCCGCGACGGGTTTAGGGCGGAGGAACTGGAGAACGCGCGGCGCGGCCTGCTGCGCGAACGCGAGCTGGCGCGCTCGCAGGATGGCGCGCTCACCGGTTACTGGGTGCGATTGCTCGACGCAGACCGCACGTTCGAGTTCGAGCGCCGGATCGACGAGCGCATCGGCGCGCTGACACTCGACGAGGTCAATGCGGCCTTCCGCAAGTACGTCGTGCCCGACCGCATGGTGATCGTGATCGCCGGCGACGCGGCGAAGGGCGCGAAATAGGAGGGGATCTTGGGCTACGAGGATTACCGGCACCGAATCGCGCTGCGAGTGCGCTGGGCCGAGGCTGACATGCAGGGGGTGGTTTTCAACGGACACTACCTGACCTACTGCGACGTGTGCCTGACCGAATACTGGCGCGCGATCGGCATGCGCTACCCGGACGACATCCTGAAGCTCGGCTGCGACACGTACGCGCGCAAGATCACGATCGAATACCACGCGCCGGCGCTGTACGACGACGAGCTCGAAGTGTGCGGCCGCGCGGCGCGTCTGGGGCGCACGAGCATGTCGTTCTCGGTCGGCATCTTCCGCAGGAACGAGTCCGCTCGGTCGCTGATCGACGCCGAACTGGTGTACGTGAACGTCGATCCGGCGACCAAGCGCCCGGCACCGTGGCCGGAGTCGATACGCGCGGCGATGCGCACCTATGAGCGGGTCGCGCCCATCGAAGCCGCCTGACGTGCGGATCGAGCTCGGCGACTGGGACCGGCTGCGCGGCGAAGCGGTTCCCGTTCGCTGGGCGGTCTTCGTCGACGAGCAGAAGGTCCCGGCCGCGATGGAGATCGACGAGTGGGATCCGCGGTCCCTGCACGCGCTGGCGCGCGACGCGCGCGGACGGGCGCTCGGCACCGCGCGCCTGCTGCCCGACGGCCACATCGGCCGCATCGCGGTGATCCGCGACGCGCGCGGTCAGGGTGTCGGCGCCGCACTGGTCGATGCGATGCTGCTGGCGGCACGCGAGCGCGGCTTCGACGAGGTCGCGCTCGCGGCGCAGACGCACGCGGTGCGGTTCTATCGCAAGCTCGGCTTCGCCGAGGAGGGGGAGCCGTTCGACGACGCCGGCATCCCGCACATCACGATGCGGCGCAAGCTGTAGTTACTTGCCGCGCGGCCAGCCGAGCATCGTCGACACGCGCTGCCCGGCGCCGATCGTGAATTCGAACGCGCGGTCGGTGTGGTGATCCGGCGCGGCCGGATCGAACGTGCGCTCGACGAAATTGACCACGCCGTCGGCGCGCACGGTGAGTACCGTGGTCGAGCGCGTGCCGTAGCCGTTGGCGCGGATCTGCACCGCGGACAGCGCGCGTTCCCATTCGAGCGGCACGCCGGTTGACGGCAGGTCGCGGTCGAGCGCGACCGAACGATCGGCCATCATCGCCAGCATTGCGTCGATGCCGACCTTCTGCGCGATCTGCGTGGCGAACCGGCTCACCGTGCGCGTGACTTTCGGCCACGGCGAATCGAGAAACGCGTTCGACAGCCCGTAAATGCCCGGCTGCAGCGTGGTCGTCTCCCCGGTGGCGCGGTTCGAGAAGTAGTGCATCTCGGCCGGCTGGCGCGCAGAAGAGTGCAGCGGATCGCCCACCAGCAGGTTGAAGCCGTTGAACACCTGCGCGCGCGGCGCCAGTTCACGCAGCCATTCGCCGATCGGCTCGTGCGACTGCAGCGACGCCACTACCACCGCGCCGCGCGACGGCGCATGCGGGTTGCGCTCCGTTGGCGAGCGCACGTTGGTCAGCAGCGCGAAACGGCCGCGGCGGTTGATGCCGAACCATGCGCCGCCGGCTTCCTCGTCGCGTCCGGCGAGCAGCGAAACGTTCTGGCCCCACCAGGCCGCCGGACGCGTGCTGCGCGTGTAGAACTCGTCGCGATTGGCCGCCACCACGAGCGGGTACTCGGGGTGCGATTGCCACGCGAATACGGCCAGGCACATGCTCAGCAATCCTCGAAACGCTCGATCCGCCGCTGCGCGATCGCCTCGTCCGGCAGCCCCGCGCTCGCCACGGCCTGCGCCAGTTCTGTGGCGAAATGCTGCGGATCAGCTATGCGTTCGTACTGCTCCATCAAGGTCATCGTGTGCGCATCGTTGTCAACGCGCTTGAGCAGCCGCCCGTGCACAGCCGCGTTCGCGGCCAGCGCTTCCAGCATGCCGTGCACCCGCGACGCAGTCGCCTCCGCCTTCTCGCGCGGCAGCTTGTAATAGACGTACCAGTGCTCCATGTCGATTGACTCGCGCAGCCCGGCTCATGCCGTGACGTCCACCAGAGCATACGGCAGCGCCCGCGGGGTCAGCAGAGGTCCCGACGAACTGTCGAGGTGCAGCGTGCCGGCGGCGCGCTCGACCGGGCACTCGAACAGAAGATCCATGCCGCCCTGTGGAGCGCTGGCGCTCATCACGACCGTGCCGATCGGCTGCTCCGTGCCCTCGGCAAAGACATCGGTGCCGGCGCGTGCCACGCCGTCGGCATGCCCGATCTGCATGCGCCGTCGCAGCTTGCCCAGATACTGGCTGCGGGCGACCACTTCCTGGCCCGGGTAGCAGCCCTTCCGGAAGCTCACGCCGCCGAGCACTTCGAGATTGATCATCTGCGGCACGAAACTTTCCTGCGTGGCCGCGAAAACGTTCGGGATGGCCGCGTCGATCTGCGTCCACCAGTACACCGCGCTCGGCGCGTGCTCAATCGCAGCAAGTGCCGCCGGCAGCGCGCCGTCCCGCGTCAGCAGCAGGTAACGCTCGGCGACCTGCGGCGCCGGCGCGACCCGCACGACGCGCGAGCCGTCCGGAAGCACGTGTGTTTCGCCGGCCCGCTGCCCGGCCCCGAGACTCGCAAGCGCCTGCGTAGCGCCCGGCCCGAGCAGTGCGAACGCCCGCCACTGGCCGCTCGCGTCGCGCAGTCTGGCCCTGGCGCGCAGCACGAACATCGACAGGCGCTTCATGACCGCGGACAGGATCTCGCGCGGCAACTGCAGGTACACCGACTCGGCATCGCGCCAGTTGTCGAACACCGCGTAGAGCCGTCCCTTGGCCGAGCAGTATCCGTTCAGCTGCACGCGCGCGGTATCCATTCCCGCCACGTCGTTGGTGAGCTGCGCTTGCAGGAAACTCGTTGCATCGGGTCCGTCGACCGCGATCACGCCGAGCTCGTCGAGCGAGGCAAGCACAGGTCGGGCGAGGCAGGCGGCGACCTCTTCGCGCGCCGCGAGCCACGTGCCACCGGCGACAGGTGTGGAAGTGACGTTACCCATGAGTGTGAGATGGCGGTGTGGAGCGCAGGTTCAACCTCGTCAAAAAAGTATCATAGGACGAACCTTCGTTCGACCCGCCTGACGTTGACGCTGCGCCGCCTGTTCGTATCCGCGTTTGTCGTGCTGCTTTTCGTTGCGGGCGGCACGCTGGCGTGGTTCGCGCACGTATATCAGCGGCCGCTCGCGATCAACGGCGACCGCGTCGAATTCAGGATTGCGCCCGGCGCGTCAGCGCGGACGATCGCGCGCCAGCTGCAGGCTGCCGGCGTGGATATCGATGAAACGGCATTCGTCGTCGCCGCGCGCTTCACGAAGGTCACGCAGTCGCTGCGCGCGGGGCGCTACGAACTGCTGCGCGGGGCTACGCTCGCACAGTTGCTCGACAAGCTGCGCGCGGGCGACACGCTGCGCGAGCGCATGACCGTGATCGAGGGCTGGACGCTGCGCGACCTGCGCACGGCGCTGGCAGCGCAGCCGGATCTGAAGCAGGACAGCGCATCTCTGTCGGAGCAGCAACTGCTGAAGGCAATCGGAGCCGGCGAGCCGCGCGCCGAAGGACTGTTCGCCCCCGACACCTATGTGTTCGATGCCGGCACCAGCGATCTCGATATCCTGCGCCGCGCGTATCGCGCACAGATGGCTACCCTGCAGCGAGCATGGGATAGCCGCGTAGAGGGCTTGCCGTATGCGAATCCGTACCAGGCGCTGATCATGGCGTCGATCATCGAGAAGGAGACCGGCCATGCGGCCGAGCGCGCGCGCGTTGCCGGCGTGTTCGTCAACCGGCTGCAGCTTGGCATGCCGCTGCAGACCGACCCCACGGTGATCTACGGCCTGGGCGAAAGGTTCGACGGCAACCTGCGCAAGCGCGACCTCGCGGCGGACAACCAGTACAACACCTACACGCGGGCGGGCCTGCCGCCCACCCCGATCGCGCTGCCGGGGCGCGCGGCGATCGAGGCCGCGCTGCAGCCGCAGCGCACGCGCGAACTGTATTTCGTCGCGCGCGGGGACGGCACATCGGAGTTTTCCGAGACGCTGGCGCAGCACAACCGCGCGGTGACGAAATACCAGCTCGGCGGCAAGCGATGACGGCGCGCGCCCGCTTCATCACGTTCGAGGGTATCGACGGCGCCGGCAAGAGCACTCACATCGACTTCGTGCGCCAGTCGCTGGAACGCGCCGGCTGCGCCGTCGTCGTCACGCGCGAGCCGGGCGGAACCGCGCTGGGCGAAGAGCTGCGCGAGTTGCTGCTGCATCAGCCAATGGACCCGCGCACCGAGACGCTGCTGATGTTCGCCGCGCGCTGCGAACATCTGGCGCAGGTGATCCGGCCGGCGCTGGCGCAGGGTCGCTGGGTGTTGTGCGATCGCTTCACCGACGCGACCTATGCGTACCAGTCCGGCGGGCGGCAACTGCCCGACGCACAGGTGGCGGCGCTCGAGCAGTGGGTCCATCCGGACCTGCAGCCTGGCCTGACGCTGCTGTTCGACCTCGATCCCGCACTTGCCGCGCGGCGCCTGGCGGCGGTACGCGCGGCCGACCGCTTCGAATCGGAGCGGACGGATTTCTTCGCGCGCGTGTGCGCGGCGTATCTGGCGCGCGCGGCCCGGTTCCCGCAGCGCTTTCTCGTGCTCGACGGCGCTGCCACGGTCGAGTCGATCCGGCGCGACATCGCCGCGCACCTTGCGCCATGGATCGCGAGCTGACGTTGCCGCGCCGCCTGCCGTGGCACGACGGCGCGTGGGCCGCGCTGCGGGCGCTGCAGCAGCGTGGCGTGCACGCGCTGTTACTGCACGGCGCGCGCGGCATCGGCAAGAAGAGCCTCGGATTCGATCTGGCGCAAGCCGCGCTGTGCGAGCGGCCGCTGGACAACGGCCGCGCGTGTGGACAATGCACCGGGTGCGTGCTGATTGAGGCGGGCAGCCATCCGGACTTCCGTTTCGTGCTGCCGGATGCGATGAGCGAACTGCGGCCCGGGCACGCGATCGAGGAGGATGAGAACGAAGCACACCCGGACGCGGACGAGCCGGAGAAGGGCAAGCGCGCCAGCCGCGAAATTCGCATCGAGCAGGTGCGCGCACTGGCCGACTTCGCTACCGTGGCCACGCATCGCGGCGAGGGCCGCGTGATACTGCTCGCGCCGGCCGAAACGCTGAACGCTCCGGCAGCGAACGCGCTGCTGAAGCTGCTCGAGGAACCGCCCGACCGCACGCTGTTCGTGCTCGTGAGCGACGCGCTGGACGAACTGCCGCCGACTATCCGCTCACGCTGCGTGCTGGTGCGGATCGAGGCGCCAGCGCCGCAGGCGGCGCTGGCCTGGCTGGCAGCGCAGGGCGTGCCCGACCCGGAGGGGACGCTGGCTGCGACGGGCGGGGCGCCGCTTGCGGCGCTCGACATCGCTTCCGGCGCGGCGCTCGATCCCGAAGTGCGGGGGCTTCTGCTGGAGCTTCTGGAGCACGGCGATACGCTCGAAGCGGCCCAGGTCGCGCGCCGCATACCGCGCGAGGTGCCGCTCGCGCCCGCGCTCGCGCTCTTGCAGCGCTGGAGCTGGGATCTCGTCGCATGCCGTGAAGCGGGGGCCGTTCGGTATCATCCCCGGCAGCGGGCAGGCATCGCGAGGCTGGCGCGGCGGGCGACCGCCGACGGGCTGTGGCGCTGGGCGCGGGCCCTGGAGCGGGCGCAGGCCAGCCGAGAGCATCCGCTGAACGCACGGCTGGCGCTCGAATCGCTGCTGCTGCAGTATCGGGACTGCGTGGCGTCGGCGCGCTGAAGAACCAGGACGACGATCGATATGGCGACAGCCTCCGGATCAGGATCATCGGCAACAGCCGGCGCCGGCTCGCGGCCGGCAGTTCTGTCGCTCGCGATCAAGGAAAAGGCCGCGCTGTATGCGGCCTACATGCCATACCTGAAGAACGGCGGCATCTTCGTGCCGACCAACAAGCCGTACCAGCTCGGCGACGAGGTCTATCTGATCCTGACACTGATGGACGATCCGACCAAGCTGCCGATCGCGGGTCGCGTGGTGTGGATCAGCCCGCCCGGCGGCGGCCAGCGCCAGCCGGGGATCGGCGTGCATTTCCCGGCCGATGAAAGCGGGCACCTCGCGCGCAGCCGCATCGAGGACATCCTGGGCACGGCGCTGAAATCGGCGCGGCCGACGCACACGATCTGACGCGCTCGGCGCGCGGTGGCGGGCGCGGAGGGCGCGTGTTCATCGATTCGCACTGTCATCTGTCGTTTCAAGAACTCGCGGCGGACATCGATGGCGTACTCGCGCGAATGCGCGCGGCCCAAGTCGATGGCGCGCTGAACGTGTGCGTGACGCTGGAGGAATTTCGCGCCGTGCTGGAGCTGGCCGAGGCGCAGCCGAACATCTGGGCTTCGGTTGGCGTGCACCCGGACCATCAGGACGGCCGCGAGCCGGACGTGGCCACGCTGGTCCGGCTCGCCCGGCACGCGAAGGTGGTCGCGATCGGTGAAACCGGCCTCGATTACTACCGCCTGAAGGAGCCGCTCGAATGGCAGCGCGAGCGCTTCCGCGTCCACATCCGCGCGGCGCGCGAGGCCGGGCTGCCCCTGATCGTCCACACGCGGGCTGCGGCCGACGACACGTTGCGGATCATGGGTGAGGAACGCGCCGGAGACGTCGGCGGCGTCATGCATTGCTTCACCGAGACGCTCGACGTGGCGAAGACGGCGCTCGATCTCGGATTCCACATTTCGTTTTCGGGAATCGTGACGTTCCGGAATGCGACCAGCCTGCGTGAGGTCGCGGCGGCAGTGCCGCTCGAGCGGTTGCTGATCGAAACCGATGCGCCATATCTGGCGCCGGTGCCGCACCGGGGCAAGACCAATGAGCCTGCCTTCGTCTCACATGTCGCAGATGCGGTGGCCGAGCTCAAGGGGCTGGAGAGACAAGAAATTGCCGCCTCAACGAGCGACAATTTTCGTCGCGTATTCAAGGTATAAGAATTCATTCTGCACGTTGAGTCTCATGAAGACTTGAGAATCTGCTTGAGGTCTTTTGGATTGCGCATAATGTGTATTATGTAAATTATCGTACATTGGGCCAAAGGTTCCTGAGTTGGCAATGCCGCAAACTTCCGGACGTTTCGCGGTCCCGCACCGGACCCTTGTTCCCGGTTACTTCGAAGCCGCGCTGCTCTTCGTCGAACGCCGCCACGGTGCGCGCGATGACGTCGAGCAATCTCCCTTCGCGAATTCGACCAGGCTGCCGCGCGTTCATCGCGCGGGTGTCGCTAGAATTCACCTTCACAGGCACAGCCCGCATGGGCTCCGCGATTAGACGATTCCAACCGACAGGCGCCCGATGAAGATTTTGCTGGTTGACGATCATGCGTTGATTACCAACGCGATGACGACGCTCTTGCTAGATCTCGATCCGCAGGCCGAGATCCACACCGCGGGCGACGCCCCGGGAGCGGAAAAGCTGGTGGAGCAGCATCCGGACGCCGACCTGATGCTGCTCGATCTGGGCCTGCCGGGTACCACCGGCACCACCCTGCTCGAAACGCTGGTCGGCCGCGCGCCCGACCTGAAGATCCTCGTGCTTTCCGGTGTGCAGGACCAGCGTACCGTGATGCGCGTGCTGCAACTGGGCGCCGCAGGCTTCCTGCCGAAGTCGATGGCGACCGAAACGCTGATCAACGCGGTGCGTTTCGTGATGTCGGGCGGCGTCTACATTCCGGCCGATCTGCTGGAAGACGCCACGCGCGGCGCCTCCATGCTCGGATTGCCGGAGCGCGGCCGCGACATGCTGGGCCGGCCGACCTCGGGGCGCGTGCAGTTGACCGAGCGGCAGGAGCAGGTGCTGCAGCTCCTGGCGCGCGGCTCTCCGATCAAGATCATCTGCCGCGAGCTGGGCCTGTCCGAGGGCACGGTCAAGACGCACGTCACGGCCATCTATCGCGCCTTCGGGGCCTCGAACCGCACTGAAGCGCTGCTCGCGGCGCGCCGTAACGGCTACGACGTCGGCTAAGCGCTGCCTCAGCCGGTCACGCTGATTTCGCTCGCCTGCCGGGTCACCAGCGGCAGGCCCGTGACGAGCAGGCCGAGCGCTCCGGCAATGCGGTTGTTCAGCACAATCGCATTGGTCGGCTTCTGCAGCACGATGGGCTCCTCGACCCGGCTGCGCGCGATGATCGACGCCAGTTGAGGCTGCGCCTGCAGATAGCGCTGCAGCGCCCGCTGGAAATCAGCGACCACTTCGATCCCCTGCACCGCAGTCAGCATCACCACCGGCACCGGGAAACCGACGATTTCGCGCACGCGGAAGACGGCTTCCACGCCCGAGATGGAGTCACGCAGGTTCTGGTCGGCGAGAACGAGGTCGACGCGCTTGCTCGTCTTCAGTTGCGCCAGCAGCGCATCGTTGTAGCCGGTGGCGGCGACAACCTCCGCGCCCCACGAGCGCAGCAGGTTGCTCATGCTGTTCAGGATCTCCTCGTTGTCCTCGATCAGCACGATCGTGTGGCCCGTCAGCGAGCGCAGCGACGCGTCCGTGAGTTCGTTCGCGCTGCGCGCGGCGCGGCGCGGTGACGACGACAACGGTACCTCGACGCGGAACACCGTGCCGGAGCCGGGCCGCGTCGTCACGATCAGAGGGTGGCCGAGGACCGAGCAGATGCGCTTGACGATCGACAAACCCAGCCCGAAGCCGCTCGCGGCCTCGCCGCGCGCGCTTTCGCCGCGGTAGAACTCCTCGAAGATGCGGTCGAGTTCCTCCTTGCGGATGCCCGGTCCGGTGTCCCACACCTCGAGGCTGATCAGCCCGCCGCGCGGCCGCGCCGCCAGCAGCACGCCGCCGCGCGTGGCGTAGCGCAGCGCGTTCCCGAGCAGGTTGCGCAGCACGCGCGCCAGCAGCACCGGGTCGGATTCGACCGCGATGCCCGCATTCCGCACGCGCAGCGCGAGCCCCTTGCCCGCCGCCTGCGGCATGAACTCCTGCTCCAGCGCGGTGAACATCTCGTCGATCAGCACCTGCTGCACGCGCGGCTGGATCGCGCCGGCATCCAGGCGCGAGATCTCGAGCAACTCCTCGACCAGCTTCGACAGCGAATCGACTGCGCTCGACAGATTCTTGACCAGCGGCTCCAGCGGACCCTGCGCACGCTTCTTCAGCAGCGAGCAATAGATGCCGATCGCCTGCAACGGTTGGCGCAGGTCGTGGCTGGCGGCGGCAAAGAACTTGGTCTTCGAGCGCGTCGCGTCCTCGGCGGCGCGGCGCGCCTCGTCGGCCACCCGCTTCTCGTTCATCAGCTGCGCGACCAGCACCTCGTTCTCGTAGTTGTTCTTGACCGCCTCGAACATCGTTTCGCCGAAGTTGCGGCCGAAGAACATCGTGAAGCCGAACACCGCCAGCACGACGATCGCGGCCGTGTAGTACGCCGGCTCGCCCTGCGCCACCATGCGCGCGATCAAGGGCAGCAGCGCGGCCGGCAGAAATGCGAACAACGCGGGTCGATGCGTCGCGTAGAGCGTCAGCGACCCGAAGGCCACCCCGAGAATCACCGCCACCAGCACCAGTTGCTGCAGCGCTTCGCGCGGCGCGAAGAACAGGACCCCGGCCGCGCCCCAGAGTACGCCCGCAAGCGCGGCCAGGGCGACCCAGCGCGTCGACCACGTCCGCACCTGGTCCACGGTCGCCGCCGCAGCCCGGAACGCGCGCGCGGTCCGCAGCCGTACGAACGATTCGATCAGCATCGCGATGAACCAGGCGAGCAGGATGTTCGGGTCGTGCGTCTTCCAGAACACCGCGACCAGCGCCACGCCGCCGACAATGCTGCCGAGTACGGACTGCGGCACCTGCCGGTACACCGACGCGATGACGCCGGAGAGGATCTTTTCCTGGCGCTGCTCGCGCGACTCGATCTCGATGCCGAAGCGGGTTATCGGGCCGACCATGATCGGATGATAGGCGAGGCGCGCCGCGGCGCGAAGCGCGCCGCGCCTACTTCAGCGTGGGATGGCCGCTGAACGCCAGTTCGGCCAGCCCGCCACGAACCGACAGCCGCGCAATTGCGCCCACCGGCAGCGTCGCCTTGCGCGCGACGTGTCCGAATGGAAGCCCCGTCACGAACGGAACGGCAACGGCGGCGCGGATGCGCGCAATCGCAGCGCCGAGGTCGTAGCCGTCGTCGTTCGGCATCGGCTTGACCGGATCGAAGGCGCCGAGCACGACCGCGCGCTGGCGTCCGAGCACGCCCGCGTGCGCGAGCTGCAGCAGCATGCGCTCGATCGCGTAGGCCGCCTCGTTCACGTCCTCGAGGAACAGGATGCCGCCGCGAATCTTCGGGAAGTACGGCGTGGAGAGCAATGCGCAAACCAGTGCCAGGTTGCCGCCCCACAGCGTGCCCTGCACCGAGAGATCCGGAGCGTCGGCATCGAACTTCAGCGCGTAGTGCCGATGTTCGAGCGCGGCGAAGAACTGGTCGATCGTGTACCGTTCCGGCTTGTCTGCGGCGAAGTCGGTCGCGGCCGGCCCCTGGAAGCTCACCGCACCCGTCTTCGCCAGCAGAGCGAGATTGAAGGCAGTGAAGTCGCTGTAGCCGACCAGGATGCGCCGCGCGCGTGCGATCGCCGCATAGTCAAGGCGATCGAGGATGCGCGACAAGCCGTAGCCGCCGCGCGCGGCCAGCACGACATCGAGCGAGCGGTCGGTTGCGAAGGTCTGCAGGTCCGCCGCACGCAGCTCGTCGCTGCCGGCGAAGCGCTGCTGGCGCGAGAACACGCTCTCGCCCGCCTGCACGCGCCAGCCGCGCCGCGCGAAGAAGCGCGCGGCGCGATCGGCAATGCGCCGATGCGGGAGACAGCCGGAGGGTGCGACCAGTCCGATTGCGTGCGCGCGCATCGGCTCAGGCCGCCTCGCCGCCGTCGGCCGGCAGCGTGCCGGCGCGCTGCAGCTCGCGCCGCGCGGCAAAGAAGTCCGACAGCACCTTGCTGCATGCCTCCTCCAGCACGCCGCGGCGCACCTGCGTGTGGTGGTTCAGCTTCGGCTCGGCCATCAGATCGACCACGCTGCCGCAGGCGCCGGTCTTCGGATCGCAGGCGCCATAGACGAGTCGCGCGATGCGCGCGTGCTGGATCGCACCCGCGCACATCGCGCACGGCTCCAGCGTCACGTACAGCGTGCAGTGGCTCAGCCGGTAGTTGCCAAGCAACTCGGCGGCGGCGCGCATCGCCTGGATCTCCGCGTGCGCGGTCGGATCGGAATTGCCGATCGGCTGGTTGAATCCGGTCGCGAGCACCTGGCCGTCCTTGACCAGCACCGCGCCGACCGGCACTTCGCCGAGCGCCCAGGCGTTGTTCGCCTGGTCAAGCGCGAGCCGCATGTAGGTTTCGTCGTCGGGCTGCTCGAGCGGCGGCGGTGCGCTCTCGATCACCTCGACGGCGCCCTGCTCCAGCCACGCCTGCTTGCGCGCCGCGCGCGCCTGCCCTCGTGCGTTGCGCGCCGCCTGCACCTCGTCGCGCAGATGCCTCGCCGTCAGTCCCTCCGCCGCCGAGGTCAGCCAGTCGGGCAGCGAGCCGCGCCGATAGTCGGTGCCGCGATCGGAGCGATGGATGAATCCGGCATCCGCGAGCCAGCGCCGCAGTTCGACGTGATCGGTCGCAAGCATCGCGCCGGCGGTGGCGAGGAACTCCTTCAGACGTTCGTTCGCCTCGCGCTCGGTCAGCAGTTGCCTGGCGGGAAGAAACAGTGCCGCGGATGCCAGCACGAGTTCGAAGTCGCGTGCATCGCGCTGGCGCAGCGTGGCCAGATGCAGGCCGTCACGCACGGCAAGCTGCGACAGCCGCTCCAGCCATCCATCCTCGGAAATGCTCGCGGCGAACTGCACGCCGGCCGCTCCTGCTCGATCATCGGACCGCGCGCAGTTTACCTTTGTGTGTTCGCATGATTCGAGCAGTAGAGATCGGTCGACAAGTACTTCAGGCCGGTATCACACGCGATCGTCGCCACAGTCCGGCCCGGTCCGAGGCGGTGCGCGATTCGCAGCGCCGCCACGACGTTGGCCCCCGACGAGGTTCCGGCGAAGAGCGCCTCCTCGCTCGCCAGTCGACGCGCCATGTCCCTGGCCTCGGCGGTGGAAACCTGATGGACTTCGTCGGCGGTATCGGGGCGCCAGATCGGCGGAACGAAACCGGCACCGACGCCCTCGATCTTGTGCGCGCCCGGTTCACCGCCGCTCAACACCGGGGACTCGGACGGCTCGACCGCCACGATCCGGATTCGCGGATCAAGGTCGCGAAGCACCCGGGCTACCCCCGTGATGCATTGCGCCGTGCCCACCGACTGGACGAATGCGTCCAGCCGGTGGCCGGACTCTGCCCAGATTTCCTCGGCCAGCGGCGCGTAGCCGGCCGCCGCGTCCGGATTGTTGAACTGGTCCGCGTAGAAGGTGTTCGGCGCGCGGCTCAGGTCAACGGCCTTTGCGATCATTCTATGGATCAGTTCCTTCGTTGTGCGCCCGCCTTCGCTCGGAAGCTCGATCACCCTCGCGCCGAGCGCGCGCATGTGATCGCGCTTCTCGCGGCTGAACGCGTCCGAGCTGACCAGCGCGATCGGATGCCCCAGCGCTGCGCAGACCAGCGCCAGCGATGTTCCCGTGCTGCCGCCGGTGTACTCGACCACCGAACCGCCCGGCGCGAGGCGCCCGGACTTCACGGCGCCGTCGACGACGGCGAGCGCCATGCGGTCTTTCATGCTCCCGGTCGGGTTATGGCTTTCGAGCTTGACCAGCACGCGGGCGCAGCCATCGGGAACGACGCGTCGAAGTTCCAGCAGCGGCGTCGCGCCGATCGCAGCGAGGATACCCGGCGCCGAAGCCATGAGAAGACGTCGAGCGCGCGCCTATCTATCAGCGCCGGCCTGACGCCTTTGCGCCGCGCCTGGAGGCTTGTTTGCGCGTCCGCGCCCTGCGCGAGCTCGCGCTGCCGTTGCAGCGGATACTCCGCGGCAATCGAGCTGCCCGAAGACTAGCCGCGCGCGCGCCACGCACCGGTCAGCTCGCTGAGAACCTGGTGAATGTCGGGACCGATGCTGCGCAGCTTCATGCGGTGGATCAGCGCCAGGCGGTCGAGCACCTGCTCGCCCCGGGTCGTGAGCTGGAGCTGAACCTTGCGCAGGTCTTCCGGGATGCGCCTGCGCACCATCAGTCCCTGCGCCGACAGGCGATCGACCAGGCCGACCGCGCTGTTGTGCTTGATCAAGAGCTCGTGCGCCAGGTCGTTGATGGAGACCGGCGCGCGCTCGGCCCGGCTGCGCACGAACAGCAACGCCTGGTACTGCTGGCCGGTGAGGCCAACCCGCCCGGCCGCCAGTTCGCTGAAGTGCAGAAAGCGGCGCAGCGCGTAGCGGAACGAAGCCAGCCGCTCGAAGTCGCCGGTCCGCAGCCCGCTGTTGCGCTTCGCCTTCCTGTCGCGCGCCATGTTCGCCTGACCTTTCGGCGGGTTTCTAGCACGACGGCCGCGCGTTGACAATTTATATCGCTTTACGATATACAGCCGATATGTCGTGCAACGATATGTTCCATTCGCGTCCGTCTCCCGGCGCGACCGTTACTTGAAACCCGCACCTCCCGGTGCGGTGCAGGGGTGCAGATCCATCAACGACAGGAGACACAGACCATGAGCGATCACCAAGTGAAACGCCGTCAACTGCTGCAGGCCGGGGCCGCCGCGGCGGCCAGCGGCGTCGTGCCGACGCTTTTTGCGCCCCGCGCCCTCGGCGCGGATCGCCCGCCGCTCGGCACGTGGCCGGCGGGTTCGAGCGGCAGTTCGGTCTTCATCGGAATCTCCGTACCGCGCACGGGAACCTACGCGGTGCAGGGCGAAGACGAGCTCAAGGGCTGGCAGCTCGCGATCGAGCACATCAACTCCGGGCATCCGCTCATCCGGCAGATTTCGCCCCGGACCAAGAAAGGCGTGCTCGGCAAGGAAGTGAAGTACGGCGTGGCGGATTCCACCGCCAAGCCAAACGACGCGGTTCAGGCGCAGCAGCGCTTCATCACGGAGAACAAGGCGATCCTGATGACGGGCTCGACTTCGAGCGCGGTCGCCGTGGCGCTCAACAAGCTCGCGCAACGCGAGAAGGTGCTCTACGTCACCGGCATCTCCGGCTCCAACGACACCACCGGCAAGGACTGCGTGCGCTACGGCTTCCGCCAGTGCTTCTACGGCCAGACCGCCGCTTCGGCGATCGGACCGATCGTGGTCAAGACCTTCGGCAAGAACAAGAAGGCGGCGTATCTGACGCCGGACTACACCTACGGCCACACCGTCACCAAGTCGATGCAGGACTACCTCGCGACCGCGGGCTGGACGACGGCGACGAATCAGGTCGCGCCGCTCGGGGCACCGGACTATTCGTCCTATCTGCTCAACGTCGCCAATTCCGGCGCCGACGCGCTGTTCAACGTCAACTGGGGTCATGACGCCGTGCTATCGATCCAGCAGGCACAGCGCTTCGGCATCCTGGAACGGATGAAGCTCGTCGTCCCCTACCAGACGCCGTTCCTGGCGCGCGAGGTCGGCGGCGGCCTGCTGGCCGGCGTATACGCGGCGACGGGATTCTGGTGGACGCTGCAGGACAAGTACCCGCTGGCGAAGATGTTCGTCGAGGCGTTCGAGCAGAAGTGGGGCTACAAGCCGGAGTGGGGTGCGAACAACGCCTACATGTCCCTCGCGCTCTGGGCCGATGCGGTCGAGAACGCAGGCACCTTCTATCCGCCCGATGTCATCAAGTCGTTCGAAGCCGGACGCAAGCTCCAGTCGACCGTCGGCGAGGTGTACTTCCGCAAGGAAGACCACCAGCTGGTGCGGCCGGTCGTCATCGTCCGCGGCAAGAAGTCCGCCGAGATGAGGAACAAGGAGGACTTCTATGACGTCGTGGAGATCGACCCGGGCCTGTCGCTGATGCAGAAGCCAGACGCCTTCGGCTGCTCGCTCGGGGACTACGCGTAAGGGCCGGCGATTGTCCGGATCGATCGGCGCCGCGGGCGGTCCGGCATCGCCCGCGGCGGTTCGCATGAGGGTTGGACGTGATCTCCTGGCCTAATTTCGTCTCGCAGTTGTTCAACGGTCTGGCTCTGGGGGCGCTGCTTGCGCTGATCAGTTCCGGGCTGACGATCATCTACGGCACGCTGGGGGTGCTGAACCTGGCGCACGGGGCCATGTTCATGCTGGGCGGGTATGCCGGTTACGCGGCCTACCAGGCCACCGGCTCGTTCGCCATCGCGGTGCTCGCCGGCACACTGTTCCTGCTGGTCGTGGGCGTGCTGATGGAGCGGGTCATCATTCGCTACTTCTATGCGCGCCCGCACGAGGACCAGCTCCTCGTCACGTTCGGACTGGCCATCGTCTTCGTCGAGGTCGTCCGTCTCATCTTCACGAGCCAGTCGATGACGGTGCCGCCGCCGCGCCTGCTTTCGGGCATCACCTCGCTCGGCTTCATGTTCTACCCGACGTACCGGGTCGCCGTCGTCGGCATCGTGGCCGTGGCACTGCTGGTGCTGTTCTTCGTTCTTTACCGGACCCGACTCGGAATGATCGTGCGCGCGGGCATCGAGGATCCGGTCATGGTCGATTCGCTTGGCATCAACGTCGACCGCGTGTTCATGGTCGTGTTCGGCATCGGCGCGATGGCCGCCGGCTTCGCCGGAATCATCAACGCGCCGGTGGTTTCGCTCACGCCGGAGGTCGGCGAAAGCATCCTGGTGCAAACCTTCGTCGTCGTCGTGATCGGCGGCGTCGGGTCGTTCCCCGGCGCCGTGATCGGCGGCCTGATCGCCGGAGAGATCATCAGCCTCACGTCGATGATCAACCCCGGCTACGCGTACGTGATGCTGTTTGCCGCCATGACCCTCGTGCTCATGTTGCGCCCGCATGGCCTGCTCGGCACGCGGGGACGCGAATGAATGCGGACCGCCTGTACAGCAGGCGACGGCCGTTCTTCGTCGAGACGATCGCGGCGATCGTCCTGATCGCGGTTCCCTTCGCCCTGCCGCATCTCGGATTCGCACCGAACACCGTCAACCGAATCCTCGTGTGGGGCCTGTTCGGTATCGGCTTCGACATTCTGTTCGGCTATACGGGCCTGCTGTCCTTCGGCCAGTCAGCGCTCTACGGGACCGGCGGATTCGTCGCCGCCTATCTGCTGACACGGGCCGGATTTCCGCACGTCGTTCTGGCGCTCGTGATCGGCATGATCTGCGCGGCTGTGGTGGGCTATCTCGTCGGCCTGATCGCGCTGCGCCGGACCGGCATCTACTTCGCGATGATCACGGTGGCGATCGCGGAGGTCTTCTATTTCGTCGAGTTCAATCCGCTGTCGGAATGGACCGGCGGCGAGAACGGCCTGCCCGGAGTGCCGACGCCGAGCTTCGACCTCGGCTTCATCACCCTGAACTTCACTACCGGCTGGGCGCTTTACCCTTTCCTGGCCGCGTGCTACTTCATCGGCATCGTGATTGCGCTGCGCATCGTTCGCTCCCCGGTCGGCGCGGTCTTCAGGGCGATCCGCGAGAATCCCCTGCGCGCCGCAGCCATCGGTCACAGCGTTCACAGCTACAAGCTCGCGGCATTTGTCATCGCGGCGGCGTACGCGGGCCTGGCCGGCGGACTGCTCGGCGTTCTGCAGGCTTTCATGCCGCCCGAGGCTTTCACGTTCGAGACGTCGGGCCAACTCGTGATGCAGACCGCCATCGGCGGCCGGGGCACGCTCTTCGGCCCGTTGGTGGGCGCTGCGGTATGGCTGTTCCTGCAGGACCTCCTGCAATCCACGCTCAATCTCGGCGCCTCATGGAAGCTGGTACTGGGTCTGGTCTTCGTGCTTCTCGTGTGCTTCCTGCGCCAGGGAATCATCGGAGGCATTCGAGTTCTTTTCGAGTCCGTGCGCGGCAGGTCAGTGTCGATGGCATCGAAGACAGCCGGTCCGGCTCCCGCCGTCGCTGTCGAAGGCGGACCGAACGGACATGTCGCCAGCGCGTCACGCCCACCCCCCGCCGCCCCGACGCCGGCGCTGCATCACGCGGACGTTGACTTCGCGGGGCCGATCCTTCAGGCCATGAAACTCGGCAAGCGCTACGGCGGCCTGATCGCCAACGCGAACATCGACTTCACGGTCAACCGCGGCGAACTGCGCGGCATCATCGGCCCGAACGGGGCCGGCAAGAGCACCCTGTTCAAGATGCTGACGTGCGAGGTCCCTCCCACCTCCGGCAGGATCGTGTTCGAAGGCCGCGACATCACGGGTATGGGCGTGACCGAGGTGTGTCAGCTCGGCCTGACCAAGAGTTATCAGATCAACCAGCTGTTCAACCGACTGACTGTGCGCGAGAACCTGACCATCGCCGCCCTCGCCGATCTGCGCGGCGCATTCAGGCTCGATCTGCTGCGCGGCCTGTCGACGTTTCCGGGGCTGAAGGCGCAGGTCGAGCACGTGCTCGAGCTGGTCAATCTCACCGATCGCCTCGACACGCCAGTGTCTCAGCTCGCCTATGGCGAGAAGCGGCGGCTGGAAGTGGGCCTCGCTCTCGCGTCGTCGCCGAGCGTGCTATTGCTCGACGAGCCGCTCGCCGGCATGAGTCCGGCGGAGCGGATCGAGACCGTCGGTCTTCTCCGATCGATCGGCCGCGGCCGCACGATGATCATCATCGACCATGACCTGGACTCGCTGTTCGAACTGGCCAAGCGCATCACGGTGCTTCACCAGGGCAAGGTGCTGGTCGAAGGCACGCCGGACGAGATCAGGGCGAATTCGGCCGTGCAGGAAGCGTATCTCGGCGGAGTCCACGGAAAGCCCGAGACATGAGCTTGCTCGAGGTCAACGGACTGAACAGCTATTACGGGGATTCACACATCCTGTTCGACGTGTCGTTGCGCGTGGAGCGCAACGAGGTGGTCGCGCTGCTCGGCCGCAACGGGGCCGGCAAGAGCACGACCCTCAAATGCCTGATGGGCGTTGTGACTCCGCGCGCAGGGTCCGTTGTCCTTGACGGCATCGATCTGGCCGGCAGACCGAGCCACGCGGTCGCGCAGGCCGGCATGCAACTGGTGCACGAAGACCGCCGCATCTTCGGCAGCCTCAGCGTCGAGGAGAACCTGATTCTCGCCGGGCTGACCGCGCGGCAGAAATGGCCGCTCGCCCGAGCCTACGAGATGTTTCCGAGGCTCGAGGAAAGGCGCGCCAGCCGCGGCACCGACCTGTCAGGCGGCGAGCAGCAGATGCTGGCGATCGCGCGCGCGCTCGTTCGGGAACCGAAGGTCATACTGCTCGACGAGCCGTTCGAGGGCCTGGCGCCGGCGATCGTGCAGTACCTGATGTCCGCCTGCCGCAAGCTGGTGGAGGCCGGGCAGACCATCGTGCTGGTGGAACAGAACATCGCGGCGACGCTGGCGCTGGCGCACCGGGTCTACATCATCAACAACGGCCACATCGTCCACGAAGGCCCGGTGCAGGACATCAGGGCGCGCCCGGACATCCTGCGACGTCATCTCGGCGTGTAACTGCGGCCGCGCCGGTCGCTCTGGCGCAGTGGCGACCCGGGTGCATTGGTCGGCTCGCCCTTCACTCCCACTCAATCATCAACGGCGTCTGTAAGCCGTTGATTCTCCTGTACAGCAGCTCGA
>JAKORH010000285.1 GCA_029777935.1 Pseudomonadota bacterium
GATCCGCTGGCAGGTGCTGGGCTACGAGCGGCTGCCCGATGCGCCGGTGATCCTGCTGTCCAAGCACCAGTCGAGCTGGGAGACGCTGTTCTACCCCTGCGTGATGCCCCGCGAGCTGTGCTACGTGTTCAAGCGCGAGCTGCTGTTCATCCCGTTCTTCGGCTGGGGCATCGCGCTGCTCGACATGATCCACATCGACCGCCGGCGCGGCTCCGACGCCTTCGAGAGCGTCGTGCGACAGGGCCTCCGCAAGCTCGCCGACGGCCGATGGATCATCATGTTTCCCGAAGGAACGCGTACCATGGTCGGAGGGAAAGGACGCTACAAGTCGGGCGGCGCGCGACTCGCCATCCGCACCGGTGTTCCGGTCGTGCCGATCGCCGTCAACTCGGGCGAGCGCTGGCCCCGGAACGCCTTCGTGAAGTCGCCCGGACTGGTGACGGTGTCGATCGGCGCGCCGATCCCGTCCGAGGGCAAGACCCCCGACCAGCTGAACGCCGAAGTGGAGCAGTGGATCGAGACCGAAATGCGCCGCATCAGCCCCCACGTGTACCGGGACGCCGCATGAAGCGCCTCACCCAGCTCGGACGACAACTCGCCGACGCGGCGCTGCAGCTCACGCTGCCGCTGTTCGATGCGGCGCCGCGCACGGGGGTCACCCGCGCCGGTGCACGCCTGGTGCGCCTCGACGGCCGCTTCGTCGAGTACCAGCTCAAGCGCTCGCGCCGCCGCACGATCGGCTTCACGATCGACGCGCGCGGCCTGGCCGTCACCGCGCCCACCTGGGTCGCCCAGAGCCAGATCGAGACCGCACTGGCCGAGCGCGGCGACTGGATCCTGCGCAAGCTCGACGAATGGCGCGACCACGCCGCACGCCGCGAGCGCGTGTCGGTGCGCTGGGCGGACGGTGCGACGATGCCCTACCTCGGCCAGCCGCTCACCCTGCGCGTCGATCCGGCGCACGCCGGCACGGTGCGGCTCGACGGCACGCTCCTGATCGTTGCCGGTGCACGCGACCGCCTCCAGGACGACGTGCAGGCCTGGCTGCAGAAGCGCGCGCGCGAGCATTTCGCCGAGCGGCTCGAGGCGTTCGCCGACCGCCACGGCGTGGCGCCGCGGCGCTGGGCGCTGTCGTCCGCCCGCACGCGCTGGGGCAGCTGCGCGGCAGACGGCTCGATCCGGCTCAACTGGCGCCTGATGCACTTCCCCGCCGACATCGTCGACTACGTGATCGCGCACGAGCTCGCGCACCTGCGCGAGATGAACCACAGCGCACGCTTCTGGCAACATCTCGAGACGCTCTACCCCGACTACCGGCGCGC
>JAKORH010000286.1 GCA_029777935.1 Pseudomonadota bacterium
ATTGGCTTGCAGCGCTAGGCGCGAGGAGCGCGGTTTGGTTCATCCAAATAAGCGACGAGCAACAACGCGATGCGAGCCAATTCGGCCCGTCCCTTCGGGTTGTCGCCAGAAAGCCCGGCTGCGGTGTTGCCCGGCTTGGCCGTAGGCCGGGCTACTGTCCTGCGCCGGGCGCCTTGCATCCGGGCTTTCTGGCGACAACGCATCGCACGAATTGCTCGCGGATAGGTTCTTATAATCGCCCAAACGCGGCCGCGCCGCGTTTTCTTTTTTTCCGCGGCCGCGCCGCGTTCTTCACTTTCCAGCGAGCGAGCCGATGTCGCATCTGATGAATACCTATGCCCGCCTGCCGGTGGCATTCACGCACGGCAAGGGCGCGTGGCTGTACGACGCCGACGGCAACGCCTATCTCGATGCGCTGGCGGGCATCGCGGTCAACGGGCTCGGCCACGGGCACCCGCGGCTCGCCAAGGCGATCGCCGACCAGGCCGGCAAGCTGATCCACACGTCGAACGTCTATCGCATCCGCGAGCAGGAAGATCTGGCCGACCGCATCAGCGCGCTGTCGGGCCTGGACGAGGTGTTCTTCGCCAACTCCGGTTCGGAGGCCAACGAAGGCGCGCTGAAGCTGGTGCGCTTCTACGGCCACCAGCACGGCAATCCCGAAGCGCAGACCATCGTGATGGAGCACGCCTGGCACGGCCGCACGCTCGCCACGCTCGCGGCCACCGGCAGCGAGAAGGCGCGCAAGGGCTTCGACCCGCTGCCGTCGGGTTTCATCCGCGTGCCGTACAACGATCTCGCCGCGATCGAGCGCGTGGCCGCGCAGGATGCGCGCGTGCAGGCGATCTGGCTCGAGGTGCTGCAGGGCGAAGGCGGCATCCGCGTCGCCGACCGCGCGTATGTACAGTCGCTGCGCAAGCTGTGTGACGCGCGCGGCTGGCTGCTGATGATCGACGAGGTGCAGTCGGGCATCGGCCGCACCGGAAAGTGGTTCGGCTACCAGTGGGCCGGCATCGCGCCCGACGTGATCACGATCGCCAAGGGACTCGGCTCCGGCGTGCCGATCGGCGCCGTGGTCGCGCGCGGGCCGGCGGCAGGCGTGCTCGGACCAGGCAACCACGGCTCGACCTTCGGCGGCGGGCCGCTCGCCTGCCGAGCCGGCCTTGAGACGCTGGCGATCATCGAAGAAGAAGAGTTGATGGCCAATGCCGCCGCGCAGGGCGAACGGATCCGCGCCGGCTTCGCGCGCGAGTTCCGCGGCCTGCCGGGCGTGGTCGCGATCCGCGGCCAGGGGCTGATGATCGGCATCGAGCTGGACCGCCCGTGCGGCGAACTGGCCCGGCGCGCGCTCGATGCGCGCCTGCTGATCAACGTCACGCGGGAAAGCGTGATCCGGCTGCTGCCGCCATTGATCGTCAACGCGGACGAAGCCGACCAGATCGTCGCGCGGCTGGCACCGCTGGTGCGCGCGTTCCTCTCCGCGTAGGGGGCTTCATGCCGGGCACACCGATCAGGCACTTCCTGCAGCTTGCCGATTTCACGCGCACCGAAATCGAGTGGGTGTTCGAGCGCACGCGCGTGATCAAGGATCGCTTCAAGCGCTACGAGCTGTACCAGCCCCTGACCGATCGCACGCTGGCGATGGTGTTCGAGAAGGCCAGCACGCGTACGCGCGTGAGCTTCGAGGCCGGCATGTACCAGATGGGCGGCTCGGTGATCCACCTGACCACCGGCGACTCGCAGCTCGGCCGCGCCGAGCCGATCGAAGACACCGCGCGCGTGATCTCGCGCATGGTCGACCTCGTGATGATCCGCACTTATGAGCAGGCGAAGATCGAGCACTTCGCGGCGTTCTCGCGCGTGCCGGTGATCAACGGCCTGACCAACGAGTACCACCCCTGCCAGATCCTGGCCGACCTCTACACCTTCATCGAGCACCGCGGCTCGATCTCGGGCCGGAAAGTCGCGTGGATCGGCGATGCCAACAACATGGCGTACACGTGGCTGCAGGCGGCGCAGTTGCTCGGCTTCACGCTGCACGTATCGACGCCGGCCGAGTATCCGCTCGATGCGCGGCTGGCGCCGCCTGGACCGCACTTCCGCTTGCTTGCCGATCCGCTCGAAGCCGTGCGCGGCGTCGACCTCGTGAACACCGATGTCTGGACCAGCATGGGATTCGAGGCCGAAAACGACAAGCGCCGCCGCGCGTTCGCCGGCTGGCAGGTCGACGCGAAGCTGATGGCCGCCGCCCGGCCCGACGCGCTATTCATGCACTGCCTGCCCGCGCACCGCGGCGAGGAAGTGACAGAAGACGTGCTCGAAGGCCCACGGTCAGTCGTCTTCGATGAGGCGGAAAACAGGCTGCATGTGCAGAAGGCGCTGATGGAATACCTGCTGGTCGGGCGCGATGTTCGCTAGCAGTACCTGCAGCCTGTTTCGGCGCAGGCTAACCTGCGCAGCAGGTTAAGCCGCGCGCAGAGCGGCGGCCGAAGCCAAAATCGCCTGCATGTACAGAAGGCGCTAATGGAATACCTGTTGCTCGAGCGCGACGTCGGATGACGATGCGCGCCGCCTATATGGCCCGTTCCGCGAGTCGGCCCGCCGCTCGCGTCAAGTGAATATCCGACACCCGCGCGCCGAGCGCCTGTCGTATGCTGGCCCGATACCGATCGGCTGGCTGCGATGCCGTACTCGACCCACACCGCGCCCTTCGAATCCCAGGCGGCGCTCGAGGAAGCCTGGACCTGCGTGCTGAGCGCGCCGCGGCGGGCGCAGGCCGTCGCCGACGCGTGGTCCGGGATCGAGGGCCCTGCTGACTTCCAGGCGCTGTTCGCGCGCGTGATCCTGGCCGCCGCGCGCGGCCGCGACGGCGGGCGCGCCGAGGCGAAGGCGGATCTCGACGCACTGCTGCAGTCGCTCGAGAGTGCGGCCCTGGCGGCCAGCGAACGCGCGCGCCTGCAGTCGCTCGCGCGCGGCGTGCGCGGGATGCTGCACACGATCGACCGCGACGTGGTGCGCGCGCTCGACGATCTGAACGCCGCGCTCGCCGCCGCCCCCTCGCTGCCGAGCTTCGACCGCCACTGCCTGCACGCGTGGCGCGCGGTCGCGCTGATGGCGTCGGCCAAGCCGGAACTGGCGTTCCGCGATTTCTTCGCCGAGTACGAATACGTGCACGCGCACCACCCGGCGGCATTCGCGCTGCTGCTGCTGAACATCGGCGCGGTGCTGCTGCACGTGGGAGATTGGGAAGGCGCCGAATCGAGCCTCGAGCAGGCTCTCGGCGCCGAGTCGCTGGTGGAAACCGCTGGGTTCGGCACCGTCTGCCGCGTGAACCTCGCGTACTGCTACCTGCAGACCGGCCGCGTCGCGCCCGCGCGCGAACTGGTGCTCGGCCTGCTGGCGAGCAACCGCGACTTCCTGCTGCAGCGGCACGCCGGCGACGTGCTGGCCACGGTGGCCGAAGACCTGATCGAGACCGGATGCTTCGCGGAGGCCGAGCAGTACCTCGCGGGCCTGCTCGGGGACGCGCAACGGCGCGGCTTCCGTCTGGGACTGGCCACCGGCGCATGGTCGAGCGGACGGCTCGCAAGCCTGCGCGGCGACAAGGCGCAGGCTGTCGGGCACTGGCGGCGCGCGCTGCTGCTGTTGCGCCGGCTGCCGCACCTGCCGCACCTGTGGAAGACGCAGCTTGCCGTCGCCGAGCACTACGCAGGCGCAGGCGACTTCCGCCGCGCGTGGCGCTGGCATCGGCGCTATCACGCCGCGCACCAGCGCTGGAGCGCAGCTTCGCAGCCGGCTCGGCTGGCGTACGCGCGCGCCGCAATCGAACTGCGGCTGATGCGCGAGCAGGCGATCCGCGATCCCGTCACCGGGCTGCTGAACCGGCGCGAACTGCTGGACCGCCTCGAAGCCCTGATCGACACGGCGCGAGCGAACGCCGTGCCGCTCACCGTCGGCATGATCGACCTCGACAACCTGAAGCCGATCAACGACCGCTACGGCCACCGCACCGGCGACAGCGCGATCGTGTTCGCGGCCGAGCGGCTGCGTTTGATGCTGCCGCCCGAAGCGCAACTGTTCCGCTACGGCGGCGACGAGTTCTGCGCGCTGTTGCCCGACTGCGGCCGCGAACAGGCGATGCGTCTGTTCGCCAGCTATCTCGATTCGCTGCGCGCGTGGCGCAATCCGGCCGGCGCCGAGCGGCGCGCGCTGCTGTCGGCTTCGGTGGGGCTGGCGCAACTGAGCGACGCCACGCGCCCTGAGGCGCTGCTCGACTCCGCCGACACGGCGCTGTATCGCGCCAAGCGCAAGGGCGGCAACTGCGTCGCGTGACCATGAAACGCAGAACGCTGCTCACCGCAGCCGCGCTCGGCGGCGCCTGCGCGCTGGCGCGTGCGCAGGGCTGGCCGGCACGCCCGCTGCGGATGATCCTGACCGCGCCGCCCGGCTCGTCGATCGACGTGCTTGGCCGGCTGATCGCGGAGAAATTGCGCGAGCGCCTCGGCCAAGCCGTGATCGCGGACAATCGACCGCAGGCCGGCGGCACGGTCGGCACCGACGCGATCGCCAAGGCCGACCACGACGGCTACACGTTCGGCCTGTCGTTCACCGGCCCGCTCGCGACCGCGCCGTACCTGTACACGAGGCTGCCGTACGACCCGGCGCGCGATCTGGCGCCGATCGTTCTGGTCGGCACCGCGCCCAACCTGCTGGCGGTCAACGCGGCACTGCCGGTTGCAAGTTTCACGGAATTCGTGCAGTACGTGCGCGCGCGGCCAGGGCAACTGAACTACGCGTCGATCGGCAACGGCAGCACGTCGCACCTGGCGATGGAACTGCTGAAGGCGCAGGCGCATCTGTACCTCGTGCACATCCCGTACAACGGCGCTCCGCCCGCGGTGCAGGCGGTCGCCGCCGGCGAAGTGCAGGCCATCATGAGCAATCCGACCTCGCTGCTGCCGCTTGTCAATGCCCGGCGCATCCGCCCGCTCGCGGTCACGAGCGCAACGCGCTGGGCGCCGATGAAGGAGTTGCCGACGATCGCCGAGAGCGGCTTCCCCGGATTCGAGGCGATCGCGTGGAACGGCTTCGTCGCGCCGGCCGGCACGCCGCGCGACGTGATCGAGCGGCTGAACCGCGAGATCAACGCCATCCTGCAGACGCCCGACGTGAGAACGCGCATCGAGGTCGCCGGCTGGGATAGCGCCGGCGGCAGCAGCGAACAGTTCACCACCTACCTGCGTGCCGAGCGCGAGCGCTGGGCGCCGGTGATCAGGAGAAGCGGCGCGAAGCTTGACTGAGCGAGCCCGCGCGCGAACCGCCGCAGCGCGGCGGATAGAATCGCGCCATGGCCAACATCCTGCAATCACTTCCGGCCGGCCACAAGGTCGGCATCGCGTTCTCCGGCGGACTCGACACCAGCGCGGCGCTGCTGTGGATGCGCAACAAGGGCGCGATCCCGTATGCCTACACCGCCAACCTCGGACAGCCCGACGAGCCCGACTACGACGACATCCCCCGCCGAGCGCTGCAGTACGGCGCGGAGCGCGCGCGGCTGGTCGACTGCCGCGCGCAACTCGTCCACGAGGGCATTGCCGCGCTTCAGTGCGGCGCCTTCCACATCTCGACCGCGGGTGCGACCTACTTCAACACGACGCCGATCGGGCGCGCGGTCACCGGGACGATGCTGGTCGCGGCGATGAAGGAGGACGATGTCCACATCTGGGGCGACGGCAGTACGTTCAAGGGCAACGACATCGAGCGCTTCTACCGCTACGGCCTGCTCGCCAACCCTGCATTGAAGATCTACAAGCCGTGGCTCGACCAGGCGTTCATCGACGAGCTGGGCGGCCGCAAGGAGATGAGCGAGTTCCTGATCGCCCACGGCTTCGACTACAAGATGAGCGTGGAGAAGGCGTACTCGACCGACTCCAACATGCTCGGCGCCACGCACGAGGCGAAGGACCTCGAGCAGCTTTCGACCAGCATCCGCATCGTGCAGCCGATCATGGGCGTCGCGTTCTGGCGCGGCGACGTCGCGATCCGGCCCACCGAAGTCCGCGTGCGCTTCGAGGAGGGCCAGCCGGTCGCGCTCAACGGCGTCGCGTTCGCCGATCCGGTGGAGCTGATGGCCGAGGCCAACCGCATCGGCGGCCGCCACG
>JAKORH010000287.1 GCA_029777935.1 Pseudomonadota bacterium
CCGTTGTCGTCGACGATCATCACCTCGCCCGAGCGCGAGATCACGACCTGCTCGCCCTTGGCGTTGGTCACGTAGCGCATGGTCGCGGTGAATCGCACCGTGCCGTTGCTCTTCGCTTCGACGCTCGACGCCACCGCCGCGCGCGATGCCGCGCCGCCGATGTGGAACGTGCGCATCGTGAGCTGCGTTCCGGGCTCGCCGATCGACTGCGCGGCGATCACGCCGACCGCTTCGCCGGCGTTGACCAGCACGCCGCGGCCGAGGTCACGGCCATAGCACTTGGCGCAGATGCCGTAGCGCGTGTCGCACGACAGCGGCGTGCGCACCTTGACCTCGTCGAGGCCGACCTGTTCGATCCTCTCGACCGCGTCTTCGTCGAGCAGCGTCCCGGCCGCGATCAGCACGTCCTGCGTGTCGGGATTGATCAGGTCGATCGCCGACACGCGGCCGAGGATGCGGTCGCGCAGCGATTCGATCACCTCGCCGCCTTCGACCAGCGCGCGCATCGCCACGCCGTTGGTCGTGCCGCAGTCCTCCTCGGTCACGACCAGGTCCTGCGTCACGTCGACCAGACGCCGCGTCAGGTAGCCCGAGTTGGCGGTCTTCAGCGCCGTGTCCGCCAGGCCCTTGCGCGCGCCGTGCGTCGAGATGAAGTACTGCAGCACGTTCAGGCCTTCACGGAAGTTGGCGGTGATCGGCGTCTCGATGATGGAACCGTCGGGCTTGGCCATCAGGCCGCGCATGCCGGCGAGCTGGCGGATCTGCGCCACCGAACCGCGCGCGCCGGAGTCGGCCATCATGAAGATCGAGTTGAACGATTCCTGCCTGACTTCGGCTCCGTGGCGGTCGCGCGCCACTTCGGTGGCGAGTTGCTCCATCATCACCTTGCCGACCTGGTCGCCCGCGCGGCCCCAGATGTCGACCACCGTGTTGTAGCGCTCGCCCTGCGTGACCAGGCCCGAGGGGTACTGCGCCTCGATCTCCGTCACTTCCTTCTCGGCGGCGCGGAGGCTTTCCTCCGTCTGCGCCGGCACCAGCAGGTCGTCG
>JAKORH010000288.1 GCA_029777935.1 Pseudomonadota bacterium
AGTAGTACATCATCCCGAGGAAGCCGGCGGTCAGGAAGAACGCCACCGCGTTGTGGCCGTACCACCACTGCACCATCGCGTCGACGACGCCGGAGTAGATTGGATAGGACTTCGTGAGCGACACCGGCAGGGCGAGGTTGTTGACGATGTGCAGCAGGCCGACCGCGATGATGAACGCGCCGTAGTACCAGTTGGCGACGTAGATGTGGCGGATGCGCCGGCGCGCCAGCGTCGCGAAGAACACCGCGCCGAAGCTGACCCAGACGATCGCGATCAGGATGTCGATGAACCACTCGGGTTCGGCATATTCCTTGCTCTGCGTGATGCCGAACGGCATCGTCGCCATCGCCAGCACGCAGATGAGCTGCCAGCCCCAGAAAGTGAACTCGGCCAGTCGTCCCCACGCGAGCCGCGTGTGGCCCGTGCGCTGCACGACGTAGTAACACGTGCCCATCAGCGCCGAACCGCCGAACGCGAAAATGACGCCGAACGTATGGTCCGGCCGGAGCCTGCTGAACGTCATCCATGGAATGCCGAGGTTCAGGCCGGGCCAGGCGAGCTCGGCAGCCGCGTACATGCCGAGCAGCATGCCGACGATGCCCCACACCGCCGACGCCAGCAGGAACAGACGCACGACGCGGTCGTTGTAGTACTCGGTGTGTGTCATCGTGGTCCTCACGGCCGGCCGGCACGAACGTCTCGGCGCGGCGGATGAGCCGGAATGACTGAGGTATTCGCGGCCTCTTCCAGGACACGAGAGGCGTCGCGGCGAAGCCGGATCTTAACGTGAGCCCGCCGGCGTGAACGCGCGAGCGCAGGCGAGATCGTCGCGCGAGTTGGGTCTAACCCGCGAAGGCGGCAGGGCCGTTTGCCGACTGGGGTTTAGCGCAGCTCCCCGCCCAGCGCCGCGCGGTTCTGCACCGCGAACACCGCGGCTTCGACGCGGGAACTCAAGCCGAGCTTGGCGAGTATGTGGCGCACGTGCAGCTTGACGGTGTCGTGGCTGATGCCGAGCGCCTTGGCAATCGCCTTGTTGCTCTTGCCAGCGGCGACGTGGCCGAGGATCTGCCGCTCGCGGCCGGTGAGCTGCTTGATCAGGCTGGCAGCGCTGCCGGGTTCCTCGCCGCTCTGCAGGATCGTCGCCAGCTTGCCGGCGATCGACGGTGCGACCACGAGTTCACCGCGCGCGGCGCGACGGATGCCTTCGATCACGTCGGCGGGTTCCATGTCCTTCAGCAGGTAGCCGCGCACACCAAGCTTCAGTGCGGCGGCCAGATCCTCCGCGGCCTCGCTCATCGTCAACACAATCACCGGCGTAGTCGCGCCGTGCTCGCGCAACTCCTTCAGCACCGTGATGCCGTCGGTGGGACCCATGCGCAGGTCGAGGATCAGCAGGTCGGGCTGATGCTTCTCCAGCAGCGCACGCGTCTCGGCGGCGCGGCCGGTCGTGGCCAGCACTTCCATCCCGGCGCCGCGCGACAGCAGATCCGCCAGTCCCTGCCGAACCAGCGCGTGATCGTCGACCAGGACGAGCTTGATCGGCAATTCACTCATGACGTCAGGCTGCGCATGCCGCGGTGGACGGCCAGCGTGATGCGCGTGCCGCCCTCGGGCAGCGCCTCGATCGCGAGCCGTCCGCCGGCGCGGCCGGCGCGCTCGCGCATGATCTGGATGCCGTGATGCCCGGCCTCGGTCAACCGCCCGGCGCAGCGCGGATCGAGGATCTCCGCGCTGGGGCCGCGGCCGTCGTCCTCGACGATGAAGCGCAGCTCGTCGCCCTCGCGCTCGACGCGCAGGCTGGCTTCGTGCGCGCCGGAGTGGCGAGCCACGTTGGCCAGCGCCTCCTGCAGGATGTAGAAGATCTGCAACTGCTGTTCGGTGGTCAGGTCGAACTCCTCGGTCTGCGGCACGAAGGTGAGCTCGATGCCGGTGCGCTGCTGGAACAGCGACGCGAGTTCGGCGAGCGACGCAGCCAGTCCGCGCGAAGCCATGCCGGCGCGATACAGCGAGATGATTTCACGCAGCCGGCCGTGGGTATTGCGCAGTTCGTCGCTGGCGTCGTTCCAGTATCCCTGCGCGCTGTGGCAGTCGTTGCTGCGGATCGCATCGTTCAGCAGCGACATGCGCATGCGGACGAAGGTCAGCGACTGCGCCAGCGCGTCGTGGATGTCCGCGGCCATCGACTGCCGCTCGGCCGCCAGCCGCACGCGCAGGTTCTCGCGCGTCAGCCGCTCGTTCTCGAGCGCCAGCCCGAGCAACTGTCCGAACGGCCGCAGCAGGTGCGCGATTCCGGGCGGTGGGTCGGAGCCCTCGGAGAAGAACAGGTTCAGCACGCCGATCGGCTTTTCGAGGTGATCGAGAGGCACCGCGACCGCGCGGCCGCTGAATTCGCTCAGCGATGCATGGCTCGCGTGGATCGCGCAGCCGATCGCGGGAGTCGCCTGCCGCGTCAGCAGGCTCTGCAGCGCGGCGCCGCACATGCCGCAATTCACCGGCATTAGGTTGTCGCGCGCGCAGACCTCGTCGGACAGGCCGACCGCGGCCATCAGGCGCAGGCTCACTCCGTCGGGCGTGGGCGCGCGGATCGCGCCGGCGCGCGCGCCGGTCAGCCGCACCACGAGGCCGAGGAAATCGACCAGCACCGAGTGCGACCGGCCCGGGTCGGAGTCGCTGTGCAACTCCGCGCCCAATTTCGCGACCGCGAACGGCTCGTTCTGTGAATCCCTGGCGTTCAACTCGTCCTGCAATCGAGGTGGAAGTCGCCGCAATCGTATTCCAATGATCGCGGCCGAGGCCGACGCAGCGCAACCTTTCGGTCAGCCGATCTGCCGGTAATACAGGTTCTGTGGATGATTGGCCTGGGCGAAGAAGAACCAGCGTTCGGCCAGCAGGCCGGCATATTGCACGAGGAAGGCGGCGATGAGGAGCGGGGCCGAGGCCCATGTGAGGCCGGTCACCAGCAGCAGCGCCGGCACCGGGAAGACCATGACGAGAA
>JAKORH010000289.1 GCA_029777935.1 Pseudomonadota bacterium
CGTCGCGCAGGACTCCGGCCACGGGCAGCGACAGTTGAACGTGAACATCCTCGGCCAGGCGCGCCGACGACGGCTTTGCCTTCGTGCGAGACTTCATTTCGGTGGCTCCTTTCTTTGCTTGGCAGCCCTGCATGTTCACATGCAGGTGAAAGGAGCCGCCACCTTCAACTCATCGGATCAACAGAGAGCGGGACATCGCCCGTGGCCGGCCGTCCCGGGATTCCGATCGTGAGCATCCGGTAAGCCAGCGCGTCCGCTGGACGCGCGACTGCTCGCTTCGTAAGCTGCTGCGACAGAGACATACTCGCCCGCGCGGTCGATCATGCAGGCGCAGTGAACGTGGGGGACGCCGGTGCCGGATTTCATCGCTACCGTTGATACGGTTAATGTGTACGGTCTCCCCGCGCGAGCGCTCGCGAATGCGCGAGGGTCGCGAACGTGGTTGATCGATATCGGGGCGGGTCATTGGGTGCGGTCGGTGCGATTCGAATCACGTTAGTCGACAGATGCGTCTCGGCGCCTTCATCGTTTACGCGTGGATTGTTCATGCCATTACGGCCGCGGCCGTGGTGGTGTCGGTCCTCTACGCCCTGCGGATCAGCTGGCCGCTCATGGATCGCGACCGAAGAGCCAAGGCGTGGCCTCATTCCAGGGCCGCCCTGTTCGGCGGGCTTTTGTTGACCTCGAGCCCGTTTTGGTCCCTTGCGATGCCGCTCCTCATGCCGTGGCACGAGCTATTGCCCAGCCGCACGTTCGAGAACCTGCTTCCATATCTTGGAGCGGTCCGGTTTCGGCTCAGTTGGCTCCCTGAATTCTTCCTTGGGTACGCTCTGGGTGGTTTCCTTTGGAAGCGGTGGTCAAAGCGTTCCATGACTGACTCGCCAGTGAGCTGCGACGCCGCGTAGTCACGGCGCGTGTTACCTCTGCGTCAATCCGCGACACCCCACCTCTGTATTCCGTGAAGCCATGAACTTCCCGATCGAACACCAGGAGGGCAGTGCCAAAGGCTCCTTCTACTTCCAGGCCAACGGCCGTCGCCTAGCCGAGCTGACCTATAGCCGCACCAACGAGTCGCTGATCATCATCGACCACACGGAAGTCGATGCTTCTCTCGCTGAACAGGGCGTCGGTCGGAGGCTACTCGACGCGCTTGTGCAATGGGCCCGCGTCACAGGTACGAAGGTTGTCCCACTGTGTCCGTTCGCCAAGGCTCAATTCGACAAGGACTCTTCGATCCGCGACATCCTTGTTTGAGCAGCCCGCGCCGCGTACCGCAGGGCGTCTCGGCGCCGCGAGACAGCTCGCCCTTCGGGCATCCGGATTGCGGCCGTCTGCTATGCGGTACCGCGAGCACGCTCGCCGCGGAAGCTTGATCCTGGAGATCACCGGCTCGCCAGGCGCCTCGAGTCCATCGCCGACGAGGCGCACACCGTCTGCCGTCGCATCGGCCTCGTCGGAGCACCGCGCGGCTATCGCCGCCGCTTCCCGCCGGCCTTGCGCGCCTTCTTCTTCACCGGCTGCTGCGCCTGCGCGATCTCCTCGCCGCTGCGCCCTTCGAGCTTGGGCGTGATGTTGTCGTCGATCCACTTCTGGTCCCACCACTCCACCGGCAGCACGGCCACGCCGTCGAGATAGATGCCGAAGTGCAGGTGGTCGCCGGCGGCCAGACCCGTCTCGCCCGTCTTGCCCAGGATCTGGCGCTTGGTCACGGAATCCCCGACCTTGACGTCGATGGCGCTCAGATGCCCGTAGAGCGAGAACAGGCCCAGGCCGTGGTCGAGGATCACGGCGTTGCCGTAGATGCCAAGGTCGCCGGCGAAGGCCACCGTGCCGCTGTTGGCGGCCTCGACCGGATAGTGCTTGGTGACCGAGAGGTCGTAGCCAAGGTGGTACGCGGTGTCGATCGGCTCGCCGTTCAAGGTGTAGGTGCGCTGGTCCGCGAAGTTCGCCTCGACCTTCGAGTTGCTGAGCTGGGCGAACGCGCCTTTCCACAGCATGGCAGGCGTGGCCTTCTTCGTGACCGCGGTGATGCGGTCCTCGTTCTCCTTGCGCAGCCGATGGTTCACGGCGATGAAGACGTCCTTTGGCGCGCCCCGCCGCGCGGCGGCGTCGGCGAGCAGCGGCGCCACCTTGTTCTGCATGAAACTCTCCGTCAGCGCGATCGTGCTCTTCTTGTAGCGGACGTTCTTCAGCTCGTACGCGAGCCGCATTTCGCGCGTGTTGCCCGCCTTGTCGGTGGCGGTCAGCGTCGGCCGCGCCTCCGGCGCGACGTTGTACGGATGCGCGAAGAGGGCCAAGAGGTAGTCCGGGTGATCCTTGACCTGCCCGGGGAAGCCGGGGAAGAAGTCGTCGCCGATCTTCACGCCGCTCGCCGCGGTGTCCGGCGACGCCTTGTAGACGATCACGCCCACGCCGCCGAAATTCACGTAGCGGTCGTCGGCGACGAGTTCCAGCGTCGGCGGCGTGATGTCGATCGTGACGTTCTTCTGGAACAGCGCCTCGTTGCCGCTGCCGAAATGCCACAGCGAGGCGTCGCGCGCGACGATGCGTAACAGCGCGGGGCCTTCCTTCACGCCCGCCACTTTCGCCAGGGCCACCGAGAACTTCTTCTCGCTCGCCGGCTGGGTGAACTGCTCGGCAGCGAGGCTGTGCTCGGTTCCGCCCTGCGACAGCGTGGCCGTGACCGATTTCAGGCCGCTTCCCTTGTCGGTGATCCGGATCTCGACCGGTGCCGCGCCCAGCACATCGGCGTCGGGCGCGACGGCGATCTGCGGCGGCTCGGATTCGAGCCGCGGCCACAGGTAGTAACCGCCGCCGGCCACAGCGGCGATGACGATCAGGAACAGGACGACGACGATGGGAAGCTTGCTGCGAGGGCGATCGGAGTGGAAGGCGTTCATGGTTACTGCTTGATGCGGTTGACGGCGAGCGTGCCGCTGATGACAGGCATCGGTGCGGCGAACGCTCGATTGCGGCGGTCAGGAGCATAACCGCTCCGCACGGCGCGCCATCGGCTTGGTCGCGCTTCGACTTTCGCCGATAATCCGCGTCCCGTGCCGGGATGGCGGAACTGGTAGACGCACGGGACTCACAACGGCCCGGCTTCATCGGGTCGTTGCGGCGCAGGCTAACTTGCGAAGCAAGTTAAGCTCGCGCCAGCGAGCGGCCGGAGTCACAACGTCCGGCATTATCGGGACGTTGCGTCGTAGGCTAACTTTCCGCAGCAAGTTAAGCTCGCGCAAGTGAGCGGCCGGAGACAAAATCCCGCCGCGCTCTGTGAAGGCTGCCGGGATGGCGGAACTGGTAGACGCACGGGACTCAAAATCCCGCGCTGGCAACAGCGTGCGAGTTCGATTCTCGCTCCCGGCACCAAGCTGCCCTCACCCCTATCCCCTCTGGCGCTGATGCGGGCGAGGGGAGTTCGATGGCCGGTCAAGCCGTGGAACACGATTACACCCTCTCCGACTTCGATTACGCGCTTCCGCCCGAACTGATCGCGCAGCATCCGCTGCCCGATCGCGCGGCGAGCCGCCTGCTGCACGTCGCCGCGGGCGGACTGCGCGATCTGCACTTCGCCGACATCGAAGCGCTGATCGAGCCGGACGAGGTGCTGGTGTTCAACGACACGCGCGTGATCAAGGCGCGGCTCTTCGGCCGCAAGCCGAGCGGCGGGCGGGTCGAGGTTCTGGTCGAACGCATCACGGCGCCGCGCCGCGCGTGGGCGCTGGTGCGCACCAGCCACACGCCGAAAGCAGGCACGCAGTTCCTGTTCGGCGACGATCCGGTTGTCACCTCCACCGTGCGCGGCCGGCACGAGGATTTCTTCGAGCTCGACTTCGACGCCGACGTCACGGCCGTGCTCGAACGGCACGGCCACGTGCCGCTGCCGCCCTACATCGCGCACGCCGACGACGCGACGGACGCGGCGCGCTACCAGACCGTCTACGCGAAAGCGCCTGGCGCGGTCGCGGCGCCGACCGCGGGGCTGCACTTCACCACCGAACTGCTCGACCGCCTGCGCGCCAGGGGCGTGCGCTGTGTGTCTCTGACGCTGCACGTCGGCGCGGGAACGTTCCAGCCGGTGCGAGTCGAGCGCATCGCCGAGCACGTGATGCACAGCGAGTGGTACTGCATCGACGAGGCGGCGGCGCGCACGGTCAACGAAGCGCGCGCCGAGGGCCGGCGCGTGACGGCAGTAGGCACGACGAGCCTGCGCGCGCTGGAGTCGGCGGCGCACGACGGCCGCGTGCGCGCGGGCGCACGCGAAACGCGGCTCTTCGTCACGCCGGGATTCCGCTTCCAGATCGCCGACCGGCTGCTGACGAACTTCCACCTGCCGAAGTCGACGCTGCTGATGCTGGTGTCGGCCTTCGCCGGCATGGCGCGGATCCGCGGCGCATATGCGCACGCGATCGCGCAGAAGTACCGGTTCTTCTCGTATGGAGATGCCATGCTGATCGAAGGAAGCGCATGAGCGCGCACGGCCGCTCCGAAGCGCTCATCCCGAAGCGCGGAGCGCGGAAGGCAGTCCGATGAGCGCGCGCTTCGAATTGCTTGCCGCCGAGGGTGCCGCGCGGCGCGGGCGGCTGGCGCTGAATCACGGCGTGGTGGAAACGCCCGTGTTCATGCCGGTCGGAACCTATGGCACCGTCAAGGCGATGACGCCGCGCGAGCTCGACGAGCTCGGCGCGCAGATCGTGCTCGGCAACACGTTCCACCTGTGGCTGCGGCCGGGGCTGGACGTGATCGGCAGGCACGCGGGGCTGCACCGCTTCATGGGCTGGGACAAGCCGCTGCTGACCGACTCCGGCGGCTTCCAGGTGTTCTCGCTCGGAGCGCTGCGCAAGGTCGGAGAGGACGGCGTGCGTTTCCAGTCGCCGGTCAACGGCGACCGGCTGCTCCTGACGCCGGAGGAGTCGATGCGGATCCAGACCGTGCTCGACGCCGACATCGCGATGGTGTTCGACGAGTGCACGCCGTACCTGATCGACGACCGCCCTGCGACCGAGCGCGAGGCGGCGGCGTCGATGCGCCTGTCGCTGCGCTGGGCGCGCCGCTCGCGCGCGGAATTCGACCGCCTCGCAAAGGAGAACGAGCGGCGCAACGCGCTGTTCGGCATCGTGCAGGGCGGGATGTTCGAGACGCTGCGCGACGAAAGCCTCGCCGGGCTGATCGACATCGGCTTCGACGGCTACGCGATCGGCGGGCTGTCGGTCGGCGAGCCGAAGGACGAAATGCTTCGCGTGCTGGCGCACTTGGCGCCGCGCCTGCCCGCGGATCGTCCGCGCTACCTGATGGGCGTGGGCACGCCGGAGGACCTGCTGGCCGGCATCGCCGCCGGCATTGATCTCTTCGACTGCGTGCTGCCGACGCGCAATGCGCGCAACGGGCACCTGTTCACGCGCTGCGGCGACGTGCGGATCCGCAACAGCCGCTACAAGGACGATGTGCGGCCGCTGGATCCGGCCTGCGCCTGCTACACGTGCCGCCACTTCACGCGCGCGTACCTGCACCACCTCGACCGCGTCAACGAGATCCTCGGCGCGCGGCTGGCGACGATCCACAACCTGCACTACTACTTGGAGCTGATGCGGCTGGCGCGCGCCGCGATCGAGGCCGGCGAGTTCGACGCCTTCGCGCGCAGCGCGCTCGCCGAGCGCGCGCGCGGTCCGGAGTAGAAGCTGGGTTCTGTACGTACGCTGTCTATAATCCGCGCGTTTCCCCGGAGTCCCTCATGAACTTGATTTCAGACGCGTTTGCGCAGACCGCCCCGGTGCCCACCGGCGGCGAGCCCGGCTACATGTCGATCCTGTTCATGGTGGCGATCTTCGTCGTCTTCTACTTCCTGCTGATCCGCCCGCAGGTCAAGCGGCAGAAAGAGCACAAGACGATGGTCGACGCGCTCGCCAAGGGGGACGAGGTCGTCACCTCCGGCGGCGTCGCCGGCAAGATCACCGAGATGAGCGAGCAATACATCACGCTGCAGGTCGCCAGCGTCGACGGCAAGCCGGTTTCGCTGTCCGTGCAGCGCGGCGCGGTGCAGACGCTGCTGCCGAAGGGGACGATCAAGGCGCTGTAGTCGGCAGTCCGCAGTCGGCAGTCGGCAGCTAACCGAACCCTCGATGCCGAGATCCTGCTGCCGACTGACGTCTGCCGACTGCCGACTTCCAAGATGAACCGCTACCCCCTCTGGAAATACATCGTCATCGCGATCGCGCTGTTGATCGGGGTGACCTACACGGTGCCGAACTTCTTCGGCGAGGCGCCGGCGGTACAGGTGGCCTCGCAGAAGGTGACGGTCAAGGTCGACGAGGCGCTGCTGGCCCGCGTCGACGGCCTGTTGAAGTCGGGCGGCGTCACGCCGGACGCAGCGTATCTCGACAAGGTGGGGCTGAACCCTACGATCCGCGTGCGCTTCGCCAACACCGATGAGCAGTTGAAGGCCAAGGACCTGCTGGAATCGGCGCTGAACCCCGACAAGCAGGATGCGGCGTTCGTGGTCGCGCTGAACCTGTTGTCGCGCTCGCCGCGCTGGCTGGCGAGCTTGCGCGCGCTGCCGATGGACCTCGGGCTGGACCTGCGCGGCGGCGTGTACTTCCTGATGCAGGTCGACACCAAGGCGGCGATCAGCAAGCGGCTCGACGCGCTGGTCGGCGACGCGCGCACGCTGTTGCGCGAGAAGGACATCCGCCATGGCGGCATCACGCGCAACGGAGACCAGATCGAGATCCGCTTCCGCGAAGCCGATACCCGCGCCAAGGCCGAGTCGATCCTGAGCGACATGCTGCGCGAGCTGGCGTTCAAGGAGGAAGCGGCCGGCGGCGATCTGCTGCTGCTCGGCGCGCTGACGCCGACCGCGGCGCAGACGCTCGCTTCCAACGCGTTGAAGCAGAACATCACCACGCTGCACAACCGGATCAACGAGCTCGGCGTGGCCGAGCCGGTCATCCAGCAGCAGGGCGCCGATCGCATCGCTGTGCAGTTGCCGGGCGTGCAGGACACCGCGCGCGCCAAGGACATCATCGGCCGCACCGCCACGCTCGAGGCACACCTGGTCGACATCAGCACCGCGGCGCAGTCCGCGCTGGTCGGCAACGCGCCGGTGCCGTTCGGCGACGAGAAGTTCACCGTCGGCCGCGGTGCACCCGTGATCCTGAAGAAGGAACTGATCTTCTCCGGCGAGCAGTTGCAGGGCGCGCAAGCGACCTTCGACGAATACCAGCGACCGGCGGTGGCGGTCGAGCTGAACGAGGCCGCCGGCCGGATCATGCGCAAGGTCACGCGCGAGAACTTGAAGAAGCCGATGGCCGTCGTGCTGTTCGACAAGGGCCGCGGCGAGGTGCTGACGGTGGCGACGATCCAGTCGGAGTTCGGCTCGCGCTTCCAGATCACCGGGCTCGAAAGCCCGTCGCAGGCGAACGACCTGGCCCTGCTGCTGCGCGCCGGCGCGCTCGCCGCGCCGATGGACATCGTCGAAGAGCGCACGATCGGCCCCAGCCTCGGCGCCGACAACATCCGCGCCGGCTTCAACGCGACCAGGTACGGCTTCATCGCGATCTCGGTCTTCATGATCGGCTACTACATGGTGATGGGGCTGATCTCGGTGCTGTCGCTGGCGACCAACCTGCTGCTGCTGGTCGCGCTGCTGTCGATGCTGCAGGCAACGCTGACGCTGCCGGGCCTGGCGGCGATCGCGTTCACGCTCGGCATGGCGATCGACGCCAACGTGCTGATCAACGAGCGCATCCGCGAGGAACTGCGCAAGGGCAAGCCGCCGAACCAGGCGATCTCCGAGGGCTACGAGCGAGCGTGGGCGACCATCCTCGACTCCAACATCACGACGCTGATCGCGGGCATCTTCCTGTTCATGCTCGGCTCGGGGCCGGTGCGCGGCTTCGCGGTGGTGCACTGCCTCGGCATCATGACGTCGATGTTCTCGGCGGTGTTCGTGTCGCGCGGCTTCGTCGCGCTCGCGTACGGCCATCGCCGCAAGCTGACCTCGATCTCGATCGGGCAGGTGTGGAGACCTGATGCGGCGAAGACCTGAGTTCGCCCTCCCAATCTCCACCCCCGCCCCTCCCCCGCGGGGGAAGGGGCGGTTCGCGTCTGCCGCGAAGTGCGCGGCAGAGGAGACATGAATGGAATTCTTCCGCATCCACCGCACGATTCCGTTCATGCGCTACGCGTTGATCTTCAACGCGATCTCGGCGGTCACGTTCGTCATCGCCGTGTTCTTCCTGCTGCATCGGGGACTGAACCTGTCGATCGAGTTCACCGGCGGCACCGTGATGGAGGTGGCGTATCCGCAGGCCGCCGACCTCGAGAAGATCCGCACGGCGCTGGAGGCCGGCAAGCCGGGCGACTTCCAGGTGCAGAACTTCGGCACCTCGCGCGACGTGCTGATCCGGCTGCCGC
>JAKORH010000290.1 GCA_029777935.1 Pseudomonadota bacterium
GCTGCGTTGGATCGGCGCGGCGTTGACTGATGCGAGTCACCGGTTTCGCGCCGTGCGCGGCTATCGCGACATGAAGCGTTTGCTGACCGCGCTTGCAGTACGCGCCGAAGGCGCCATCACGACCGCCAACCGCAAAGCCGCGTAGGATGTTCATCCCGAGCCGCCACTGCCAGCTCGTTCAACAGCGCTCGGGACATCGCCTTCTGCGGCCATTCTCCGCATAGAGCAAAGAGAACGCATCTTCGGCCGGCTCGACCTCGCAGACCATGCGCGATGCATCGCTTCCGCGTGCAAATTTCAGTCGGTCGTAATACCAGCCGGCGCCTTCGTTTCCGTACGCACCTACGGCTGCGACGCCAAAGAAGGCTTCCAGGTCCTCAAGTTCAGCACAACGCTCCATGGCGAGGTCTAACGTAATGTCGGGCGCTCGTGTCCGTATAGCGGCCTTCCGCCGTGCGCCCTATTCCGGCGGCAACATCGCCTGAAAGCGGCTTGCGTCGCGGGTTCCGGGCTGTTACTGTAATTATATTCAGTATCCATCCACGCCGTATCTTGGACTCCGCATCGCCATCCGGCCTGACACTGCTCGAAGCCCTGCGCCGCGAGATCCGCACGCGCCATCTGAGCATACGAACCGAACAGCAGTACGTCTACTGGGTGCGCTGGTTTGTGCGCCACTTTCAGAGGCGGCACCCGCGCGAGATGGGTGCGGCGGAAGTCCAGGATTTCCTGGCCATGCTGGTGAACGAGCGCCGTGTGTCGGCATCGACGCACAATCAGGCGCTGTCGGCGTTGCTGTTCCTGTACCGCGCCGTGCTGGGGCAGGACCTGCCGTGGATGAATCGCATCGAGCGGCCAAAGCGGCCGCAGCGCCTGCCCGCGATCCTCACGGTCGAGGAAGTCCAGGCCGTGCTCGCGCGCATGGAAGGCGAGCACGCTCTGCTCGCGCGTCTCTTGTACGGCACCGGGATGCGCATCATGGAGGCACTGCGCCTGCGCGTGAAGGACGTGGATTTCGCGCGCCGCACGTTGATCGTGCGCGAGGGCAAGGGCAACAAGGATCGCGCCCTGATGTTGCCCGACTCGCTGGCGGACGATCTGCGCGCGCATCTGGCGTGCTCGCGCGCGCTCTGGCTGCGCGATCGCGCCGAGCGGCGGCCCGGAGTGGAAATGCCCGACGCGCTGGCGCGCAAGTACCCGCACGCCGCCGAATCCTGGGCCTGGCACTGGGTGTTCCCGCAGGCGACGCTGAGCCGCGACCCGCGTAGCGGCGTGCAGCGCCGGCACCCTTTGTTCGACAGACCTTCTTCGACCAGACCTTCCAGCGCGCATTCAGGCGTGCCGCCGTCGCCGCGCAATTGCACCAGCCGGCCTCGCCGCACAGCCTGCGCCATGCGTTTGCGACCTACCTGCTGCAGGCCGGCTACGACATCCGCACCGTGCAGGAGCTGCTGGGACATGCGGATGTCAGCACGACCATGATCTACACGCATGTGCTCAAGTTCGGCGGCATAGGAGTCCGCAGCCCGCTCGACGCGCTCGGCGCAACGCGCGCGGTGCCGTCGGATCCGCCGCTTCGCCGCCGCGAGCCGGCCGTGGGCTGCGCCGCGCTGCACTGAGGCTGCCGCGAGCGGACCGGAGCCAGCGTCGAATCGATGCAGTAGCGTTCGGATCCGCCCGCCGCTGCGGCGGGCAATCCGCCGGCGGGTCGTGCGCGCGATCTCGAGAGCGGCCCACATTTCCGTGACACTCACGTCGACGGACGCGCAGAATGCGCTTCGCGGGCGCGACCGGGCACGGGCTGCCTCGGCGCCCGATCAGCGATAGCCATGTCGCCCTTCAGCCTGCACTACTTCCCGGTCGCATGGCCGTTTCTGCTCCTGCTGGCGGGACTGTTCGTTCTCACCGCCGCGGCGGTTGCGATCCGTCTGCTCAGCTTTGCGTCGGCCAGCATGGGAATCGGACCACGACCGTTCTTCGCGCTGATGCTGATGTCGCTGCTCGGCAGCTACATGAACATTCCGGTCGCGATGCTGCCCGAGCGCGCGGTGACGACGCTGGCGGAAGTCACCTACTTCGGTGTGCACTACGTGATTCCCGTCGTGCGCGACTGGCCGGCAACGGTGATCGCCGTGAACATCGGCGGTGCCGTCATTCCGGCCGCGCTCTCGGCCTATCTGATCGTGAAGAACCGCCTGTATGGCCCGAGCGCCGTGGGCCTCGTGGTCGTCGCCGCCGTGTGTCACGTGCTGGCGCAGCCGGTGCCCGGCCTGGGAATCGCGCTGCCGGTCTTCGTTCCGCCGCTGGTGACAGCCGTCGTCGCGCTGATCCTGTCGCGGCGTCGCGCGGCTCCGCTGGCCTACATCTGCGGCAGTCTCGGCACGCTGATCGGCGCCGATCTGCTCAACCTCGGCAAGGTTCAGGGGCTCGGCGCGCCGGTCATGTCGATCGGCGGCGCCGGAACGTTCGACGGCATCTTCGTGACGGGACTGTTCGCCGTCCTGTACGCCGGTCTGGCGACCCGTCGAACCGCCGATCCGGGCGACACGAGCGCGCGCTGAGTCAGCATCTCTGACGAGCAAGACACTGGGTCCCCGCTTTCGCGGAGACGACACTGCATTCGATGTGTCATTCCCGCGGAAGCGGGAATCCAGCGACTTTCGACACACGGCACTGGATCCCCGCTTTCGCGGGGATGACACGTCCGTGCGGAAGAACGTCAACCATTTTCCGAACGAATAGCTCGAACCGATAGCTTCTTAATCCTGGCTTAACGCTGCGCTAACGGACGGCTCACCGCGGACTCCTAGAGTCCCGCTCGCAGACAACGATCACTCGATCCGAGAAAGGACAACCCCATGAGACTGAAGCCCCTGGCCGCCGCGCTCGCCGCAGCGGGAATGCTCGCGTTCGGCAGCGCCGGCGCGTGGAGCCTGACGGACCTGCTGCACCGGCCGGCCGCCGCGGCGACCGTGCCGACGTCGACCTCGACTTCGACGGCGGCACCCGCACCGCTCGTCGCACCGACGACCGCGCCCAACTATCGCGCGATCGTGCAGCGCTACGGCCCGGCAGTCGTCGGCGTGACCGTGCAGGGCACGCGCAAGCTCGACAATGCCGACGCGCCGGATTCCTCCAACGATCCGTTCTTCCAGTTCTTCCGCGGCCTGCCGGGATTCCAGTACCACTTCGGCCCGCACGGGCCGGTGCCGTTCCGCGGCCAGGGCTCGGGCTTCATCATCAACGCCGACGGCCTGATCCTGACCAACGCGCACGTGGTGCGCGACGCCAAGGAAGTGACGGTGCATCTGTCGGACCGGCGCGAATACCGCGCCAAGGTGCTCGGCTCCGACCCGGCCACCGATATCGCGGTGCTGAAGATCGACGCCAAGGATCTGCCGACGGTGGCGATCGGCAACCCGAAGCAGGTGCAGGTCGGCGACTATGTGCTGGCGATCGGCGCGCCGTACGGGTTCGAGGAAACGGCCACGCAAGGCATCGTCAGCGCCAAGGGCCGTTCGCTGCCGGGCGATTCGTACGTGCCGTTCATCCAGACCGACGCCGCCGTCAATCCCGGCAACAGCGGCGGGCCGCTGTTCGACGCCGAGGGCCGGGTCATCGGCATCAACGCGCAGATCTATTCGCAGAGTGGCGGCTTCCAGGGGCTGGCGTTCGCCATTCCGATCGACGTGGCGATGCACGTGAAGGACCAGCTCGTGAAGACGGGCCACGTCGAACACGCGCGCATGGGCGTGCTGCTGCAGGACTTGACCGAGCCGCTGGCCGAATCGTTCGGACTGAAGTCGCCGGACGGCGCGCTGATCTCCAGCGTGTCGACCGGCAGCGCGGCGGCCAAGGCCGACCTGAAGCCGGGCGACGTGATCACGAAGATCGACGGCCAGACGGTGCACACCGCGAGCGACGTGTCGACGCGGATCGGACTGGCCGCCCCGGGCGACCAGGTGAAGCTCACGGTCTGGCGCGACAAGGCCAGCCGCGACGTCAGCGTGAAGCTGGGCACGGCGCCCACGGCGGAAAACGAGCAGCTCGCCGCCAACGATTCGTCCGGATCGCTGGGCCTGGCGGTGCGGCCGCTGACGCAGGACGAGAAGCGCGAAGCACGCACCGATCACGGGCTGGTCGTGGAGGAATCCGGCGGCGCCGCGGCCCGCGCCGGCATCGAGCCGGGCGACATCGTGCTGGCGCTGAACGGCCGACCCGTGACGGGTGTCGAGCAGATCCGCCGCGCGCTCAACAACCATCCGAAGCACGTTGCGCTGCTGATCCAGCGCGACACGCAACGGATCTTCGTGCCGATCGACCTCGGCTGAACTTCATTCACTGAAAGGACACGATCATGAAACGAATGCAGTCCTCACGCCTCACCACGATCCTGGCCGCGTCGCTGCTGGCGGCCAGCGGAGCGGCGTTCGCTGCCGCGCCGGCCACGGGAACGCTGCCGGCGGAGAAGATGCAGGGCAGCGTCGCCTACCTGTCCGGCGGCGTCGGCGAAAACCAGACCAAGGTCTTCGAGCAGGCGATGAACAAGTACCCGCTCGCGATCGAGATCGTGCAGAAGGAGCGCACCGGCAAGCGCGACGAGTTCACTGCCGACGCACAGGTCCGAATCATGGACCACTCCGGCAAGGAGGTGTTCACCGCCAAGGCCGACGGGCCGTTCGTCCTGGTACGCCTCGAGCCCGGTACGTACACGATCTCGACCACCTATGAAGGCCACACGCAGCACCGCAAGGACGTGACCTTGGCCAAGGGCAGGACCACGCACGAAGTGTTCGTCTTCCCGTCTGACCAGTCCTGAGCGCGTCGCCGCTGACGCAAGGAGTCGCAAGATGAAATCCCTCTACATCGCATTGAGCGTCGCCGCCCTGGCAGCTCCGGCCGCGCACGCGCAGGGCGTCGACCGGCTGCTCGAGCACAACGCCGCCGAACAGACACGCATCGCCGCCGACGTGGCGCGGGCCCGCATCGACACGCGCCATGCGGCGCAGCTCGAGCAGCGCGCCGCCGGCGTCTACCGCGACGAGGCGCAGAAGCTCGCGGTGCCGCAGCCCGACCGCTCCGCGCTAATGCAGGTGAAGCGCGACGAGAACGGGCTCGCGCACGCGATCACGTACGACGTGAAGCACCGGGCGCGCCATGCCGGTACGGCGCTCGACCGCATGCACCTGACCGTCGCCGCCCGGCGCGACGCCGAGCAGCAGCGCTGGATCGCGCGCGGGTTCCGCCAGGACCGGCTCACGCCGGCGCAGGTCGGCGCACTCGAGGATGCGCAGGCGCGGATCGCGCGCGCCGAGAGCGACGCCGCCCGCAGCGGGCGCGAGACGATCGCGCAGGCCGAAACGGTCCAGCACATGCAGAACGTGCAGGACTACGCGATCCTTAAGGATCCTTCGTTCGCGCAGCCGGGCCGGCTCGTGGTGCTGTGACATATGGCCAAAGCGCACCGGCGAACCCCGCCACAGCGCCTGCTGATCCTCGCGGCCGCCGCGCTGTCGGTCGTCGCGCAGCCGGCCGCAGCGCTGCCGGCCGCCACGGCCCAGGAACTGCGGCAGGCCGCGCACCAACTCGACGAGGCCGCGCTGCAGCGCTACGTTGCCACCGACGCTGCGGAAGCGAAGCACCTGCTCGCCGCGCGCGACCTGCTGCGCGAGGCCGAACCCGTGCTGCGCGGTGCGCTGCGCGAACGCGTGCAGCGCATCGACTTCGATATCGGGCAGGACGCGGGAGCGGCCGCCGCCGGCGTCGACGCGCCATGGCTCGACGCGCTCGGCCCCGTCAGCCTGCGGCCGACGCTCGATCGGGCCGACCTGGGCACGCTGGCCCAGCGCGCGAACCGGCTGGCGGCGCAGGCGGGTTGACGACGCTCGACTGATCTTGACCACGGAGAACACGTCCTTGCGAGCCCACGTCATGGGATCGTCGTACCCGCGAAGGGAGGACCCGGTGTCCGTGCGATCGGGTCGCTGGATTCCCGCTTCCGCGCACTGCTGTCCGGGATAATTTTCATGCGAACAGGGCGGGTTGTAGGCGGGCGAATTCGGCGTGCTGCTGTCTTCGTCGTCGCAGCATTTCGGTTTCGGTGGCGGGGCGCTGAAACAGCGTGGCGCGCACCTCGCCGAGCAGTTGCCACAAGCTGAGGGTCAGCCCATGGGTCTGCCGATAC
>JAKORH010000291.1 GCA_029777935.1 Pseudomonadota bacterium
ATGAACTCCTGGTGCTCGCGCTGCGCGTTGTTGACCAGCGTCACCGTCGGCCGCGCCAGCTCGGCCAGGTAGGCGATCTCGCCCGGATGGTTCATGCCCAGCTCGAGCACCGCGACCTTGTGCTGCGAATTCAGCTCGAACAGCATCAGCGGCACGCCGATGTCGTTGTTGAGATTCCCGCGCGTGGCCAGGCGCTTCTTCTCGCCGAACGCGCGCGCCAGGATCGCCGCGATCATCTGCGTGACCGTGGTCTTGCCGTTGCTGCCGGTGACGGCGATCAGCGGCACGCCGAAGCGGGCGCGCCACGCCGCGGCCGCGAGTCCGAGCGCGCGCCGGCTGTCCGGCACGATCACCTGCGGAACCGCCACGTCGACCGGCCGCTCGACCAGCGCTGCGACCGCGCCGCGCGCAGCCGCCGGCGCGACGTAGTCGTGGCCGTCGAAACGATCGCCGCGCAGCGCGACGAACAGCGCACCCGGCGCAAGCCGGCGCGAGTCGGTCGCCACCGACGTGAAGCGCACGTGCGCGTCGCCCTGCACGGTGGCGCCGCGCAGCGACTGCGCGAGTTCGGCCACCGTCAGCATGCCGCCTTCAGCCGGAAGAACGCCGCGCCGCCGAGCGGCGCTCCGGTTGCGCGCGGCCCGCCCGCGCCGCCGCTTCCGCCGCGCCGCGCGAGCGCGACGCGCGCCTCGTCGACGTCCGAAAACGGCCGCTTCACGCCGCCCGCATCCTGGTAGTCCTCGTGCCCCTTGCCGGCGATCAGCACGATGTCCTCGGCGGCAGCGGCCTGCACCGCGTGCGCGATCGCCTGCGCGCGATCGGCGATCTGGTCGATCGCGGTGCCCGCGGGAACGCCGGCGGCGACATCGGCGATGATGCGGGCCGGATCCTCGGTGCGCGGGTTGTCGCTCGTGATCACGACGCGGTCAGCGCCGCGCGCGCCGGCCAGCCCCATCGGCGCGCGCTTGCCGGGATCGCGGTCGCCGCCGGCGCCGCACACGATCCACAGCCGGCCGCGACGTGCCTGCGCCATCGGCCGCAGCGCGGCGAGCGCCTTGTCCAGCGCATCAGGCGTGTGCGCGTAATCGACCACGACCAGCGGCGCGCCGTTGCCGCCGAAGCGCTGCATGCGGCCCGGTGGCGGCATGAGTTGCGGCAGCAGCGCGCACGCGCGCTCGACATCGACGCCGCACGCGAGCGCCACGCCGACCACGCCGAGCAGATTCGACACGTTGAATTCGCCGACCAGAGGCACCGACACCGCGTGCGCCGAGCCGTTGCCGCGGATCGCGAACGCCAGTCCTTCGGGCGTAGCGCGCAGATCGTCGGCCGACAACAGGCGCGCCACCGCGCCCGGCGCCGGCGCGCGCTGCGCGGTGTAGCCGGTGATGCGCACGCCGCCGGCGCGCGCGCGGCTGGAAAGCCGCTCGGCCAGCCGCTGGCCAGCCGCATCGTCGAGGTTGATCACCGCGTCGGTCAACGTCGGCCAATCGAACAGGATCGTCTTGGCGGCCTCGTAGCGCTCCATCGTGCCGTGGTAGTCGAGGTGGTCGCGCGTGAGGTTGGTGAACAGCGCCACGTCGAACTTCATGCCGTTGACGCGCCCCTGGTCCAGCCCGATCGACGACACTTCCATCGCCAGCGCGCGCGCCCCGTCGTGCGCGAAGCGCCGGACCGCGCGCTGCAGCGTGATCGCATCGGGCGTGGTCAGCGTCGCGTCGGGCTGCATGGCGCCGGGAAAGCCGCTGCCGACGGTGCCGATCACCGCGCAGCGCGTGCCGGCGAGCGTCAGCAGCTGCGCGACCCACTGGCTGCACGAGGTCTTGCCGTTGGTGCCGGTCACGCCGATGCCCAGCAGTCCCTCGCTCGGCAGCGCATAGAAACGCGCGGCGAGCTGGCCGAGCACGCGGCGCAGGTTGGCAACCGGCAACACCGGCACGCCGACCTCGCGCGACTGCCAGCCGTCGGCCTCGACGATCACCGCGATCGCGCCGCGCCCCACCGCGGCATCGATGAACGAGCGGCCGTCTGCGCTCTTGCCGGGGATCGCGCCGGGCGCTGCGACGAACACGTCGCCTGGCGCCACGCGGCGGCTGTCGAGCTGCAGATCGTGCGCGAACGCGGCGGGCGCCTGCGCGCGCAGCCACGCCAGGACTTCCATCGCGGCGGCGTGCGGGCCGGTCACATCGCCTCCTCGGCGACGGGCTGCGCCGGCAGCGCCGGCACGTTGATCGGCCCGTCGGGCGGGACCTGCAGCGTGCGCAACGTGCCGGCGGCGATCTGCGCGAACACCGGCGCCGCCACCTGCCCGCCGTAGTAGGCGCCGCCGCCCGGCTCGTCGATCATCACCGCAATCACGATGCGCGGGTTCGACACCGGCGCGAAGCCCGCGAAAGACGCGATGTACGCGTTGCTGTAGCGGCCATCACGCAGCTTGCGCGCCGTGCCGGTCTTGCCGGCGGTGCGGTAGCCGGGAATCCGTGCCGCCGGCGCAGTGCCCTGGTCGCTGACCGCCATCTCGAGCATGCGGCGCATTTCGCGCGCGGTCTCCGGCTTGATCACCGGCACGCCCGGCACCGGTCCGTTCGTCTTCAGCAGCGACAGCGGCGCGATGTCGCCGTCGCGAGCGAACATCGTGTACGCGCGCGCCAACTGCAGCAGCGACACGGACACGCCGTAGCCGTACGCGATCGTTGCCTGCTCGACCGGCCGCCACGCCTTGTACGGCCGCAGCCGTCCCGGCACCGCGCCCTGCAGGCCGACCCGCGGCGCCTGCCCGAACCCGACCGCGGTGTACGTGTCCCACAAGAGCTGCGCCGGCAACGTCAGTGCAATCTTCGCGGTGCCGACGTTGCTCGACTTCTCGACGATTTCCTCGACGGTCAGCACGCCGTGCGGGTGCGCGTCGCCGATCGTGCGGCCGCCGATCGTCATCCGCCCCGGCGAGGTGTCGACGCGCATCTGCGGCGTGATGCGCCCGGCGTCCAGCGCGGCCGCGATCGAGAACGGCTTCATCGTCGAGCCCGGCTCGAACGTGTCGGTGATGACGCGGTCGCGCAGCGCCTCGATGTTCCACGAGCCGCGCGAATTCGGGTCGAAGCTCGGCCAGCTCGCCAGCGCCAGCACCTCTCCCGTCTTCGCGTCCAGCACCAGCACCGAGCCCGCGCGCGCGTGGTTGGCTTCCACGCCGTTCTTCAGCGCCGAGAACGCGAGGTACTGGATGCGGTGGTCGATCGACAGCGTGACGTCGCGGCCGTCGACCGGATCGAGCAGCCAGTCGTCGTCGACGATGCGGCCCATTCGGTCCTTGATCACGCGGCGGTGGCCGGTGCGGCCCGCCAGCGTCGGCTCGAGCGCGAGCTCGATACCCTCCTGCCCGCGGTCCTCGACGTTGGTGAAGCCGATCAGGTGCGCGACGGTGATGCTTTCCGGATAGTGACGCTTGAATTCCCCCGACTGGTGGACGCCGTCGAGCTTGAGGTCTTCGATCTTCTTCGCCACGTCGAGGTCTACCTGCCGGCGCAGGTAGACGAACTTGCGGTCCTCGTTGGCCAGCTTGCGGCGCAGCTCCGACAGCGGCATCCGCAGCAGCTGCGCCAGTTGCGCCAGCCCGCGCGGCGAAGCATCGACGTCCTCGGGAATTGCCCAGATCGCCCGGGCCGGCACGGAGGCGGCCAGCACCACGCCGTTGCGATCGGTGACCTTGCCGCGCGTCGCGGGCGCGTCGAGCGTGCGGGTGTAACGCGCGTCGCCCTGGCGCTGGAAGTACCCGGTCGACACGCCGCCCTGCAGGAACACCGCGCGGCCGGCGAGCGCGACGAAGCCGCAGAACAGCAGGAACAGCAGCAGCTTCGAGCGCCACGCGGGCAGCTTCACCACCAGCAGCGGATTGGCATTGAACGCCACGCGCTCGCCGCCTCGCGCCGCGGTCGCCGCGCGGCGGCCGCTGACTGCTCCGTAACGCTGGGCTACCGGCTGCTTCATCGCGTCGCCTCCGTGGTCGTGCCCGGCGCCGGCAGGAATGCCGTGTGCGCGCTGTCGACTGCGCGCAGCCCGAGTCGGCGCGCGACGGCTTCCACGTTGGCGGGCTGCGACACGCGGCCCAGTTCGACGCGCAGCCGGTTACCCTCGGCTTCGAGTTGCTGCGCATGCTGCTGCGCGCGCTCGAACTCGACGAACAGCCCGCGCGCACGATACTGCGACGTGATCAGCGACAGGCTGCACGCCAGCAACCCGCCGACCAGCGCGGCGATCAGCACGAGGCCCGTCGCCCGCCGCATCACGCGCTCCCGAAATCCGCCAGTGCGGCGTCGGTACGCTCCGCCACGCGCATCACGGCGCTTCTCGCACGCGGATTGGCATCGATCTCTTCCGCGCCGGGCCGCAACTTGGCCAGCGCGCGCAATGTCGGGCGCGGCAGTTCGGCAGCACGTAGCGGCAGGCGCTGCGCACCGGCGCCGAGCGCGCGATCGGGATGCGCGTGCGACTCGATGAAGCGCTTGACGATGCGATCCTCGAGCGAATGAAAGCTGATCGCCACGAGGCGGCCGCCCGGCTTCAGCACGGCGAGAATCTGCGGCAACACTAGCGCCAGTTCCTCAAGCTCTTGATTGAGGTGAATCCGAAGAGCCTGAAAAGTCCGCGTGGCCGGATGCTGACCTGCGTCCTTGCGGCTCTTGACCGGGATCGCGTCTGCCACGACAGCGGCAAGGTCGGTGGTCGTTGCAAGGGCCCGACCCGCGCGCTTTCCATCCGCGCGGCCAGCCACAATCGCCTTTGCAATCGATGCAGCAAACCGTTCTTCCCCATAGTCGCGGATGACGCGCGTCAGTTCGTCAACAGTTGTCGAGGCCAGGAACTGCGCCAGCGTCGGACCCTGCGTGGTGTCCATGCGCATGTCGAGCGGCCCGCCATGCCGCCACGAGAAGCCGCGCGCCGGCTCGTCGATCTGCGGCGACGACACGCCGAGATCCAGCAGCACGCCGTCGACCTGCGCGATCCCCATCGCGGCGAGCGTCGCGCGCAGGCGTGAAAACGTCGTGTGCACGAAGTGAAATCGAGGGTCGTCGATCGCCGCCGCCTCTACAGCCGCCTGCGGGTCGCGATCGAAAGCGATCAGACGCGCCTGCGGGGACAGGCGCTGCAACAGAGAGCGGGCATGCCCACCACGCCCGAACGTCGCATCGACGTAGGTGCCGTCCCGCGCCGACAGCAGATGGTCGACGGCGCTCGAGACGAGTACGGTCGTGTGTTGCAAGGGAGAGGACTGCAAGCTGGGCGCGCGGGTTCGTCATCAGAACGAGAACCCGGGCACCGCGTCGAAGATGTGCGCCGCCTGCTCCTGCTCCGTCGAGGCGTGCGAGGCGGCGTCCCACAATTCGAAGTGCTCGCCCATGCCGAGCAGCACTGCATCGCGTTCGAGCTTGGCTGCGCCGCGCAGTTCGGAGGGAATCAAGAGGCGGCCGGCAGCATCGAGGTCGATGTCGACCGCACTGCCGATCAACATGCGCTGCAGCGCGCGCGCCTGAAACGGCAGGCGCGAGATCTCCTCGCTTTTTGACTGCCAGCGCGGCCGCGGATACAGAAGCAGACAGCCGTCCGGGTGGCGCGTCAGCGTCAAACGCGACTCGCACAGCGCGTGCAAAGCATCGCGGTGCCGCGCCGGCATCGACAGCCTGCCCTTGCCGTCGAGCGTCAGTTCAGACCTGCCCTGAAACACTGTCCCCGGCCCCCGGTTCCGGGGCGGATCAGTCAAATCCTTCGCTGACGGACGATCCAAGCGAAGCGATCACTAACTGATCCACCCTCTCCCACTTTTTCCCACTCGGGAAATGTAGCCGAGCGCATTGGCAGGGTCAAGCTCCGGGCGAGTCTTTTTTTTCAATCAGGACAATGACTTAGCGCGCAATCCTCGACCGGTTGTGACAAAAATCGTCAACAAATGAATGGGATATGACAAGCCGTGAATGTGAAATCTCAAGACTTGCTGCGATGAAAATGCAAAGCCCGCCTGTACGCCGGATTCTGTGCGGCACGCGGTCGCGAAACCGCGCGCCGTGGCGACCATTCCTCTAGGCCGGCGCTTGCGCACCGGCTCGAGCCATCTACCCGCAGCCTCTCCGAGCAGGATCGTCGGCTGCCTACTTGATGTTGCTCCGCGTAGAGATTGCCCGTTTCACCCGACGGCCGGGCTCGCCTTTCCGGATCGACAGCCTCGCGGCCGCTCTCCTTGAAGCGAGACCTTGGCGGCGCAAAACCGCGCCGCCCGGCCGCCGACTCGTCTCTGTTGCTCTGATCCTCACCTCACGGTGGGCAGGTGTTGCCTGCTACGCCGCTCTGTGGAGTCCGGACGTTCCTCCCGCACGCGGTGCGTGCCGGCGGCCGCCCGGCGGCCTTTGCAGATCGCAATTTAAGGTCGAGTTGGCAGCGCATCAAGTTGCTTCACCCCGGCGTCCGTGCGGGGCTCGTTGATTCACCGCACGCAACATCATGCGCGGCGCTGGCGGGCGTACCGCGATGCGGCGGGGCGTCCAGAACTTTCGAGTACATCGGGTCTCTCATTGAGACAACCGCGGTCGGCCGCCCTGCCGGACCGCGCTGCCTTGAGGAGTTTCGAACGATGAGCCTTTCACCTTCCCGGCGCATCTGGCTGACCCGCGTTACGGGCGCCATGGTGGCCATCCCGCTGGCCACTCTCGCGACTCGCGCGTACGCGTCGAAGAACGAGTCGCTGCGAACGGCATTGAAGTACCAGGACAAGCCCAACGGCGATCAGCACTGCGCAACCTGCATCCACTTCGTGCCCGGCAAGACCGCGACCGCCTTGGGAAGCTGCAAGATCATTGCGGGCGACACCGAGATCAGCCCGAACGGCTGGTGCACCGCCTACGTCAAGAAGAGCTGAGCCCGGAAGCGCACGCCCCCGCAAGCTGGCGACACGGCGGACCCGCCAGCGTGACGCAGGCGCGGATTCGATCGCTTGCTATGGTCTGCCGACTGCCGACTGTTACCGGCGCAGGTCGAAAATCCCGCGGCCGTCGGCGCCTTTGAGGGCGGCCGCGATGCGCGCGCGTGCCTGGATGAACGGCGAGTTCTTCGCCTCGGCGCCGAGGTAGGCGTCGAGATCGCCGACGTCGCGCTGCAGGCGCGGCAGCAGCTCGAGAAAGAGGTCGGTCACTTCGGGATCGAACTGGATGCCGCGCAGCGAAAGGATCTCCCTGACCGCTTCCGCGAGCGGCCACGCGTGCTTGTACGGCCGCACGTGCGTCAGTGCGTCGAACACGTCCACGATGGCGCTGATGCGCGCCGCGATCGGAATCGCGGTCCCGGCCAGCCCGTGCGGATAGCCGCGTCCGTTCCACCATTCGTGGTGGTGGCGCGCGATCTCTTCGGCCACGTGCATCTGCGGGATGTTGCTTCGGGCAAGGATCTCCGCACCCGCGATCGTGTGGTGCTGCATGATCTTGCGCTCGCCGTCGGTCAGCCGCCCAGGCTTGAGCAGAATCGAGTCCGGCACCGCCAGCTTGCCGATGTCGTGCATGCGCGCGGCCAGGTCGATCATGAAGCACACGTCGTCTTCGAGCCCGTACTCGCGCGCGAGGATCGACGCGAACCGGCCGACGCGATAGCAGTGCTCGCCGGTGGTGTCGTCGTGCAGCTCGGCCGCGACCGACTGCTGCTCGAGCATCGCGATGCGCGACTTCATCAGCTCGCGCTCGCCGAGCTGGATGCGGAGGTCGCCGAGGTGCTTGTTCAGGTTCGCATCGGCCGACGCGTTGTCGACCACGCTGACGTAGGTCTGCTCGATCTGCTGCAGGTGGCGCTGGTGGTGCATCAGCACCTGCTGCTGCTTGGCCTCTTCGTTCAGCTTCAGCAGCTCGTGCAGATAGACGAGCGCAACGTCGGGTTGGCCGGCGAGTTCGTAGCCTTTGACGGCCGCCGTCATCGCATCTCTCAGACCGCCACGCACCGAGTTGCGCGCCTTCTCCAGCGAGCGCTTGATCCGAGTAAGACCGACATCCGTCGTGCCAGCCTGAACCTCCGTCAAGCCTTCCGCCATCGCTGCCGCAAGCTCCGCACGTTCGAGACCAGACTTGGCGGCAAACTGCTTCGCGAATTCGCATCGCCTTTTCGCGCCGTCGATATCGCCTGTTTCTAGAAGCAACTGCGCGAAGTGGTTTTCCGCAAGCGTGCGCGACAAGCATTCGCTCGGAGTCTGCGGGAAAGCGAAAACGTCAATTGCCTGTCGCACAGCGCGCAGCCCGCGGCGGAGGTCTTGGACGTTGAGGCTCGCATAGGCGACGTTGTTCAACGCCTGCCCCTTCGCCATGCGGAACGTCGCCTCATCGGCCGTGAGGGCGATTGCCCGCTCATAGCACCGGATCGCGTCGGCGTAATGCGCCGCCTGTTGAAGCGCAAGTCCGAGGTTGTTCCACAGCGCAACTTCGCCGAGACGATCTCCTAGCTCTCGCGCAAGGTCGAGCGCCTCAGCAAAGCATTCGGTGGCAATGGGAAGGTTGCCCGTTTCGATCTGCAGTACACCCGCGAACGTCAGCGCCCGCCGGAGCAAGGGCTTGTCGCCGACGAGCCGGGCCAAGGCGACCGCATCAACCGCAGGCGCAATGCCCTGTTGGGAACGTGCGCAGACAACTGCTATCTGAGCGACCAACTGCAAGCATTCGACAGCCGTCCCGTCGATTAGCTCAGGCGGCACCGCGCGGATGGCATGGTACGAAGCTTGGCCAATGTCGAGCGCATTGCCAGAAGGCGATGAGAGCAATGCCCTCAACTGCCCTAGCGTCTTGCCGAAGAGCGCGTGTGCCTCTTGAGCACTTGTCGGAACGACCATCGGCCCAGCGGCAGTTACGAAGGGGGGCGGGTTCATTTCCACGCGCGCCACGTTATCAGATACCAAGAATCTGCGATAGCAAGAGTTTGGTACCAAAGATGGATTAATCCCCGCCTTCTGGGGACCATCGCCAGCGTAGGCGAGGGGCTTCGGATTTCCGGAGCAGCGCCAGGCTCAGCGAAATCCCTACTTTGGAGGACACAATGGAAACCCTGATCCAAGAAGTCGAAATTCAAGAACAAGTGGTCGAGCTGAGCTTGACTGAACTGGCGCAGGTCGGCGGCGGGCTGGGTGATTACATATTCGCCTAACGAGCCCTTTCAAATTGTTGGAACCGGGGCCACGCGCCCCGGTTTTCATTTGTACCTCAAGAACTTACGCCCGGCTCACACCCGGTGCGCTGCTCCGCCGGCCTCCACCAGCCTCTCCTCGATCCTCCCCGCAATCCGCGTCACTGCTAGCACCTCGTCGACCGCCCCGCAGGCGATCGCCTCCTTCGGCATTCCGAACACCACGCACGTCGCCTCGTCCTGCGCGAGGTTGTAGCTGCCGGCGCGTTTCATGTCGAGCATCGCGGCCGCGCCGTCCTTGCCCATGCCGGTAAGCATCACGCCGAGCGCGCTGGGGCCGGCGGTCGCGGCGACCGACCGGAACAGCACCTCGACCGACGGCCGGTGGCGGTTCACCGGCGGGCTGTCGTCGAGTTCGGCCACGTAGTTCGCGCCGCTCTTGCCGAGCCGCAGGTGGCGGTCGCCGGGCGCGATGTACGCGTGGCCGGGCAGCACGCGCTCGCCGTGCACGGCTTCGCGCACGGTCATCCGGCACAGGCTGTCGAGCCGCGCCGCGAAGCTCCTCGTGAATCCGGGCGGCATGTGCTGGGTAATCAGCACCGCCGGCGCATCGGCGGGCAGTCGCGTCAGCACCTCGCGAATCGCCTCTGTGCCGCCGGTCGAGGCACCGATCGCGATCAGCCTTTCGGTCGAGTGGCGCGCCGGCAGCGGCCGCGCCGGCCTGGACGGCGCTGTGACCGGCGCAGCCGCCACGTGCCGGTGCATGCGCGCGCGCGAGGCGATGCGGATCTTCTCGCAGATGTCGCGGCCGAGGTCCTGCAGCCCGGCGGCGATGCCGAGCCTGGGCTTGGCGACGAAGTCGATCGCGCCCAGCTCGAGCGCGCGAATTGTCGTCTCGGCGCCGCGCTCGGTCAGCGTGGAGACCATAACGACCGGCATCGGGCGCAGCCGCATCAACCGTTCGAGGAAGTCGAGGCCGTCCATCTTCGGCATCTCGACGTCGAGCGTCAGCACGTCCGGGTTCAGTTCGCGGATCATCTCGCGCGCGGCCAGCGGATCGGGCGCGGTGCCGATGACCTCGAGGTCCGGCTCGCGGCCGATGATCCCGGTCAGCACGCTGCGGACCAGCGCCGAGTCGTCGATGATCAGCACACGCGTCTTGGACATTCTCAGAAGAGCTCCACTTCGCCGCCTACGCGCCGGGTCGCGATCTGCGCCGAGTACTGCTGCTCCTCGGCGATCAGCCTCGGGTCCACCTTGGCGAGCTTCTTCGACAGCGCGCGGCCGCTGGCCGGAAAAAACGCCACGCGCCGCGGGTGCACGTCGAGCAGGTCCTGCGACACGACGCGGATGCCTTCGGTGCGCAGGAACTTCAGCACGAATTCGGCGTTGCGCGCGCCGACGTCGATGGTGGTGAAATTCTGCATCACGCGACCGCCGCCGAAGACCTTCGACTCCAGCGCGCCCTTGCGCGCGCCGCGCTTCAGCAGCTCGTTGATCAACTGCTCCATCGCAAACGCGCCGTAACGGCCCGAGTCCGACAGCGGATCGGCGCCGCCGCTCTCCGGCAGCAGGAAGTGGTTCATGCCGCCCACTTTCGCGGCCGGATCCCACAGGCATGCCGATACGCACGAGCCCAACACCGTGGTCAGCACGACGTCCTCGGCCGCGACGAAGAATTCCCCCGGCAGCACCTTGACGGCCGACTTGTCGAAGCTGCGCTCGAAGTAGAACGTGCCGGCCTCGCCGGGCGCGCCGCTGCGGCGGAGCTTCGGCGGCAGGGCGGCGGCGCTCCCTGGACGACCCTCGCGCTGCGCGCTCGGGGATTCGCCCTCGGGGCGGCCCGGCGGGCTCATGCCGGCAGCCTTTCGTAAACGGTCTTGCCGCGCAGCGCGAACCACTCGCGGCAGTCAGTGAAGTTCTCCGAGTGGCCCGCGAACAGCAGCCCGCCGGGGCGCAGGACGGCCGCGATGCGTTCGAGCACGCGCCGCTGTGTCGGCTTGTCGAAGTAGATCATCACGTTGCGGCAGAACACGGCGTCGAGCTGGCGCCCGAACGCGCGCACCGCGGCCCAGTCGTCGTCGAGCAGGTTCAGCGGCGCGAACTCGGCGAGCCGCGCCAGTTCCGGCTTCACGCGAGCCTGCCCCTCGTTGGGCCCGGCGCCGCGCAGGAAGAAGCGCTTCAGCCGCGCCTCGCCGCACGCGCGCGCGGCATCGAACCCGTACACGCCGCGCGCGGCGGTCGCGAGCACGTTCGTGTCGATGTCGGTCGCGAGCAGCCGCGCCCGCGTGCCGGACCCGAGCGCTTCGACCAGCGAGATGGCGATCGACCACGGCTCCTCGCCGGTGGAAGCTGCCGCGCACCACACGCGCGGCGTCGCGGCCTCCCCGCACGAGCGCAGGAAGTCGGCCAGGATCGGGAAGTGATGCGGCTCGCGGAAGAACGACGTGAGGTTGGTCGTCAGCGCGTTGATGAACTCCTGCGCCTCGGCGCGCCGGAACGCCGGATCGAATTCCAGACGGTCGAGGTAGCGCGCGAACGCATCGAGCCCGTGCGCGCGCAGCCGTCGCGCGAGCCGGCTGTAGACCATGTTCTGCTTGCTGTCGTTCAGGCTGATGCCGGCCAGCGCATAGATCAATCGGCGCACGCGCTCGAAGTCGCCGCGGGCGAATGCGTACTCGCGCTCGCCGTCGCCGGCGATCGGTGCGAGCAGCGCTTCGTTCAGCGGATCGCGGGCGCCCATGATGCACGCCAGGTCGTCAGTGCGCGGTCGGCGCCACGAGCCCCATATCGACGCCGGACATCAGTCGTTCGATGTCCGCCAGTATCAGCATGCGCTGCCCCTCGGCGCTTTCGATCGACGCCAGCCCGGTGATGAAGCCGGCATCGATCGAGCCGCCGAATTCCGGCGCCGGCTTGATCTGCTCCGGCCTCAGTTCCAGCACATCGCTCACCGAGTCGACCACCACGCCGAGGGTGCGGCCGGCGATGTTCAGGATGATCACTACCGTGAACGCGTTGTATTCGGCGCTGTCGAGCGCGAACTTCAGTCGCAGATCGACGATCGGCACGATGACGCCGCGCAGGTTGACCACGCCCTTGATGAAGGCCGGCGCATTGGCGATGCGCGTCGGCGACTCGTACGAGCGGATCTCCTGCACCTTCAGGATGTCGATGCCGTATTCCTCGGCGCCGAGCCGGAAGGTCAGGAACTCGCGCGCCGCCAGCATGGAGCCGGTGGACGCGACCGCGCGCGCTTCGTTGGCGGAAATCGCACTCATCTATCGCTCTCCCAAGGGATTCTCCTGACTTCAGTGGCGCGCGCGCTTGACCAGGCCCGCGACGTCGATGATCAGCGCGACGCGGCCGTCGCCGAGAATGGTCGCGCCGGAAATGTTCGGTACGCGCCGGTAGTTCGCCTCGAGGTTCTTGACCACGACCTGGTGCTGCCCAAGCAGTTCGTCGACGATCAGCGCCACGCTGCCGCCTTCGGCCTCGACGATCACCATCAGATTCGGCGCCGGCGCGTCGTCCGCGCGCGGCACCGCGAAGATCTCGTCCAGCGCCAGCACCGGCCGGTACTCGTCGCGTACCTTGACCACGCGGTCCGACCCGCCGACCGTCTGGATCATGCCGGAGCCGATCTGAAACGATTCGACCACCGACGCCAGCGGCAGGATGTACGTCTCGTCGCCGACACCGATCGACATGCCGTCCATGATCGCGAGCGTCAGCGGCAGCCGTACGGACACGCGCGTGCCGTAGCCTTCGGCCGAATCGAGCTCCACGGTTCCGGCCAGCGCGGCAATGTTCCGCCGCACGACGTCCATGCCGACACCGCGGCCGGACACGTCGGAAACCTGCTCGGCGGTCGAGAAGCCTGGCTCCCAGATCAGCGCCCACACTTCGGCGTCGGTCATGTCGTCGCGCACCGGCAGTCCCCGCTCTCTTGCCTTGGAGAGGATCCTGTCGCGCTTCAGTCCGGCACCGTCGTCGCGTACCTCGATCAGGATCGAGCCGCCCTGGTGCGCCGCTGACAGCGTGATCGTCCCGGTCGCCGGCTTGCCGGCCGCGGCGCGCACGTCCGGCGGCTCGATGCCGTGGTCGGCGCTGTTGCGCACGAGGTGCGTCAGCGGATCGATGATCTTCTCGATCAGACCCTTGTCCAGTTCGGTCGCCTCGCCGGCCATCTTCAGCTCGATGTCCTTGCCGAGCTTGGCCGCCAGATCGCGGATCATGCGCGGGAAGCGGTTGAACACGAACGACATCGGAATCATGCGGATCGACAGCACCGCCTCCTGCAGATGGCGCGTGCTGCGCTCGAGCTCGGATACGCCCGCCAGCAGCGCCTGGTTCTGCACCGGGTCGAATCCCTTGGTCTGCTGCGTCAGCATCGCCTGCGCGATCACGAGTTCGCCGACCAGGTTGATCAGCTGATCGACCTTCTCGACGGGAACTCGCAGCGTGGTCGATTCCAGGCTCGCGGCCTTCTCCGCGTTCGCCTTGCGCTCGGGGCGCTGCGCCGCCACGGGGGCGGCCTCGACCGGCCGCGCCGCCGGCAGCGTGGCCGGATCGACGAAGAATCCGAAGCCGTCGCCTTCGACCGCCCCGTCGGGGTGCCGCGGCGCGGCCGCGCGAGCATCCCTCGCGTCGGTCCGCGCGTTGGCTTCGGACGGTGCGTTCGCTCCAGCGGCGCAGGCGATCGCGACTTGCTCGCGCGCGACGTGGAACGAGAACAGCTCGATCAATTCGCTGTCCGGCGACTGCGTCACGACCTTGAAGCGGCGGAAGCCGTCGATCAACTGCCCGCCGTCGAGCGGCTCGAACGTCCCGAGCGAAGGTATGTCGCGGAAGAGTTCGGCCAGGCTGTCGGCGATGCCGCCATCGGCGATCGGACCGAGCCGCACTTCCAGCACGCGGGCACCGACGGACGCCGCGGCGGCGGCGCCGGATGCGAGCCGCCTGATGCGGGCAACAAGTTTCGTCGTGTCGGGACTCCCCGTGCTCGACCCCTGGTAGCGCGCGAGCTGCGCCCGCAGCACGTCGCCGGCCTCCAGCAGCACGTCGACCATGTCGCGCGTCAGCGCCAGCTCGTGCCGGCGCACGCGATCGAGCAACGTTTCCAGTTCGTGCGTCAACTCGGTCACGTCGGAGAAGCCGAAGGTCGCGGCACCTCCCTTGATCGAATGCGCGACGCGGAAGATCGCGTTCAGTTCGTCCTCGCTCGCCGCGCTCACATCGATCGCGAGCAGCTTGCCTTCCATGCTTTCCAGGTTCTCGCCCGCCTCCTCGAAGAAGACGGCGTAGAACTGCGACAGGTCGAAGTCGCTGTGCTGCGCGCGATTCATCTCGCCCATGGTCGTTCCGGCGCGGTGCTCAGCGAATGACCCGCTTGATCACGTCGAGCAGCTTGTTCGGATCGAACGGCTTGACCAGCCAGCCAGTGGCGCCGGCCGCCTTGCCCCTGGCCTTCATGTCGTCGCCCGACTCGGTGGTCAGGATCAGGATCGGCGTGGTCGCGTATGTCGGCAGCGCGCGCAGTTGCCTGACCAGCGTGATGCCGTCCATCACCGGCATGTTCTGGTCGGTCAGCACCAGATCGACACGCTGCCCGCGCGCCTTCTCGAATGCCTCCTGGCCATCGGCCGCCTCGATCACCTGGTAACCGGCGCCCTTCAACGTGAAGGAAACCATCTGCCGCATCGATGCGGAGTCGTCCACTGCGAGAATCGAATGCATCGTTCCAGCTCCCGTCGAGTACGCCGCGTCCCCTAGAACAGTTCGATCCCGCCCGCGCCCATCGCGCTCTGCCGCACCGGCTGCATGCGCGTGGCGGCGAGCAGCGGATCGGACTCGTTCGCCAGCGATTGCAGGCAGCCTTCGAGCACCTGCAGGCGACGCTGCGCGTGCTGCGTCAACTGCGTGGCCATGTCCTGGAACTGCAGGGCGGTGACCGCGACCGTGATCGCCCGGGCGAGCGCCCGGCGTTGCGCCTCGTCGCCGGTAAACGACGGTTGCAGCGCGCTGACGGCGTTGAAGCTCGCCAGCAGGCGATCGCCGGCGTCCGCAATCAGGACTCTCAGGCGCTCCAGGTCGGAGGCGATCGCAGCGCACTCGTGCGCGGCCTGACCGTCGACCTGCCGGCCCGGGTTGTCAGCCGAGGTTTCCATGGCGGCCGCAGTTTGGAGTCGCCGGCGCCAAGCCGAAGGGCAGAAAAGCCGCCCCTTTCCCCGACTTTCCGGCTGCCCGCACCGTCCGGGCCGCGGCCGAATCGGCGAAAATCCGCTCCGCATGAACGCCCCCGCCGAGACAACGCCGCTGCGGCTGCTGGTGGTCGAGGACTCAGAGCTCGACTACGAGTTGCTGCTGGCCACGGTCAAGCGCGACGCCGCGATGATCGGGCGCGTCCTGCGCGCGCAACGGGTCGAAGACGAGTCCGGGATGCGCGAGGCATTCACGCGCGGCCCGGTCGATGCGGTCGTCACCGACCACAACCTGCCGCGCTTCGATTCCTTCGCGGCCCTGGCGGTGTCCAAGGAGTTCGACGTCGACCTGCCGGTGCTGGTCGTGTCGGGAGAGATGTCGGAGGAGCTCGCCGTGGCGGCGCTGCACGCGGGCGCCGACGACTTCGTGCTGAAGACGCGGCTGTTCCGCATCGGACCTGCGCTCGCCAGGAGCCTCGACGCCGCCGCGACGCGGCGCGAACGGCGCGCGCAGTCGCTGCGGCTGCAGGAGCTCACCGCGCATCTGGAGCAGGTCAAGGAAGAGGAGCGCCGGGCGATCGCGCGCGAAATCCACGACGACATCGGCAGCACGCTGACCGCGCTGAAGTTCGAGCTGGCACGCGTGGCGTCGTGCGGGCTGCCGCCGCAGGCCGCGCCGCACCTGCGGACGATGCAGGACTTGCTCGCCAACGCGGTGGCCGCGAGCCACCGCATCCAGCACGATCTGCGGCCGCCGGTGCTCGATGCCGGGCTGCCGGCCGCGCTCGACTGGCTGGTCAAGGGCTTCGGCGCGCGCGCGCAGGTCGCCGCCGGTTTCGAATCGAACCGCGACGAGATCGACCTGCCTCCGGCCCACGCGGCGGCGCTGTACCGCGTCGCGCAGGAATCGCTGAACAACGTCGCCAAGCACGCGGGCGCCACGCGCGTCGGCGTGACCCTGTTCAGCTCGCCACAGGACGTGACGCTGGAGATCGCCGACGACGGCGTCGGCTTCGATCCGCGCCAGCTCGCGGCCACGCCGGGCTTCGGGCTGCGCGGGCTGGTCGAGCGCGCGCGCGCTCTCGGGGGCTGGGCCGAGATCGACAGCGGCCCCGGGCGTGGCACCACGATCATGTTCTGCGTGCCGCGCGGCAAGGGGAGCTGACGGTGGCGACGCGCGCGATCGTCGTCGACGACCACGCCATCGTCCGGCGCGGCATAGTGCAGATCCTGTCCGAGCATCCGGACGTCGAGGTGATCGCCGAAGCAGGCGACTACGCCGAGCTGCGCGCGGCGCTGCGCGACCATCCCGACGCCGAACTGCTGGTCATGGACGTGGGGCTGCCAGGCAAGAACGGCATCGAGATCCTGAAGACGCTGACCGAGGAGATGCCGAAGCTGCGCGTGCTGATCGTCAGCATGTATCCGGAGGACCAGTACGCGGTGCGCGCATTTCGCGCCGGCGCCGCCGGCTACCTGAACAAGGCGAGCGCGCCGGAGAAGCTGATCGAGGCGGTGAGCCAGGTCATTGCCGGCCGCAAGTACGTCACACCCGAGATCGCACAGGCGCTGATCGAGAACCTGCATGCGCCCGAACATTCGGCGCCGCACGAGCGGCTGAGCGACCGCGAGTTCCAGACGCTGAAGCTGATCGCCTCGGGCAAGCGGCTGTCCGAGATCGCCGAGGCGCTGGCGCTCAGCCCGAAGACCGTCAGCGTCTACCGCGCGCGCATCCTCGAGAAGATGGCGATGAGCAGCAACGCGGAGCTGACCCACTACGCGATCAAGAACGGGCTGGTGGAGTAGCCGTCGTGTCGTTCCCGCGCAAGCGGGAACCCAGCGCCGTTCGAGACCAAGTCACTGGATTCCCGCTTGCGCGGGAATGACACGACATGCTGGATTCATCTCCACAGCGCGTGGAAGTGATGCACCGGGCCGAAGCCCTGGCCGACGTTGAGAGTGTCCGCGCTTTCGAGCGCGCGTGTCAGATAGTCCTTGGCGCGGCGCGCGGCGTCGGGGACATCGGGCACCTGCGGCAGCAGGGCGGCGAGCGCCGACGACAGCGTGCAGCCGGTGCCGTGCGTGTTCTTCGTCGCCACGCGCGGTGCAGCGAGCTCGATCATCTTGTCGCCGTCGGTCAGCAGGTCGATCGCGTCGCCGTGCGGCAGGTGCCCGCCCTTCAGCAATACCCAGCGTTGTCCCGTGTGACTCATGCGATCGCGCAGCCGCTCGGCGGCGCGCTGCATCTCGCGCAGGCTGTCGGGCGCGCGCCCTTTGAGCAGCACGCCGGCTTCGGGCAGGTTCGGCGTGATCACCGTCGCCAGCGGCAGCAGCGACTCGCGCAGCGCGCCGACCGCGTTGCGCGCGAGCAGCGCGTCGCCGCTCTTGGCGACCATCACCGGGTCGAGCACGATGAAGCGCGGCGCCCAGCGCGCCAGCCCGTGCGCCACCGCCTCGATCACGGGCCGGCCGCCGAGCATGCCGACCTTGGCCGCATCGATCGCCACGTCGGCAAACAGCACGTCGATCTGCTCGCGCACGAACGGAGCCGGCACCGCGTGGATGCCGGCCACCGCCTGCGTGTTCTGCGCGGTCAGCGCGGTGACGACCGCGCACGCGTACGCGCGCTGCGCGCTGATCGCCTTCACGTCCGCGACCACGCCCGCGCCGCCGGAGGGATCTACGCCGGCGATCGTCACCACATTGCACACGCGCATCGGAAATCACCCCGTTCACCCGCGACCCGGATCGGCGCAAGGATACGTGGCGCCGGCTTGCCGGGTTAAGAACCTATCCGTGAATAATTCGTGTGTGCGACGGGCCTAATTGGCTTGCAGCGCCAGGCGCGAGGAGAGCGGTTTGGTTCATCCAAATAAGCGACGAGCAACAACGCGATGCGAGCCACTGCGCAGGCGCAATGCGCCTGCGCGCGTCCATACGCCCGATCGGGCCCGCAACGGCGTCCGCCGTTGCTCAGCGGCCCGTCCCTTCGGGTTGTCGCCAGAAAGCCCGGCTGCGGCGTTGCCCGGCTTGGCCGTAGGCCGGGCTACTGTCCTGCGCCGGGCGCC
>JAKORH010000292.1 GCA_029777935.1 Pseudomonadota bacterium
CGGGCCTAATTGGCTTGCAGCGCTAGGCGCGAGGAGCGCGGTTTGGTTCATCCAAATGAGCGACGAGCAACAACGCGATGCGAGCCACTGCGCAGGCGCTGTGCGCCGGCGCGCGTCCATACGCCCGATCGGGCCCGCCACGGCGTCCGCCGTTGCTCAGCGGCCCGTCCCTTCGGGTTGTCGCCAGAAAGCCCGGCTGCGGCGTTGCCCAGCTTGGCCGTAGGCCGGGATACTGTCGTGCGCCGGGCGCCTTGCATCCGGGCTTTCTGGCGACAACGCATCGCACGAATTACTCACGGATAGGTTCTAAGCGGCGGCACGCGCTGGCGCGGCGCGCCGGCCGATCCCGCGCTCGACGCCGCACACGTCCGACTCGTCCGAGCGACGACCACCGCGTTCTGGCGCGCATATCTCGACGGCGACGCGCACGCGCAGCGCTGGTTCTTGGACGCGCAGCGCTACGTCGGCGACGCGGGCAAGTTCCGCGCCAAGTGAGCGCCGCCCGTCACACATTTCGTAACACACGCGCTGCGCGCGCTGTCTCCGGCGCATGCCGGCCGCCCGTTGTTGAAGCGACGGCGCATGGTGCGCGCCGCGATTCGGAGGATTCAATGCAGGCAGGGGCTCCCACGAACAAGCTTCATCCGTTGATCGCCACGGCGGCGATCGCCGTTACCGCGGTCAGCGTGCTCGGCGCGGCCGTGCTGGTGACGAACCAGGTCGCCGCGCAGCACGCGGCTGCGCCGATGGCGGCGATCGAACCCGCGCTGCCCGCGCCGGTGACCGCCGCGCCGGCAGTGCCGAACGAACCGCAGGCGACCAGCGCGTCGCGCCCCCACGCCTCGGTCAGCAAACCCAGGACGCCGGCACCGCTGCGGGTCGCCGAGGCCGCGCCAGCGCCACAGCCGACGGTCGCCGAAGCGACGCCGACGCCGCCGCCTCCGATGGCCGCACCCGACATGCCGCCGCTGCCGCGCATCTGCACGAACTGCGGCACGGTGACCTCGATACGCGAAGTGAAGACTCCCGGCGAGGGCACCGGCATCGGCGTGATCGCCGGCGGCGTCCTCGGCGGTGTCATCGGCAACCAGTTCGGCCGCGGCAACGGCAAGGACGCGAGCCGCATCCTGGGCGCGATCGGCGGCGCGGTGGCGGGCCACCAGATCGAGAAGCAGGCGCGAGCGAGCCTCCGCTACGAAGTGACAGTGCAGATGGAGGACGGATCGCTGCGCACGCTGACGCGCGCGGGAGACCCGGGGCTGAAGGCCGGCGATCGCGTGCGTGTCGACGGCGAAGACATCCGTGCGGCCGACGGCGCGTGACGGGAGCGGCCGCGCCGCTGGCTAGCCCGAACGACATCGCGGCAAGCCGCGAGCCCGGACTCGCTCGAAGACGCGACCGCGCGGGATTTCCGCTTCCATGCACGTTGTCGAAAATTCGCACATCGGCAAGAGACCACCATGCGCGACGATCAGCACGCCTTCGAATTCGAATCCGGCCCGCGCGGCGGTTCGCAGTTCCCGGCCGTGCTGCTGGCGCTGGCGGCGATCATCGCGATCCTGTTGGTCAACTCCACCGTGATGGCGCCGGCCGCAGCCGCCAGCGCGCAAGCCGCTCCCGCGGCATCGAGCGTGAAGACGGCGCCCTGCGGAATCGCGCCGCCAGGCGCGCTGCGGACCTAGGACCTATCTCGGCATCCGCGTCGGCCGCGGATGTTGAGATAGGTTCTAGCCCGCGATCCGCTTGCGCATCACCGTCGCAGACGCGGGGCAGATCGACGCAAACTGCGTCGAGGCGCGGACCGCCTCGGGCGCTTGATCGCGGGCGATCGGGGCGTAGCCGAGCCGCTCGAAATGGCCCGCGGCACCGGTGGTCAGCAGCACGATTTCGCGCGCGCCCAGGGAGCGCGCCAGCGCTTCGGCGGCAAAGACGAGCCGGCGCGCGACGCCATGCGATCTTGCCTCCGGCGCCACCGCCAGCGAACGCAGCAGCGCCGCGTCGCCGAGCGGCTCGATGGCGACGATCCCGATCCAGCGCTCTGCATCGCGCGCGCCGAGAAAGCGCTGGCGCGGTCCCGGCGCGATGTCGGCCACCGGCAGCCGCGCCTGAGTGAGCAGCGCAAGAATCGAATCGACGGGCACGCCGTCGGCGATGACGGCGCCGGCGTTCATTGCGCTGCCCCCAGAAGCCGCGCGCGTGCCGCTGCGGCCGCCGCGTCCTCCTCGCACTGCGCGCGCTGCGCGCGCAGCACCGGCCAGCCCTGCACGTTCGCGACGACGATGTCGGCGAGCGCCTCGATGAACGCGGGCGCATCGTTCAGGCAGGCAATGGCGTGAAACTGCGCGCCGCCGGCCGCGAGGAACTCGCGCTTGCCCTCGATCCCGATCTCCTCCAGCGTTTCGAGGCAGTCCGCGACGAAGCCGGGACAGATCACGTCGACGCGCCGCGCGCCGCCGCGCGCGAGTTCGCGCAGCGTGGGCGCGGTGTAGGGCTGCAGCCATTCGGCACGGCCGAAGCGCGACTGGAACGTCACCCTGTAGTCGTCCCTGGAGAGCTGCAGCGCCTCGGCCAGCAGGCGCGCGGTCTTCTGGCATTCGCAGTGATAGGGGTCGCCCAGGCCGAGCGTGCGGCGCGGCACGCCGTGAAAGCTCATCACCAGCTTGCCGCCGGGGTCCTGCACGCGGCCGAACTTCTTCCAGTGCGCGAGCACGCTCGCTTTCAGCGCCTCGATGTAGCGCGGGTGATCGTGGAAGTGCCTGACCCAGCGCACCTCGGGCACGTTGCGCGTGCGCGCGAGCACCGCGTGCACGGCGTCGAACGCGGTCGCGGTGGTCGACGCCGAATACTGCGGATACAGCGGAAACAGCAGCAGGCGCTCGATGCGCCGGGCGCGCAGGTCGCCGAGCACCGACGCGATCGACGGCTCGCCGTAGCGCATCGCCAGCGCCACCTCGATGTCGAGCCCGCGATGGCCGAGGTAGCCGCGCAGCAGCAGCGCCTGCTGCTCGGAGTGCACGCGCAGCGGCGAACCCTCCGGCCGCCAGATCATCGCGTACTTGGCCGCCGACTTGCGCGGACGCACGTTCAGGATCACGCCGTGCAGGATCGGCAGCCACAGCGCACGCGGGATCTCGACCACGCGCGGGTCGGAAAGAAACTCCTTCAGATACCGCCGCACCGCGGCCGGCGCGGGCGCATCGGGCGTGCCGAGGTTGATCAGCAGCACCGCGGTGCGGCCAGGGGTGCCGTGCGAGTGAGCGGGTTCGGGCAGGTAGGCCATCGATGGCTCGGGCGGTGCGCGATGTTATCCCGCTTCGCCGGCAGCGACCGCCGCGGAGCGCTTGCACATGGCCGCCACCGTGATCTAATCGCCGCGTCACCCCAGCCACGCACGTCCGACGTGTTCGCAGCGAGCGCCCGGCACTTCCGCCTTCTCGCTCTCGTGTTCGTCCTGCTCGCGCTGCCGGCGTGGCAGGCGCGCGGCGAGGAGGTGATCGACAACTGGCGCGCGCTGCGCGAGCAGGCGCTGCGCCAGGCACCGGCCGGCGAGCGCGCCACGATGCTCGAGCAGTTCGCTCACGGCGACCGGCTCGACCGCGTATGGCGCGAGCAGGCGCGGCAGTCGGACGATCCGCTGATCCTCGTCGATGCCTGGGACGCTGCGCACTCGCCGTGGTCGGCGGTCACGGTCGCGGCGCCGGACGATGCGCGTATCGGGCGTGCGGTTCGCGCGGCCGATGCCGATGCCGTGCTGCTGTTCCGGATCGCGGCGACATGCGCCGCGTACGATGCGCCCGCGTGGTGCCCGCCGTACGCGCCGCAGGTCCGGCTTACCGAGATCGCGGCGGACAACGCGGCCAACTGGCTGCTGCGCGCGTCGATCGCGCACAACCGCGGCGACGCGAAGGAGTTCGAGTACGCCTTCCTGCAGGCGGCGCAGGCGCCGCGCATCGATGTGTACTACGGCGCCATGATCCGGCGCATCCTGCAATTCGGCCGCCGAATGAATCCGAAGCTGAGCGGTTGGGAGGTGGAAACGCGCGCCATCGGAACCGCTGCCGCCGCACCAGCACCGTATCTGGTGCTCACGGCCGCGTGCGGGACGCTGCCCGACGCCGCGCCGCCGGCAGCGCACATCGAGCAGGCGTGCCGCGCGATCGCGCGCACCATGGCGTTCGGCGGCACGACGCTGACCGACCTCGACAGCGGCGCCCGCCTGCTGCAGCGGCTGGCCCAGACCGAGGGCGATCGCGCGCTTGCGGCAAAGGCTGAAGCGCGCAAGCGCGAGCTCTACGCGGTGATGCCGCTGGCCGCCGAGGATGTCGATGTCGCGACCGGAAATCTGCGCCCCGGCCGCGAGGCCAGCTTCACGCGCTGGATCGAGGAGATCGCCACATTCGGCGAGATCGGCGCCATCGAGCGCCGGCACGCGCAACGGCAGCAGGCGCAACCCGACGCCGCCGCGCCAGCGCCGATCCGCGACTAGCCGCTACTCGCGCGACAGCGCGCTCGACAGCAGCCGCGCGGTGATGTCGACGATCGGGATCACGCGCTCGTAGGCCATGCGCGTGGGGCCGATCACGCCGAGCGTGCCGACCACCTGGCCGTCGACCTCGTACGGCGCCACCACCAGGCTCATCTCGTCGATCGGCACCAGCGACGATTCGCCGCCGATGAAGATCTGCACGCCCTGCGCGCGCGCCGACACGTCGAGCAGTTGCATCAGGCGCGTCTTGTGCTCGAAGAGATCGAACAGGCGCCGCATGTGATCGAGGTCGGACGCCAGATCGGCCACGCCGAGCAGGTTGCGCTCGCCCGACACGACCACGGACTCCGTGTCTTCCGCGGCCTGGCTGCCGGCCTGCACCGCGGCCTCCATCAGTTGCGCGATGTCCTGCTTGAGCCGCGACAGGTCGGCGTGCAGCCGCACGCGCGCCTCGTCGAAACTCAGGCCGGCGAAGTTCTCGTTCAGGATGTTGGCCGCCTCCAGCAACTGCGACTGCGTGTACGGATGCTCGGTCAGCAGGATGCGGTTCTGCACGTCGCCCTCGGGCGTGACGACGATCAGCAGCACGCGCCGCTCGCCCAGGCGCACGAACTCGACCTGGCGGAAGCTCGACGCGCGGCGCGGCGTCATCACCACGCCGGCGAAGTGCGACAGGTTCGACAGCAGTTGCGCCGCGGTCTGGATCGCGCGCTGCGGCTCGGCCACGCGCAGCCGGCCCTCGATAGCCGCGGCCTGCTGCTCCTCCAGCGGCCTGACCGTCAGCAGCGTGTCGACGAAAAGGCGATAGCCGCGCGGCGTGGGCACGCGCCCGGCGGAGGTGTGCGGGCTGGCGACGAAGCCCATGTCCTCCAGGTCCGCCATCACGTTGCGGATCGTCGCCGGCGACAGTTCCAGGCCGGAGATCTTCGACAGGGAGCGCGAGCCGACCGGCTGCCCCTCGGCGATGTAGCGCTCGATCAGCGTCTTCAACAGCCGGCGGGCGCGGTCGTCCAGCATGATGGGCAGGATTATTCACGAGAACGCCGGTGCGCGGTGCGCACCGGCAGCCCCGGTCTTGCTAAAGTCAGCGCATGACCACCCCGTTCAGGCACGTCGCGATCTTCGGCAAGCCGCGCGTCGACAGCAACCGTCCCGCGCTGCAGGCCACGCTGCGCGCGATCGTGCGGCTGGTCGAGGAAGCCGGGCAGGCCGTGATGTTCGACGCCGCCACGCGCGACGCGGCGGGCCTCGACGGCCATGCCGGCTTCACGCTGCCGGAAATCGGGGCACAAGCCGATGTCGCGATCGTGCTGGGCGGCGACGGCACGATGCTCGGCATCGCGCGCGAACTGGCGCCCTTCAACGTGCCGCTGATCGGCATCAATCTCGGTCGGCTCGGCTTCATCACCGACATCGCGGTGGCGCAGATGCCCGAAGTGCTGGCCGCGATGCTGGCCGGCCGGTACGAAACCGACCGGCGCGCGCTGCTCGACTCCGAGGTGCGGCGCGCGGGCGCGGTCGTGTTCGGCGCGCGTGCGCTCAACGACGTCGTGGTGTCGCGCGGCGTCACCGGCGGCATGGTCGAGTTCACCGTGCGGGTGGACGGCGTCACGATGTACAACCAGCGCGCCGACGGCGTGATCCTGGCCACGCCGACCGGCTCGACCGCGTACGCGCTGTCGGCGAGCGGCCCGATCCTGCACCCGTCGCTGGCGGGCCTCGTGCTGGTGCCGGTGGCGCCGCAGACGCTGTCGAACCGCCCGATCGCGCTGCCCGATTCGGTCGCGATCGAGATCGAGGTGACCGACGTGCGCGACGGCGGCGCGCATTTCGACATGCAGGCGTTCACCACGCTCACGCCCGGCGACGTCGTATGCGCGCGCCGCGGGCCCTACGCCGTCACGCTGCTGCATCCGGTCGGCTACAACTACTTCGCCACGCTGCGCAGCAAGCTGCACTGGAACGTGATGCCGGCCGAAGCGCACCGCAGCTGATCCGGAAGCGATGCTGCTTGGTCTGTCGATCCGCAATTTCGTCATCGTCGATCGGCTCGACCTCGAATTCGCCCCCGGCTACACCGTGCTGACCGGCGAGACCGGGGCCGGCAAGTCGATCCTGATCGACGCGCTGCTGCTGGCCCTGGGCGAGCGGGCCGACGCCGACGTGGTGCGCGAAGGCGCGCCGCGCGCCGACATCAGCGCCGAGTTTCGTGCCGGCGGCGCCGCCGCGGAGTGGCTCGCCGCCAACGAACTCTCGCCCGAGGACAACACGTTGCTCGTCCGCCGCACCGTCGACGCGACCGGGCGCAGCCGCGGGTTCATCAACGGCACCGCGGTGACGCTGGCGCAACTGCGCGACCTGGGCGAACTGCTGGTGGACGTGCACGGCCAGCACGCGCACCAGTCGCTGCTGCGGCCCGCCGCGCAGCTCGCGCTGCTCGACGCGCACGGCGCGCTGACCGCGGCCGCGCGCGAAGTCGCCGCCGCGTACGGCGCGTGGCGGCGCGAGCGCGATGCGAGCATCCGCGCCGAGCAGATGGCCGGCGCCGCCGCGCTCGAACAGGAGCGGCTGCGCTGGATCACCGACGAGCTGGCCGCGCTCGCGCCGCAGCCCGGCGAGTGGGAGCGAATCGAGGCCGAGCACAAGCTTCTCGCCCACGCGGCGAGCCTGCTCGAAGGCGCGCGCAGCGCGGTCGACGCGCTCGAGGAAGGCGACGGCGCGGCGCTGGAGCGGATCGACGCGGTGCTGGCACGGCTCGCTACGCTTGCCGGGTTCGACCCGCGGCTGGCGCCGATCGCCGCCACGCTGGAGGCGGCGCGCATCCAGGTCGACGACGCCGCGCGCGAGCTGGCCCGCTATCTGGCGAAGACCGAGATCGACGACACGCGGCTCGCTAACGTCGAGGCGCGCGTGGCGGCGCTGCACGCGGCCGCGCGCAAGTTCAAGTGCGCGCCCGGCGAACTCGCGTCGCTGCTGGCGCAGTCGCAGCAGCGCCTGGACGCGCTGGCGGCGTCCGCCGACCTCGACGCAATGAAGCGCCGCGAAGCCGAGGCCGAGCAGGCGTACCTGAAGCTCGCGCGGGCGCTGGGCAAGCAGCGCGCCAAGGCAGCCGCGAACATGGCGCGCGAAGTCACGCGCGCGATGCAGGATCTGGCGATGCCGGGCGGTCGCTTCGAAGTCGCCGTCACCGAGGGCGAACCGGCCGCAAACGGGCTGGAGCGCGTCGAGTTCCTCGTTGCCGGCCACGCCGGCGTCACCGCCAGGCCGCTGGCGAAGGTGGCCTCGGGCGGCGAGCTGGCCCGCATCAGCCTCGCGATCTCGGTGATCGCCGCGACCGCCACGCCGGTGGCCACGCTGATCTTCGACGAGGTCGACGCTGGCATCGGCGGCGCGGTGGCTGAAACGATCGGCCGCCTGCTGCAGCAGCTCGGCCGCGAGCGCCAGGTGCTGTGCGTCACGCACCTGCCGCAGGTCGCCGCGCGCGGCGATCAGCACTGCGTGGTCAGCAAGATCGAGGGCGAAGACGGCCGGCTGGTGTCGCGGATCGCCGCGCTGGATCGGCGCGCGCGCGTGGAGGAACTGGCGCGCATGCTCGGCGGACTGACGATCACCGACACCACCCGCAAGCACGCGCGGGAGATGCTGGCGTAAAGCGGTCGGCAGTCGGCAGTCTTAAGTCGGCAGCCCGTCGCGCCCTGCATGCGCCGGCTCGCTTCTCGTCACCGAACCGTCACGCCCGGCACGATCAGCTGCCGGCTGCCGACTGACCGCTGCCGACTCAAGCCGGCCGATACGGGCAGTTCGGCCGCATGCACTCGCCGTACAGCGCGAGCGAATGCTCCTGCAGCTTGAAGCCCTTGGCTTGCGCGATCTGCTGCTGGCGCTTCTCGATCTCGGCGTCCACGAATTCCTCGACGCGGCCGCAGGTCACGCACACGAGGTGGTCGTGATGCTTGCCTTCATCGAGCTCGAACACGGCGCGGCCGGCCTCGAAGTGGCTGCGCTTCAGCAGCCCGGCGTGCTCGAACTGCGTCAGTACGCGGTATACGGTGGCCAGGCCCACGTCCAGGTTCTCGGCCAGCAGCGCCTTGTACACGTCTTCCGCGCTCAGGTGCCGGATGCCCTGGGTGGCGGAGCTGCGCTGGAAGATCTCGAGGATCTTCATCCGCGGCAGCGTGGCCTTCAGGCCCATGCTCTTCAGTTCGGCCGAGCTCGCCGTGCCGCTGCGTTGCTGCATCGTCGACTTTCGCATGGAAATGCCTCGGTATGATAGCGCCCGATCTGCGAGGACCTTCGTGAAGCGCGTGCTCAAAACCATGGTCGCGGTGGCGCTGTTCGTCACGCTGCTGGCCGGCTGCGAATCGATGCGGAGCTGGACACCGACCTTCATCCAGCCGTACCGCCCCGACGTGCAGCAGGGCAACGTAGTGACGAAAGAGATGGTCGAGCAGTTGCGCCCCGGCATGACGCGCGAGCAGGTGCGCTTCCTGCTCGGCACGCCGCTGGTGGCCAGCCTGTTCCGGCAGGACCGCTGGGACTACGTGTACTTCCTCAAGCGCGGCAAGGGCACCGAGGAGCAGCACCGCAAACTGACGGTGTGGTTCAAGGACAACCGGCTCGATCACTTCACCGCCGACGAGATGCCGCCGGAATCGATGGCGGACAACCTGATCCTCGGCCGCAATCCGAAGGAAGCGCCGAAGGCGCCGCCCAAGGAACCGGCGCCGCCGATCAACCTGCCGCAGAAATGACGCTGAAGCTCGCGATCGCCGGCGCCGGCGGCCGCATGGGCCGCATGCTGATCGAGGCCGCGCTCGGCACGGACGACGTTTCGATCGCCGCCGCGCTCGACCGCGCCGGCAGTCCGGATCTCGGCCGCGACTGCGGCGAATTCCTCGGCAAGGCCACCGGCGTGCGCGTGACCGACGATCTGGCCGCGCTCCGTGCTGCCGAAGTCCTGATCGACTTCACGCGGCCCGAGGGCACGGCCGCGCACCTGCGCGCGTGCGCGGACGCGGGTGTGAAGATGGTGATCGGGACCACCGGCTTCGACGATGCCGGCCGCGCGGCGATCCGCGCCACCGCGGAGAAGATCGCGATCGTGTTCGCACCCAACATGAGCGTCGGAGTCAACGCGACCTTCAGGCTGCTCGAGGTCGCGGCGAAGATCCTGGCGTCCGGCTACGACATCGAGATCATCGAGGCGCACCACCGCCACAAGGTCGACGCACCGTCGGGCACGGCGCTCGCAATGGGCGAAGTCGTGGCCAACGCGCTCGGCGGGAGGCTCGACGACGTGGCCGTGTACGCGCGCGAAGGCGTCACCGGCGAACGCAAGCCGGGAACGATCGGATTTTCGACCATTCGCGGCGGCGACATCGTCGGCGACCACACGGTGCTGTTCGCGGGCATCGGCGAGAGGATCGAGATCACCCACCGCAGCTCGAGCCGCATGACCTACGCGCACGGCGCGCTGCGCGCCGCGCGCTTCCTCGCGCTGCGGCCGCGGGGGCTGTTCGACATGCACGACGTGCTCGGCCTGAAGTAGCTCGATGAACGCCGGACCCGGTCTCGCGCATTTCTGGTCGCAGACCGACACCGTCATCCGGCTGACCGCTTATCTGCTGCTGGCGATGTCGGTGGCGAGCTGGTGCGTGATCCTGTGGAAGTCCTGGGCCTGGCTGCGCACGCGGCGCGCGGCGCGCTCGCTCGACGCATTCTGGGACGCGCGCTCGCTGGACGAGGCGATCGCGCTGCTGCAGCCCGCCGACGCGGAGGTGATCTTCGTGCCGCTGGCCGCCGCGGCCGCCAGCGCCGCCGCGGCGCCGGCGGCCGGGGAGTCGCTGTCGGCGCAGATCGACCGTTCCACCCTCATCACGCGCACGCTGCGCCAGCGCATGCACGAAGCCGCTGCCAGGCTCGAAGCGGGGCTGACGTTCCTTGCCTCGGTCGGCAGCAGCGCGCCGTTCGTGGGGCTGTTCGGCACCGTGTGGGGCATCTATCGCGCGCTGGTGAACATCGCCGAGAGCGGCAGCGTGGCGATCGACAAGGTCGCCGGCCCGGTCGGCGAGGCGCTGGTCATGACCGGGATCGGGATCGCGGTCGCGGTGCCGGCGCTGCTCGGCTACAACGCGTTCACGCGCGTCAATCGCAATCTTCTCGCGCAGCTCGACGGCTTCGCCCACGACCTGCACGCGTATCTGACGGTTGGCGGGCGGTTCGAGAGCAGCAAGGAATGGCAGGCGTGTACATGACGGCGCGCCGACCCTCACCCCAACACCTGAGGAAACTGGGCCGTTCATCCCGGAGCCGCGCGCTCGCAGGCGCGCGTCGCTGCCGCGGCGCGAAGCTCGCGCTTCGCGAAACCCCGCGTTCGCCCCTCCGGGAGAGGGACCGAGGGTGAGGGTGATGCAGTTCGGCAGCTTCGAACGCAGCCAGTCGCCGTCGCAACCGATGGCGGAGATCAACGTCACGCCGCTGGTCGACGTGATGCTGGTACTGCTGGTGATCTTCATCATCACCGCGCCGCTGCTGACCTATGCGCTGAAGCTCGACCTGCCGGAAGCGAAGGCCGAGCCCGCCGCATCGTCCGTCGAGCCGGTGCGGGTCGCGATCGACGCCGGCGGCGCGCTTTTCCTCGACACGCATCCGATCGACGCCGAGACGCTGCGAGCACGTTTCATCGAAATCGCCGCGCGCAAACCGGCGCCCGAAGTGCTGCTGCGCGCGGACAAGGCGTCGCGCTTCGAGCGCGTGGCGCAGGTGATGTCGCTGGCGCAGGAGGCCGGGCTGTCGAAGCTCGGCTTTGTCACGGAGCCGCCGAAGGCGGCGGCGCCGCGGCCGTGATCCGCGCCTGCGCGGCGCTGCTCGCGCTGCTGCTCGCAGGCGCGGGCGCGGCGCAGCCGGTGGCGGCGCTCGACGACAGCGGGCAGCGGATCGAGCTGCCGCAGCCCGCGCGGCGCATCGTCAGCCTGGCGCCGCATCTCACCGAGCAACTGTTCGCGATCGGCGCCGGCGACCGCATCGTCGCAACCACCGATTACGCCGACTACCCGCCGGCGGCGAAGCAGATTCCGCGCGTGGCGCGCGCGCACAGCGTCGACCTCGAACGCGTGGCCGCCGCGAAGCCGGACCTGATCGCGGTCTGGGGCAGCGGCTTTCCGCCGGCGATCATCGATTCGCTGCGCCGGTTGAGGGTGCCGGTGTTCATCAGCGAGCCGCGCTCGCTGGAAGACATCGCCGATTCGATCGAGCGGCTGGGCGTGCTGACCGCGAGCCCGCGCGCTGCGCAGGTCGCGGCCGAACTGCGCGCCCGCGTCGAGGCGCTGCGGGCGCGCTACGCGCAGCGCGCCCCGGTACGGGTCTTCTACCAGATCTGGGCGCAGCCGCTGATGACGCTCGCCGGCACGCACGTGATCAACGAGGCGATTCGCCTGTGCGGCGGGCGCAATGTCTTCGAAGGGCTGACCGCGATCGCGCCGCAGATCTCGGTCGAGGCCGTGATCGCCGCCGACCCGCAGATCATCATCACTGCCGATCCCGACGCGCGCCCGAGCGGCGCGCTCGACATGTGGCGCCGCTTCGACAACGTCAGCGCGGTGCGCAACCACCTGCTCGTCACGCTCGACGCCAACAAGATCAACCGCGACGGGCCGCGCATCGTCGACGAGATCGCGGCGATGTGCGAACGGATCGACGCCGCCCGGCACACGCCATGAAAGAACAGCTCGACGTCATCGCCCACGTGATCCAGCTCGCGATCGCGCCGGTGTTCCTGCTGACCGGCATCGGCGCGCTGCTCGGCGTCATGATGCAGCGGGTGGCGCGCATCGTCGACCGCGCACGCAAGGTCGAAGACGAACTGCCCGGCGTGGACGACAAGCGCGCACACGCGCTGCACGAGGAACTGCGCACGCTGTCGCGGCGGCTGCGGCTGGTCTACCGCGCGGTCACGTTGTGCGTGCTGGCGGCCCTGCTGGTGTGCGCCGTGATCGGAGGGCTGTTCGTCACCGCCTACTTCTCTTGGACGCCGGACCTGACCCGCGTCGTCGCAATCGTCTTCGCCGCCGCGCTGCTGTCGCTGATCACGGGACTGCGGTTCTTCCTGCGCGAGGTCTACATCGCGACGGCCACGCTGCGGTTCGGGTTGAAGTGAGGGCGGGTTTGTCCGCGGCCGCGACGGCGCCCGGCCTTCTCGATCGTTTCATTCCGAGCCCCGACGTCCGGGAGCGGTTCGAGACGACGATCCAGGCGCCGCCCGCCATCGTGACGCAGGTCGCCGTGGCATTCGATATGCAGTCGATTCTCGTCGTGAGGGCGATCTTCCGGCTGCGCGAACTGCTGCTGGGAGCGAAAGGCCAGCCGCCGCGCACGCCGCAGGGCATTCTCGAAGAAGCGCAGCGCCTCGGCTGGGGCATTCTGGACGAGCAGCCTAGCCGGTTCGTGATCTGCGGCGCACGCTGCCGGCCGTGGATGGCCGATGTCCGATTCACGGCGATCGCCCCGCAGGAATTTGCGTCCTATGGTGAGCCGGACCGCGTCAAGATCGCGTGGACGCTGAACGATGAGACGGTCGACGCTGCCGGAAGCGGAGACATGGCGGTGTACCGAGGCACCTATGCCGAAGACAACGGAATCGAGATCGACCCGCGCGCGATTTCTGCGACGCCACTGGCGCGGTGGCAGCGCGTGGCGAAGACCGCCTCCTACACTTGCACCAGGCTTTCCGCATCCACGAGCCACCGCGTGAGCGCGCGCAGGTACTCGCCGTAGTCCGAGTGCGAAATCCGCTCCCGCTGCGTGTACGCGACCACGACCTTGTTCAGCGCGCCAAGATCGTGGACCAGCGCCTGCTTGTGCCTGCTACCGCACCGGTGATCAGCCGTTCCGCAGCAGGACGACCGAATCGCCGAAAGGGCCCGGATGGCCTCGTCATGATCTGCGCGTGATGGCTTCATCGTCGTTTTCCCCGCCGCTGCGTCCGTTAATCGAAGTTGGCAGAGGCGATCTTGGAGACGACAGGCCTTCACACGCAAGAGGCTTGTCGGGTATTCACGCGCTAAGTCCGGCCGGGATTCCTGCGCGGGTTCGCCGGTTGCGTTCGGCGTGATCACTGAACGCGGCGCAATGCGGCGATGCGCGCGCCGCTTGACTCGTTCGGATCCGTGGCGGATCCGCTCAGGCCGACCGCGAACACCTGCGCGCCGTCCGGGGTGCACACCGTGACCACGCCGGTCTCGAACAGCGCCGACAGCCGCGGCGCAGTCAGCATCTCGGCGGCAGAACCGGCGAACCACTCGCCGCGGCCCGTCAGCAGCAGCGCGTGCGTGGCGAAGCGCGCAGCGGCGTTCATGTCGTGCAGCGAGGCTATCAGCGTGCGGCGCGGCGCTCGCCCCAGGCGATCGAGCACCAGCCCGTGATGGCGCGGGTCCTGGTGCGCGATCGGCTCGTCGAGCAGCACCAGAGCCGTATCCTGCGCCAGCGCGGTGGCGAGCGCGACGCGCTGGCGCTCGCCGCGCGACAGGCTGGTCACGTCGTGCTCGATCAGTTGCGCGCAGTCGAATTCGGCCAGCCACGCACGCGCGACCTGCGCGCCGGCGTCGTCGGCGGCGCCGAGCCGATAGCGCGCGGTCAGCACGGTGTCGAGCACGCTGGCCGAGAACGGGTCGTGCCAGCGGTCGGTGACCAGCGCGCGCTGCTCGGCCATCTGTTCGACGCTCCAGTCGGCGAGCGCGCGGCCCGCGAGCCGGATCTCGCCGGAGACAGGCGCGCGCACACCGGCGAGCGTGGCGAGCAGCGTGGACTTGCCGGCGCCGTTCGGACCGAGCACGACCCAGCGCTGGCCCTGCTCGACGCGCAGCGTCAGCGCGCGCACCAGTTCGCGCCGGCCAGCGCGCAGGTCGACGTTGCGGCATTCGAGGAGAGACATCATGGATGCCCCCTACGGCGCTGCGCGCCGGTCCCCCCAGGGGGGGCTTCGGGCCGCGGCTCCAAGCCGACCTGCGTCGGCTTGGACGGCCCGAAGAATGGTCGCGTCTCGCGACCACGCGGCCTGCAAGGCCGAGCGCCTTGGGAGCGGCCCGGCGGCGCTCATCGGGTCCGCAGCAACCACAGGAACAGCGGCACGCCGATCATCGCGGTCAGCACACCGACGGGGATCTGCAGCGGCGCGGCGGCGGTGCGCGCGATCGTGTCGGCGACGACGACCAGCGCGCCGCCGGCGAGTGCCGCCGCGGGCAGCAGCGCGCGCTGATCATTGCCGATCAGGCGCCGCATCAGGTGCGGCGCGACGAAGCCGACGAAACCGATGGCACCGGCGAGCGTGACCGCAGCGCCGGTCGCGATCGCGGCGACCACGATCAGCGTGCGCCGCGTGCGCTCGACATCGACGCCCTGCGTGAACGCCTGCACGTCACCGTGCAGCAGCAGGTTCAGCGACGGCGCCAGCCTTTCGGCGACGGTCAGCGCGGCCGCGAGCAGCACGAGCGCGACCGTCGCGCCGGGCAGGCTGGTCGCGCCGCCGAGATCGCCGATCAGCCAGAACACCATCGAGCGCAGACGGCCGTCGGGCGCAAGCGACAGCAGCAGGGACAGTGCCGCCGCACAGAACGCCGCGATCATCACGCCGGTCAGCAGCACGTGCGTGGCGCCGTCCTCGGCGCGCGCGGCGAGGCTTCCGGCCCGCGCGAACAGGCCGCGGCGCGCGAACACGAACAGCAGCGCCATCGTCGCCGCGGCGCCGGCGATGCTCGCGATCTGCATGCCGAGCACTCCCGCGCCGAGCGCGAGCGCGACGATCGCGGCCACCGCCGCGCCGCCGGAGACGCCGAGCACGTACGGATCGGCGAGCGGATTGCGCAGCAGCGCCTGCAGGATCGCGCCGGAAAGCGCGAGCAGCGCGCCGGTGGCGAATGCCGACAGCGCGCGCGGCAGCCGCAGGTCGAAGACGATTTCCGCCAGCGGCGTGTCGCCGCGGCCGGCGAGCGCCGACCACAGTTCGTGCACCGGCACGCGCACGCTGCCGATCGCCAGCGCCGCCACGATGCTCGCCACGCCCGCCGCGGCGAGCAGGATCAGCGCCGGCGCGGCGCGCCGTCTCACAGGTGCACCTCGACGCCGCCGAACACGCCGCGCGGCGCGTTGTTGTAGCCGAATGCATTCTCGTATCTGCGGTCGAACGCGTTGTCCACGCGCAGCGTCAGCAGCAGGTCGCGCTGCACGCGCCAGCGCGCCGACAGATCGAGCAGCGCGTAGCCGCCGAGCGTGTGGTCGGCGCCGAGCGCGCGATCGCGCCGGCTGCCCGTCGCGTGCAGGTTGGCCTGCACGTCGGCGGCACCGACCGTGCGCGACAGCGTCAGGTTGCCGAAGGCGCGCGCGCGGCGGATCAGCCGCTCGCCAGTGCCGTCGTCGACCGCCCGCTGCAGCGTGGCCGCGAGCTGCACGCGCCAGCCGTCGAAGTTCTGATCGAGCGTGAACTCGGCCCCCTCGGCGGTGGCGCGGCCGACGTTGACGCGGTTGAACGCGGCGTCGAATCCGATCAGATCGCGGTAGCGGGTGCGGAAGAACTGCAACCGTGCGGCGGCTGCTCCTTCGCGATACTGAACGCCCGCTTCGAGCGAGCGCGAGCGCTCGGGCTTAAGGGCTGGATTGCCGCCGAACGGATAGAAGAGATCGTTGAACGTCGGCGCGTTGAACGCATTCGACGCCGATGCGACCAGCTTCAGCGCGCGCGTCGCCTGGTAGCCGTAGCCGATATAACCGGTATCGGCGGCGCCGAAATCGGAGTAGTCGTCGCGGCGCGCGTTCAACTGCACCTGCTGCGCGCCGAACGTGCCGAGCAGACCCGCGCGCAGCGTGTTCACGGTGCGCGACGTAACGGTGTACTGCGTGTCGCTGTCGATCGTCTGCCGCAGCCGCTCGGCGGCGAGCGTGGCCTTCCAGTGGTCGAGGTCGATCTCGTTCTGCCATGCGACCTGCGTGCCGGTGCTGGTCACGAAGTACGGAAACGCGGTCACGCTCGCGTCGAGCGCGTCGCGCAGCCGGCCGAACGAGAGCTGCGACACCCAGCGCGCCGCCAGACGATTGCGCGCGACCGCGCCGAACGTGTCAATCGTCTGCACCGATTCGTCGGCCTGCGTCGGCGGACCGAACTCGCTGTCGTACTGCAGCTTGCCGCGCGTGTGCAGCCCGTGCAGCGCCAGCGACTGGTCCGGCGCCCATTCGTAGCTCAGGCGCGCGGAGGCGCTTTCGGTGCGGTAGCCGTCGCGATCGGGGTTGGTGCCGGGCCGCTCGGACTGGTTGATCTGGTTGAAGCCGTCGCTGTGCAGTCCCGAAAGCGACACGCCGTAGCGCCAGCCGTCGGCTCCGCCGAAGGCACCGCCCTGCAGTTCGGTGGTGCCATGCGAGCCGACGGCGGCGCGTGCATCGATGCCCTGCCCCGCGCTGCGCGTGAACACCTGGATCACGCCGCCCACCGCCTGCGAGCCGTACAGGCTGCTGACGTTGCCGCGCACGATCTCCACGCGCTCGACCTGCGCCGCCATGATCTGGTCGAGCGACGCGAGCGAGAAGTTCAGGTTGTTCATCGGCACGCCGTCGATCAGCACCAGCACCTGCCGCGTCTCGGCGCCGCGCAGGAAGATCCCGCTTTGGCTGCCGATGCCGCCGAGCTGCGCGATCTCCACTCCCGGCTGCCGCGCCAGCAGCGTCAGCAGGTCGGGCGCCTGACTGCGCTCGATGTCGTCGCGCGTGATCACGCTGGTGTCGGGCAGCGCTTCCGAAAGCGGCTGCGCAATGCGCGCGGCGCTGACGATCACCGGGCCCAGCGACTGCGGCGCGGCCTGTGCGAATGAAGAAGGGGCAAAGCCGGCGCATGCCGCTGCGATGGCGGCCGCCGTGACGTGTCGGAATTGCATGTTGTCCTCGATCCAGAGCCGGCCCGCCGCCGGCAAGAACTCCGGACCCGATCGAGGAAGGTGCGATGCCCGCACCGCCACCTCCCCGTGGCAGGCCCACCGGCACGCCGGACGCGCGGAATGCGTCGACGGCGCGGCCTGCGGCCGGTCTCCGGGCTGCAGAGCTTCCTTCACGCCTTCCCGCGCGGGCGTTGACCGCGCAGTGGCCGTTCGTGAAGCATGCCGGCGCCGTAACGCCGGCCTCTGCTTACCGTTGCGGGGGCAGCACAGGTTGTCGCGACCGGAAGGCCGATCGCATCCCTGTTTCCCGTTTCACCTCGACGTATACGCCGAGGCACCGTAGGCGCGCAAAGTTTAGCAGCGGCACGCGGTGCTACCATTTCTGCATGCTCGAAGACCTCGACGCACTGAACGCGAAGATGGCCGAACTCGCCGGGCGCATGCGCGCGCTGCGCGAGGAAAACCAGCGGCTGCGCACGCAGCTCGCCACGGCGAACGTCGAACTCGACACGCTGCGCGGCCGCGTGGCCGGGGCGATGGAACGCATCGACGCGCTGCTGGCGCGGCTGCCGGCGCCGGCGGAGAAGAATGCCGAGCCGACGTCCAGCACCGGCGCCTGATGCGGAGGACCGATTGGCCAGCGAACAGCAGCTCAACCTGACGATCTTCGGCCGCGAGTACCGCGTGGCGTGCGCGCCGGAAGAGCGCGATGACCTGATCGCGTGCGCGCGCTACGTCGACATGAAGATGAGCGCGATCCGCGACACCGGCAAGGTGATGGGCGCGGACCGCGTCGCTGTGATGGCGGCGCTGCAGCTGGCGCAGGAGCTGTTCGCGGCCAAGTCTTCCGGCGGCGTGTCGATGGGCGAAATGCGCCGGCGGCTGAAGCAACTGAACGACGTCGCCGACGAGATGCTCGCGCCGCAGGAGAAGCTGTTCTAAGATTGCTACTCCCTGCGGTGTTCGCGCAAAGGCCTCATAGTTCCTTGAACCGATGCGCAATGCGCTAGGTTGCTGGGCTCGCGTCGTGGTGCGATCGGCACGCGTCTGCTGAACCTAAACGGCGCGGACAGCGACCACCCTGAACCGATGGTTCAGGACACAGGCCGGGCGGCATGCGCGGGGAACTATCACCTGGGGAGCGCGGTTCGATTTCGTCGGACCGCGCTTTCTCTTTTTGGTTGAAGGGCGTGTGTCATGCCCGCGAAAGCGGGCATCCAGCCGGCCTGCGCTGCACTGGATTCCCGCTTGCGCGGGAATGACGAGCAACGAAAATTCGAACGTTGTCCCTTGGAACAAACGCCGATGCGCCACTGGCTGATGAAGTCGGAGCCGGACGAGTGCTCGATCGACGCCGCGCTCGCCGCGCCGCAGTCGACGGTACCGTGGACCGGCGTGCGCAACTACACCGCGCGCAACTTCATGCGCGACGCGATGAAGGTCGGCGACGGCGTGCTCTTCTATCACTCGAGCTGCGCCGAGCCGGGCATCGCGGGCATCGCCGAGGTCGCGAGCGGCGCGTATCCGGATCCGACGCAGTTCGATCCCGCCAGCGAGTACTTCGACCCGAAATCGACGCGCGTAGCGCCGCGCTGGGTCCATGTCGACGTGCGCGCGCTGCGCAAGACGCGACTCATATCGCTTGCCGAGCTGCGCGCTCAGCGCGAGCTGGCCGACATGGCGGTGCTCAGGCGCGGCAACCGGCTGTCGATCACGCCGGTCACCGCGCGCGAGTGGCGCTTCATCATCACGCGGCTCGCCGGGCCGGCCTGATGCCCTGGCCGCTGCTCGCCGCGTTGCTGGCGCTCGGCGCGTCGGTCGGCTTCGTCGCCGGACTGCTCGGCGTCGGCGGCGGCATGATGATGGTGCCGTTCCTGACGATGCTGTTCACCGCGCAGGACTTCCCGCGCGAGCACATCGTGCACATGGCGATCGCCACGTCGCTGGCGACCATCCTGTTCACGTCGATATCGTCGGTGCGCGCGCATCACCAGCGCGGCGCGGTGCTGTGGCGCGTGGCCGGGTTCCTCGCGCCGGGCATCCTGCTCGGCGCGCTGATCGGCGCGCAGTTCGCGAGCGGGCTGCCCACGGCATGGATCGCACTGCTGTTCGCGCTGTTCGTCGGTTTCTCTGCCACGCAGATGCTGATCGGCAGGAAACCGAAGCCGCAGCGCGAACTGCCGCCGCCGGCGGGCATGTTCGGCGTCGGCAGCCTGATCGGCGTGCTGTCGAGCATCGTCGGCGCCGGCGGCGGGTTCATCTCGGTCCCTTTCATGGTCCGCTGCAACGTGACGATTCACAAGGCGGTGGCGACCTCGGCGGCGCTCGGTTTCCCGATCGCCGCCGCCGGCACCGTGGGCTACGTGGTGGCCGGCTGGTCCGAGCCGCGGCTGCCGCCAGGGTCGCTGGGATTCGTCTACGTGCCCGCGTTGCTGGCGATCGCCGCCGGCAGCGTGCTGACCGCGCCGCTGGGCGCGCGCGTGGCGCACGCGACCGACACGCGCAAGCTGTCGCGCGTCTTCGCGCTGCTGCTGTACACGCTGGCCGCCTATATGTTGCACAAGGCGTACGGCGCATGGACCGCTGCATAATCCGCGCGATGACCATCGACCCCGACAGCCCGACCCTGAAGCAGGTGCACGACCCGATGGTGCGTGAGCTCGCGCTGAGCGGCGTGCCGCGCAGCTACGCGGCCGGCGCGGCCATCATCCGTGAGGGCGAGCAGGGCGATTCGCTGTTCGTGATCCTGCGCGGCAAGGTCAAGGTGTACGTGTCGGATCGCGAGGGCCGCGACATGGTGCTCGACTTCCACGGCCCCGGCGACTACATCGGCGAGATGGCGCTCGACGGCAAGCCGCGCTCGGCCTCGGTGGCGGCGGTCGAGCCGACCTTGTGCTCGGTCGTCACGCGCGCGGCGCTGCGTGCGGCGATCGCGGCCAACCCGGACGTGGCGATGACGCTGATCGCCACGCTGATCGAGCGCGCGCGCATCGCGACCGACAACGTGAAGAACCTCGCGCTGATGGACGTCTACGGTCGCGTGGCGCGGCTGCTGCTGTCGATTGCGCAGGAGCAACCCGACGGCCGGCTCGTGGTGCCGGAGCGGATGACGCAAACGGACATCGCCGAGCGCGTCGGCGCCTCGCGCGACATGGTGAGCCGCATCTTCAAGGACCTGACGGCCGGCGGCTATATCACGGTCGTCGACCGCCAGATCACGATCCACCGCAAGCCACCAGCGCGCTGGTAGGCGCGCTGCGTCGCGAAGCCGCTGGATTCCCGCTTTCGCGGGAATGACACTCGAGTGCCGTGTCGTCCCCGCGAAAGCGGGGACCCAGTGTCTCTTACGCAAAGTCTCTGGATTCTCGCTTCCGCGGGAATGACACCGTGTCGTCCCCTCATTCACGGGATCACAGCTGTCGAATATTCACGTGTTTCCGGGTCGACCCCTGCGCACACTCGCGTCCACGGGAAGAAGTCGGAGATACACATGCTGCTGATCTGACCGTCAAGGCTGCGCACCTCCCGCCTCGCTCGGGAGGCTGCGGCCGCGTTCAGTTCAACTCAGCCCGAGCTTCTGCGCCAGCCCGATCCGCTGCAGCTTGCCGGTGGCGCCTTTCGGGATCTCGTTCATGAACAGGATCTTGCGCGGCACCTTGTAGTCGGCCAGCCGCTTGCCGGCGAAATCGCGCAATTCGCGCTCGGTCGCGGTCTTGCCTTCGCGCAGCACGACCACCGCGCCGACATCCTCTCCGAGCTTGTCGTGCCGGATGGCGAAGGTCACCACCTGCGCGACCGCCGGGTGATCCATCAGCACCTCGTCGACTTCGCGCGGCGAGATCTTCTCGCCGCCGCGGTTGATGATCTCCTTCAGCCGTCCGGTGATCGAGACGTATCCGTCGGCGTCCATCGTGCCCTGGTCGCCGGTGCGAAACCAGCCGCTCGTGAACGCCTCGGCGTTCGCCTTCGGGTTGTTCTCGTAGCCCGCGGTGACATTCGGCCCGCGGATGACGATCTCGCCGGTGGCACCGGCGGACAGCAGCCTGCCCTGCTCGTCCATGATCGCGATCTCGGGTCCGGCGGCGCGGCCGACCGTGCCCGGCTTGCGCGCCGCCGGCGGCAGCGGGTTGCTTGCCATCTGGTGCGACGCCTCGGTCATGCCGTAGGCCTCGATCAGCGGCGCATTGAAGATCGCCTCCAGCTCCGCGATCACCTGCGGCGGCATCGACGAACTCGACGAGCGCAGGAAGCGCAACGGATTGGCGGCGATGATCTGACTGTTCTGCGGCGCGCGCGCCAGGATCGTCTGGTGCATCGTCGGCACGGCCGTGTACCAGGTCGGCTTGCACTCGGCCATCCAGGCGAAGAACTTCAGCGCGTTGAAGCCCGGCGAGCAGAAGATCGTCGAGCCCGCGGCGAGCGGCGCCAGCAACCCCGCCATCAGGCCGTGGATGTGGAACAGCGGCATGATCGAAAGCTCCCGGTCCGCCGCCGTGAGCTTCAGCGTCTCGACGATGTTGTAGGCCGACGCGCACACGTTGGCCTGCGAAAGCGGCACGATCTTCGGCCGCGACGTCGTGCCCGACGTGTGCAGGATCAGCGCCACGTCGCCGGCCTGCGCGTAGCCGCCGCTGGCGGCCGGCGCATCGGCCGCGCTGTCGGTGGGCGCGAGGGTGAACGCGCCGCTGCCTTCGTCGGTAGGAGCGATCTCGAGCACGCGCACGCCGAGCCTGCGGGCGACTTCGAGCGCCGGCGATTGGCTGCCCCGCTCGACCAGCAGCGCCCTGGCCTCGAGGTCCGACAGGTAGAACTCGAACTCGTCGGCGCGATACGCGGGATTCAGCGGGCACGCGGTCGTGCCGGCGGCGACCGCGACGAACGCGCTCGCCATCTCGGGGCCATTAGGCAGCACGATCGCGACGCGGTCGTTGCGGCCGATGCCGAGCGAATTCAGCTTCGCGACCGTGCGCTCGACGTGCGCGCGCAAGGCATCGTAAGTGAGCGGCTTGCCGCCGGGCGCGCCGAGCGCGGTGTGGCTGGCTTCACCCGCAGCGAGCAGTGCGCGCAGAGTGGATTGGCGTTGCATGGTCTTCCTTTCGGGATCAGCGATGATCATCCGTCGCCCCGGCGGAGGCCGGGGCGACGGGCGCGTTGAAGGGTGTCGCACTTCGATGTCGGCGGACTACGCGGCCGCGATCCGCAACCGCCCCTTCTGCCTCGCGAGCGTCTGCGCCAGCAGCGCGGCGACCGCGTACACGTTCTCGATCGTCGGCGTGGGCGTGCCGGTGATGCGGCCCAGTTCGATCACGCTCTTCACCAGCGCGTCGAGCTCGAGCACGCGGCCAGTCTCGACGTCCTGCAGCATCGAGGTCTTGTGCGCGCCGATCGCCGCGGCGCCGGCGATGCGTTGCTCCAGCGTCACCTTGAACGGCACGCCGAGTTTGGTGCCGATCGCCTGCGCCTCGGTCATCATCGCCGCGGCCAGCGCGCGCGTTTCCGGAAAGCGGCAGATGTCCTCGAGCGTGGCGTGCGTCAGCGCGCTGATGGGGTTGAAGCTGACATTGCCCCACAGCTTCAGCCAGATCTCGGCACGGATGTCCGATACGACCGGCGCCTTGAAGCCGGCATCGCGGAAGCGCTGCGCGAGCGCGCGCACGCGCTCGGTGCCGGCGCCGTCCAGTTCGCCAAGCGTGAAGCGGTTGCCTTCGATGTGGCGGATCACGCCCGGCGCTTCCAGTTCGCACGCCGGATAGACGATGCAGCCGATCGTTCGCTCCACCGGCAGAGCGGACGAGATCACGCCGCCCGGATCGACCGCCTCGATCCGGCGGCCCTCGTACGGCCCGCCGTGCTTGAAGAAGTACCACCACGGAATGCCGTTCTGCGCGGTGACGACCAGTGTCTGCGGGCCGATCAGCGCCGCCAGCTCCGGCACGACCGGCGCGACCTGGTGCGCCTTCATGCCGAGGATCACCACGTCCTGCACGCCCAGCTCGGCCATGTGGTCGGTGGCACGCAACTGCGCGACCTCCTCGCGCCCGTCGATCAGCAACTTCATGCCGTGCGCGCGCACTGCCGCGAGATTGGCGCCGCGGATCACGACGCTGACCTGCTCGCACACCTTGGCGAGCCGGACCGCGAGAAATCCGCCGATGGCGCCGGCGCCGGCCACGCAGAGCTTCACGGTAACTCCCCTGACATCGTGTTATGGGTTCGAAGCGGATTGTTGCGGACGGCCGGCGGCCAGTCCAATGCGTGCCGCGCTCAAGCGGACATTGCGTCCTTCGGGGTTACGTCGGACCTATTCCGTCAGGTAGGTGTGTTTCAGCGCAGCCGCGCCCGCATAATACCGGCCACAAGTCGCCGCCAAGACGGATTGACGCAGGAGGAGAGGAGCATGTTCAAGCACATCCTCGTCCCGACCGACGGGTCGAAGCTGTCGCAAGCCGCGGTCGCGCACGCGGTGGCACTGGCCAAACACCACGGCGCGCAGCTCACGTTCGTGCACGCGCTGCCCGACCGGCCGTTGCCCTTCTTCGGCGGCGAGGGCGGAATGTTCGTCGACCAGTTGGATCCGAACGAGGTCGCCGCACAGGTGACCAAGCTCGCGGAGCGTGCCCTCGGCGAGGCCGAGGCCGCGGCGCGCGCCACGGGCGTGACGTGCCAGCGGGTCGCGCGCGGCGGCGGCGCGCCGTACGAAGTGATCATCGGCGAAGCCGCGGCACGCGGCTGCGACCTGATCGTGATGGCCTCGCACGGCTACACCGGCGTCAAGGGCATGGTGCTCGGCAGCGAGACCAACAAGGTGCTCACGCACTCGAAGATTCCGGTGCTGGTGTACCGCTGAGCGCGGCCGCATCCGGCACTTCCCTCGATCGAACCTCGCCCGCGCGACGCGTGCCCGCAGGAGCACCCAACCTATGAGCTCAACCGCCTCCGCCTCCACCGCTGTGCAGACCGCCGGCTTCGGCCGCTGGTGGCAGCTTCTGATCGGCGTCGTCTGCATGTCGATGATCGCCAACCTGCAATACGGCTGGACGCTGTTCGTCAATCCGATCAACGAGCAGTACCACTGGGGCAAGGCGGCGATCCAGGTCGCTTTCACGATCTTCGTGTTGACCGAGACGTGGCTGGTGCCGATCGAGGGCTGGCTGGTCGACAGGTACGGGCCGCGGCCGATGATGCTCGTCGGCGGCCTGCTGGTCGGCGTCTCGTGGATGCTGAATTCGGTGGCCGACTCGCTGTGGCTGCTGTACGTGGCGGCCGCGATCGGCGGCGTCGGCGCCGGCGGCGTTTACGGCACCTGCGTGGGCAATGCGCTGAAATGGTTTCCGGACCGGCGCGGGCTCGCGGCCGGACTGACGGCGATGGGCTTCGGCGCGGGTTCCGCGCTGACCGTGTTCCCGATCGCGGCGATGATCAAGTCGAGCGGCTATCAGACGACGTTCCTGTACTTCGGCATCGTGCAGGGGCTGGTCGTGTTCTTGCTCGCATGGTTCATGCGCAAGCCCGATCCGTCGTTCCGCGTCGCGCCCGTGCACCGGCAGTCTGCCGTCGCGCCGGTGGCACGGCGCGAATACACGCCGCTGCAGATGGTCACGACGCCGGTGTTCTGGGTGATGTACGTGATGTTCGTGATGATGGCCGCCGGCGGCCTGATGGCCACCGCGCAACTCGGGCCGATCGCGAAGGACTTCAAGATCGCCGACGTTCCGGTCAGCATCCTCGGCCTGACGCTGCCGGCGCTGACGTTCGCGCTGTCGATCGACCGCGTGCTGAACGGCGTCACGCGTCCGTTCTTCGGCTGGGTGTCGGACCGGATCGGCCGCGAGCAGACGATGTTCGTCGCCTTCTTCCTCGAGGGCGTCGGCATCCTGCTGCTCGGCAAGTACGGGCACGACCCGCTGCTGTTCGTCATCCTGACCGGCCTGGTGTTCTTCGCCTGGGGCGAGATCTACAGCCTGTTCCCCGCGACCTGCGGCGATATCTACGGGTCGCGCTACGCGGCCGCCAACGCCGGGCTGCTGTACACCGCCAAGGGCACCGCGTCGCTGCTGGTGCCGCTGACGAGCGTGCTCGCCGCCAGCGGCGGCTGGCACCTGGTGTTCTGGGCCGCAAGCGCGCTGAACATCGTCGCGGCGCTGATGGCACTCGTGCTGCTCAAGCCGATGCGCGTGCGCATGCGCGCCGGCAACGGCGGCTAAGAACCTATAGGTTCCAAGCCGGTTCAGCCGCCCCGGCCGGCGGCCGCGAAGGCATCGCCGTAGCGCTCGCGCAGCAGGTTCTTCTGCACCTTGCCCATCGTGTTGCGCGGCAGTTCGGGCACGACCCAAACGCGCTTGGGCACCTTGAAGCCGGCGATCTTCGACTTGAGATTCGCGATGACCGCGTCGCCGTCCACGGTGGCATTCGGCGCGGCGACGACGACCGCGGCCACCGCCTCGCCGAAGTCCGGGTGCGGCAGCCCGATCACCGCCGACTCGACCACGCCCGTCATCTCGTCGATGTAGCCTTCGATCTCCTTCGGGTACACGTTGTAGCCGCCGGAGATGATCAGGTCCTTCGAGCGGCCGACCAGCGTCAGGTAGTTGGCGGGCTTGCGCTCCTGCGGATTGGACGGGCCGAAGTGCCCCACATCGCCGGTCCTGAAGAAACCGTCGGCCGTGAACTCCTCGGCGGTCTTCTCCGGCATGCGCCAGTAGCCGGAGAACACGTTCGGACCCTTGACCTGGACATTGCCGATCTCGCCGGTCGGGCAGCGCGAACCGTCATCGCGCACCACGCGCACCGCGATGCCCGGCAGCGGCATGCCGACCGTGCCGCCGATGCGGTCGCGCGGCGTGCCGAAGTACGGGTTCGACGCCAGCATGACCGTTTCCGACATGCCGTAGCGCTCGAGGATCGTGTGGCCGCAGCGGCGCCGGAACTCTTCGAATGTCTCGGTCAGCAGCGGCGCGGAGCCGGAGATGAACAGCCGCATGTTGCGGCACACGTGCCGGTCGAACGACGGCTCGGCGAGCAGGCGCGTGTAGTAGGTCGGCACGCCCATCATCACGGTCGCGCGCGGCAGAACGCCGAGCACCTGCTTCGCGTCGAACTTCGGCAGGAAGAGCATCTGCGCGCCCGCCAGCAGCGCCGCATGCGACGCGACGAACAGGCCGTGCACGTGGAACAGCGGCAGTGCGTGCAGCAGCACGTCGTGGCCGCCGGCGTCGCGCTCCTCCTTGAAGCCCCAGAACTCGTCGAGCGTCAGCGCGTTGGACGACAGGTTGCCGTGCGACAGCAGCGCACCCTTGCTGCGGCCGGTCGTGCCCGACGTGTACACGATCGCGGCCAGCTCGGCCGCGGTGCGCGGCACGGTCGCGAAGGCGTCGGGAAACGGTGCCGCCGCTTCGAGCAGCGAGCCGTCGCGCTGCTCTCCCAGCGTCATCACGTGCGCGCAGTCCGCGGCGGCGGCGAGCACGCCGATCTCGCGTTCGCGCCCCGGCGGGCACACGACCACCGATGGTCGCGCGTCGCCGATGAAGTACTCGAGCTCGGCCTTCCGGTACGCGGTGTTCAGCGGCACGTACACCAGGCCCGCACGCAGCGTGGCCAGATACAGCATCAGCGCCTCGGGCGACTTCTCCACCTGCGCCAGCACGCGCGCATCGCGTGCCAGCCCGAGCGATGCGAACCAGCCCGCGATGCGCGCCGAGGCAAAATGCAGATCGCGCCACGAATAGACGAGCCCCTCGGCCGTCTCGATGCAGGGCGACGCCAGATCGCGCGGCAGCCGCGCTTCGATCAACGCATAGAGGTTCTCGTTCTTCATGACGGCGTGGCGCGCGCGGTCAGGAACGCGCGCGCGGACGGGTGAAGTAGACCATCATTCCGGCGCCGATCACAACCATCGGAATCGACAGCCACTGCCCCATCGTCAGATGCAGCGCGAGAAAGCCGAGGAAGCTGTCGGGCTCGCGCGCGAACTCCACGATGAAGCGCAGCACGCCGTAGGCGATCAGGAACGCGCTCGCCACCACGCCGCGCGGTCGCGGGCGGCGCGACAGCAGCCACAGGATCGCGAACAGCAGCACGCCCTCGAGCGCGAACTCGTATAGCTGCGACGGATGGCGCGGCACGTTGTCGCCGGTCTGCGGGAAGATCATCGCCCACGGCCACACGTGGGGATCGGCGGGCCGGCCCCACAGCTCGCCGTTGATGAAGTTGCCGATCCGGCCCGCCCCGAGTCCCAGCGGCACCAGCGGCGCGACGAAGTCTGCGACCTGGAAGAACGCCTTGCCGCGGCTCTTCGCGAACAGCCACATCACGATGATCACGCCGATGATGCCGCCGTGCGAGGCCATGCCGCCGTGCCAAACCATCAGGATCTCGAGCGGATGCGCGAAGTAGTACGCCGGCTTGTAGAACAGCACGTAGCCGAGCCGCCCGCCGAGGATCACGCCCAGCACGCCGTAGAACAGCAGGTCGTCGACGTCCTGCTTGCTCATGCCGCGCCACGCGTCCTTCGTGCGAAGGCGTCCCAGCAGCATGAACAGCACGAACCCGACCAGGTACATCAGCCCGTACCACCGCACCGCCAGCGGGCCGATGCTGAAGGCGATGGGGTTGAAGTCGGGGTGGATCAGCATCGTCGTGTCGGGCGTTCGTGTCGGGCGCTCATGCAGCTGGATTGCCGCACACGCAATAGAATGGCGTCCGAGTCTAACCAACAGCACGTTCGCGCGTTGCGCTGTCCGGCCTCGACGCCGGACGCCCGACGCCCGACACGACGACGATGCCCAACAACGAACGCTCCAAACACGTCACGCAAGGCGTGGCGCGGTCGGCCAATCGCGCGATGTACTACGCGATGGGCTACAAGGACACCGACTTCGACAAGCCGATGGTCGGCGTGTCCAACGCGCATTCGACGATCACGCCGTGCAACTCGGGCCTGCAGCGGCTGGTCGACGCCGCGGTCGAAGAGATCGCGCGCTGCGGCTCGAACTCGCAGGTGTTCGGCACGCCGACGGTGTCCGACGGCATCGCGATGGGCACCGAGGGCATGAAGTATTCGCTCGTCAGCCGCGAGGTGATCGCCGACTGCATCGAGACCTGCGTCAACGGCCAATGGATGGACGGCGTGATCGTGATCGGCGGCTGCGACAAGAACATGCCGGGCGGCTTGATCGCCATCGCGCGCTGCAATGTCCCGGCGGTCTACGTCTACGGCGGCACGGTCAAGCCCGGCAATTACAAGGGCCGCGACCTGACGATCGTGTCCGCCTTCGAGGCGGTCGGCGAATTCACCGCCGGTCGGCTGTCGGAAACCGACTTCAAGGAAATCGAACGGCGCTGCATTCCCGGCTCCGGCTCGTGCGGCGGCATGTACACCGCCAACACGATGAGCTCGTCATTCGAGGCGCTCGGCATGAGCCTGCCGTACTCGTCGACACAGGCCAATCCCGACCAGGAGAAAGTCGACTCCACCGCCGCGGCGGCGCGCGTGCTGGTCGAGGCGATCAGGAAGAACCTCAGGCCTTCGGACATCATCACGCGCAAGTCGATCGAGAACGCGGTCAGCCTGATCATGGCGGTGGGCGGCTCGACCAACGCGGTGCTGCACTACCTCGCGATCGCGCACGCGGCCGGCATCGAGTGGACGATCGACGATTTCGAGCGCGTGCGCCGCAAGGTGCCGGTGCTGTGCGACCTGAAGCCGTCGGGCCGATACGTCGCGACCGACCTGCACCGCGCGGGCGGCATCCCGCAGGTGCTGAAGATCCTGCTCGCCAACGGCCTGCTGCACGGCGACTGCATGACGATCACCGGCAAGACGATGGCCGAAACGCTGAAGGACGTTCCGGCCGAGCCCAGACCGGACCAGGACGTGATCCGGCCGTTCGGCCGGCCGATGTACGCGCAAGGCCATCTCGCGATCCTGAAGGGCAACCTCGCGCAGGAAGGCTGCGTGGCCAAGATCACCGGACTGAAGCACCCGGTGATCACCGGGCCGGCGCGCGTGTTCGATTCCGAGGACGCGGCGATGGAGGCGATCCTCGCCGACCGCATCAAGCCGGGCGACGTGGTCGTGATCCGCTACGAGGGTCCGAAGGGCGGGCCGGGCATGCGCGAGATGCTCAGCCCCACGTCGGCGATCATCGGCAAGGGGCTCGGCGAAAGCGTGGGCCTGATCACCGACGGCCGCTTCTCCGGCGGCACTTGGGGCATGGTGGTCGGCCACGTGGCACCGGAGGCCTTCGTCGGCGGCAACATCGCGCTGATCCGCGAAGGCGACTCGATCACGATCGATGCGCACAAGCTGCTGCTGCAGTTGAACGTGCCGGACGAGGAACTGGCGCGCCGCCGCGCCGCGTGGCAGCAACCGTCGCCGCGCTACACCCGCGGCGTGCTGGCGAAGTTCGCGAAGCTCACGTCGACCGCGAGCAAGGGCGCGATCACGGACGAGAAACTGTTCTGAACGCCGTTAGCGGCGAACGCGGGCCTTGTTGCGCTCCAGCGCCCGCTTGATGCGCGCCTGTTTCGTGCGCTGCAGTTCATCGAACGCCTTCTTCTTGTCGAGGCCGAGCCGCTTCTCGATGAATTCGAACCAGATGAAAGCGACCGCGAACGGAGCGGCGATCCACCACCAGGACAACTCGTCCATCTGGGACGGGAAGCCGAGCAGCTTCAGGACAAGCAGCAGGAAGGCGAAGATCAGCAGCCACATCGGGCGCGGTCCGCGTTGCGAATACCCGGGTGAACTATAGGCCCGCAGCCGCAACCCGCGTCAACGCCTCTCAGACTAACCCGTTAGACTTGCAGCCCAACGGATGACCCCCAGGAGAACGGAGCAGTCGATGAAGAAGCAGCTTGCTGTGGTTCTGGCCGCGGGATTGACCCTCGCCAGCGGCGCCGCGTTTGCCCAGATGGATCTCGCCAAGGCCAAGAACTGCCTGGCCTGCCATGCGGTCGACAAGAAACTCGTCGGTCCCGCCTACAAGGACGTCGCTGCCAAGTACGCCAACGACAAGGATGCGGTGAATCGGCTGGCGAAGAAGGTCCGGGAAGGAGGCGTCGGCGTCTGGGGACAGGTTCCGATGCCAGCCAATCCGCAGGTCAGCGAGGCCGAGGCGCAGTCGCTGGTCAAGTGGATTCTGAGCTTGAAGTGACCGGATGGCGCCGGCCCGCAGACGGACCGGCGCTACGGACTTCTACGGGGCGCTGAGGCGCCCCGTTGCTTTTCGGGCGCGGCGCTTGTTGCTGTGCGATCGGCCGCGCGTAAAATCCCGCGCTTTCGCGGCCGGGCCAGCCCGCAACGCCTGCCGCCGGACTTCGCGCGGGTTACGTGACGGACGCAGCGTCGAGGAGAAGTGTTCATGACGAGGATGATCAAGCTGGCACCGCTGGCGATCGCACTTGCGGTCGCGCTGGCGGCCTGCAGCAAGAAGGAAGAGCCGGCCAGGAAGGAAGCTGAAGCCGCCAAGCCCGCGGCGCCGGCCGAAACGGTGGTCAAGATCGGGCACGTTGCGCCGCTGACCGGGGCGATCGCGCACCTGGGCAAGGACAACGAGAACGGCGCTCGTCTGGCAGTCGAAGAGATCAACGCGGCCGGCGGCATCAAGGCCGGCGGCACGACTTACAAGCTCGAACTGGTCGCCGAGGACGACAAGGCGGACCCGAAGGAAGGCACGATCGCCGCGCAGAAGATCGTCGACTCGGGCGCGGTCGCCATCGTCGGTCACCTGAACTCGGGCACGTCGATCCCGGCGTCGAAGATCTACGCCGACGCCAACATGTCGCAGATCTCGCCGTCGGCGACCAACCCCAAGTACACCGAGCAGGGCTTCAAGACCACCTTCCGCGTGGTCGCCAACGACAACCAGCAGGGCTCGGTGCTCGCCAACTACGCGGCTACCGAGATGAAGGCCAAGACGATCGCGATCGTCGATGACCGCACCGCCTATGGCCAGGGCCTGGCCGACGTGGTCGAGAGAGTCGCGAAGGAAAAGGGCCTGAAGGTCGTCGCGCGCGAATTCGCGACCGACAAGACGACCGACTTCAGCGCGATCCTGACCAAGATTCGCGCCACCAGGCCCGACGTCCTGATGTACGGCGGCATGGACGCCACAGCGGGCCCGATGGCCAAGCAGATGAAACAGCTCGGCATCAAGGCGCATCTGCTGGCGGGCGACGGCGTGTGCTCGCCCGAGTTCATCAAGCTGGCGGGCGACGCGGCGGGGATCCTCACCTGCTCGATGGCAGGCGAGGCGGTCGAGAAGCTCGCCAAGGGCGAGGAATTCAAGTCCAAGTACAAGGCCCGCTTCGGCACCGACGTTCAGGTCTACTCGCCGTACAGCTACGACGCCGTGTACGTGATCGCCGAGGCGATCAAGCGCGCCGGCAAGGCCGACCGCGCGTCGATCACCGCCGCGATGCCCGCCACCGACTACGCGGGCCTGACCGGCCAGATCCAGTTCGACCCGAAGGGCGACATCAAGAACGGCGCCATCTCGCTGTTCAAGGTCAAGGACGGCAAGCTCGATTATTTGTCGACCTCGCGCTAGACGGACGGGACGATCGAAAGGGGAAGAACGGCACCCGCGGGTGCCGTTTTTCATGACAGGCTGCGCCGCGGCATCGCGACTTGATAGGATGCGCGGTCGCGCGCAGCTCACCACCCTCCGCGGCGGAAAAAGGGGCCCATGGACACCCTCCTGCAGCAGATCTTCAATGGCCTGGTACTCGGCAGCCTGTACTCGCTGATCGCGCTCGGCTACACGATGGTGTACGGCATCCTGAACCTGATCAATTTCGCGCACGGCGAGGTGCTGATGATCGGGGCGATGACGGCGCTGACGACCATCGCGCTGCTGCAGGCGCAGTTCCCGAACGCGCCGGGCTGGCTGCTGCTGATCGCGGGCACTGCGACGGCGATTCCGGTGTGCGTGATCGTGAGCCTGATCATCGAGCGCGTCGCGTACCGGCCGCTGCGCAACGCGCCGCGGCTGGCGCCCCTGATCACGGCGATCGGAGTGTCGATCACGCTGCAGACGCTGGCGATGATGATCTGGGGCCGCAACTACCTGACGTTCCCGTCGCTGCTGCCGTCGGACCCGATCAACTTCCTCGGCGCGACGATCACCGTGACCAAGATCCTCGTGATCGTGCTTTCGGCCGTGATCATGTTCGCGCTGATGCTGCTGGTGAACCGCACCCGGCTCGGCCGCGCGATGCGCGCGACCGCCGAGAACCCGCGCGTGGCGGGCCTGATGGGCGTGAACCCGAACTACGTGATCGCGCTGACCTTCGCGATCGGCGCCGCGCTCGCCGCGGTCGCGGGCGTGATGATCGCGGCGACCTACTCGGTCGTGCACTTCTACATGGGCTTCATCCCCGGGCTGAAGGCGTTCACCGCCGCCGTGCTGGGCGGCATCGGCAACATCCCCGGCGCGATGGTCGGCGGCATCCTGCTCGGCTTGATCGAGGCGCTCGGCGCCGGCTACATCGGACAGCTCACCGGCGGCATCCTCGGCTCGAACTACCAGGACGTGTTCGCGTTCATCGTGCTGTGCCTGGTGCTGATCCTGCGACCGTCGGGCCTGCTAGGCGAGCGCGTCGCCGACCGCGCGTAGGAGCGGCTGTGATGCGCCGCTTCCCTCACCCCTTCCCCCTCTCCATCCCCGTCTCCCACCAGGAGAGGGGAAGTTCTTTGGACCGCGCCCGACTGATGTCGTGCGCGGTCAGGTGGAGTACGCCATGACGCTGTTCTTTCCCAGCCTGCGCGACAAGCCGATGGCCGCGTTCGCGGCAACGTTCGTGGTCGGCGCTGTGCTGGTGGTGCTGCCGTTCGCCGCCGGCTATTTCGGCAATGCCTGGGTACGGGCGCTGGCGTTCGCCGCGCTGTACGTGATGCTCGCGCTCGGGCTGAACATCGTGGTGGGGTTCGCCGGCCTGCTCGACCTGGGGTACATCGCGTTCTACGCGGTCGGCGCCTACATGTACGCGCTGCTCGCCTCGCCGCACCTGACCAGCAACTTCGAGACGCTGGCCGCGATCTTCCCGCAGGGGCTGCACAACTCGGTCTGGCTGTCGATCCCGCTCGGCGCGGCGCTGGCCGCGTTCTTCGGCGTGGTGCTCGGCGCGCCGGTGCTGAAGCTGCGCGGCGACTACCTGGCGATCGTCACGCTCGGGTTCGGCGAGATCATCCGCATCTTCCTGAACAACCTGAACGCGCCGCTGAACTTCACCAACGGGCCGCAGGGCATCACGCTGATCGATCCGGTCAGGATCTTCGGCGTCAACTTCTCCAAGACGCAGACGCTGCTCGGCCTGTCGCTGCCGTCGGTGTACATGTACTACTACCTGTTCCTCGTGCTGACGATCCTGGCGATCGTGATCTGCATCCGGCTGCAGGACTCGCGGCTGGGACGCGCCTGGATGGCGATCCGCGAGGACGACATCGCGGCCAAGGCGATGGGCGTCAACGTTCGCAACGTCAAGCTGCTCGCGTTCGCGCTCGGCGCCACGTTCGGCGGCGTCTCGGGCGCGATGTTCGCGGCATTCCAGGGCTTCGTGTCACCCGAGTCGTTCTCGCTGATGGAATCGATCATCGTGCTGGCGATGGTCGTGCTGGGCGGGCTCGGCCACATCCCCGGCGTGATCCTGGGCGCGATACTGCTGTCGATGTTCCCGGAGCTGCTGCGGCACACGGTGGTGCCGGTGCAGGAGCAATTGTTCGGCAAGGTGCTGGTCGACGCCGAGGTGCTGCGCATGCTGCTTTACGGGCTGGCGATGGTGGTCATCATGCTGTACCGGCCCAAGGGGCTGTGGCCCGCGCCCGAACACGGCGTGAACCCGGCCGCGCGGGCGGGCAAACCGCAGACGGCATGAGAACCGACAGGTTCCGAATGGAGCGCGCGATGAAGGCCCCATCCTCACCCCCGCCCCTCTCCTCGACGGAAAGGGGAGTTTCGAGCGCTGCGCGGCCAAGATGACCGACACGATCCTCAACGTGCAGTCCGTCAACAAGCGCTTCGGCGGCTTGCAGGCGCTGTCCGAGGTCGGCCTCAGGATCCTGCGCGGTCAGATCTACGGCCTGATCGGACCCAATGGCGCCGGCAAGACGACCTTCTTCAACGTGATCACCGGGCTGTACCAGCCCGACACCGGCACGTTCGAACTCGACAGCAAGCCGTATTCGCCGAGCGAGCCGCACCGGGTCGCCGAGGCCGGCATCGCGCGCACGTTCCAGAACATCCGCCTGTTTCCGGAGATGACCGCGCTGGAGAACGTGATGGTCGGCCGCCACG